>CAMAXY010000004.1 GCA_945862215.1 Singulisphaera sp. GP187 | reverse complement strand
TCACCCGCAGTTCTTGCGCTTGGTGCGCTCGCTGGCGCATTCGGTCGCCGTCGCCGCAACTGAGTCATTGTCTTTTTAAACTTTCGTTCAATAACACCCTCGCATTACACTGCGGGGGTGTTTCATTTCAACGACTGCGAACTTCCATTGCTCTGGCGAGAGTTATCTCGGGACCACCTTGCCGCTACGGTTGATTTGGCCATCTGCGAAGATGGCGCTGCGAAGGATGTCACATCGCAAAGTCTCTGTGATTCAGCGGCAATTCGCGTCGCTCACGTCGTTGCTCGGGCGGATGCTGTTTGCGCTGGGTTGAGACTTGTCGAAGAGTTTGTCACTCGAGATAGCGCGTTGAAAGCGCATTCGGTCGCAGGATCGATTGATGGCGAGCGTGTTGTTGTCGGCGCATCATTGCTGCGCCTCGAAGGACCGCTGACGAGCATCTTGCCTATCGAGCGAGCCTTGCTCAATCTGCTTGGGATTGCGATGGCGACTTCAACGATCACTGCAAAGTATGTCGAAGCCGTTGCAGGTACGAAGGCAAAGGTGTGCGATACCCGCAAGACCATTCCTGGTTTGCGGTGGTTGCAGAAGTATGCAGTGCGCTGTGGCGGCGGACATTTGCACCGATGGGGTCTGGCCGATGCGCTCCTCGTGAAGGACAACCATATCGCTGGCCTTTCGCCCAGCGATTATGCGCGGCGCATTCGCAGTGCGGTCGAAGATCTGCGAGCGAGAAACACGCCCCTTCGATTCGTGTGCGCTGAAGCGGACACGATGGAACAATTCGAAGCGCTGCTTTCATTGCCAGATGAAACTCTGACGATTGCGCTTCTTGATAATTTTTCGCTTGATTCGTTGAAACATGCTGTTGAACTGCGCAATCGCTTGCGCCCTTCGATGCTCCTTGAAGCTTCCGGAGGGGTTCGCTTGGAAACAATCGGGGCTATCGCGCGAACAGGAGTTGACCGCATCTCTGTTGGCGCATTAACGCACAGCGCTGGTTGGTTGGATGTGGCGCTAGATATGGCTGATTGACAGTCGATTACTATCCCGATCTATGTCCAATCAAGTCAAGACAATCGTGGTCGTGGGTGCGGGAACAATGGGATCTGGAATTGCGCTGACAGCGGCGCAGGCTGGAATCGGTGCCGTCCTGGTCGACATCAATCAAGAGCAACTCGATAAGGCGCGGGCGTATCACACCAAGACTCTTGCACGTGCTGTGGAAAAGCAGAAGTTGACCGCAGACGCTGCTGCTGCTGCTGGGAAGAAGCTCTGTTACGTCACCACCATCGCTGAAACCAAGAATGCTGATTGGGTTGTCGAAGCCGCAAGCGAAAATCCTGAAGTCAAGAAGAAACTCTTTCGCACATTCGCAGAAGTCTTTGCTCCAAATGTCGTGCTTGCGTCCAATACAAGTTCCATTTCGATCACGGATATCGCAACAGCTACTGGCGCGCGCGCGAGTCATGTGATTGGAATGCACTTTTTCAATCCGGTTCCGCTGATGAAATTGGTCGAAGTCATTCGTGGACTTGCAACGAGTGACGAGACGGTTGCGCGAACAATGGATCTTGCACGTGCAATGGGCAAGACGCCAGTTTCCGCAAATGATCGCGCGGGTTTCGTTTCAAACCGTGTGCTGATGCCGCTGATCAACGAAGCGTTTTATGCGTGGATGGAAGGTGTCGCAAAGCCAGAAGATATTGATCAGATCATGTTGCTTGGATGCAATTTCCCGATGGGCCCGCTGCGCTTGGCAGATTTCATTGGACTCGATGTTTGTCACGACATCATGATGGTGCTGTACCGAGAACTTGGCAATGCAAAGTTTTTTCCATGTCCGATGCTGCGACAACTTGTCACGGCGGGGCGGTTGGGCGATAAGTCAGGTCGCGGAGTCTTCGAATATCCTGCAAAGGGCTGATTTGAATGCGAAATCCGTTGCATCCCACGATCAACGTTGTTGCATTCCCGCCTCGATTGTTGTGGGGTTGATCATCGATCGACGCTAGGATGAGTTTCTATGAGTACGGTTCCACATAAATCACCTGTTGCGACTACGAAACCCACTTCCGTCGATCCAGAATCTGTCACGCTTTCTGGATATCAAGTCGATGCCTCGTATGGTCC
Source organism: Singulisphaera sp. GP187 (assembly GCA_945862215.1). GTDB lineage: Bacteria > Planctomycetota > Phycisphaerae > Phycisphaerales > SM1A02 > F1-60-MAGs104. The sequence continues at coordinate 121,694 of CAMAXY010000004.1, read as the reverse complement.
AGAGTCTGTCTCCGCGGTCAATGCTGCTAACCCAGCGCAACCTTCGCCCCGCATCGGCGAAGCTGGAGTCTTCCCATACACCAGAGGAATTCATAAGACGATGTATCGCGGTCGATTGTGGACGATGCGTCAATTTGCAGGCTTCGGTAGTGCCGAGGACACAAATGCACGATTCAAATATCTCTTGGAAAATGCAAAGGGAACGAAAGCGAATACAGGACTTTCAACTGCGTTTGATTTGCCAACATTGATGGGGCGTGATTCGGATGATCCTCTTGCAGTTGGCGAAGTCGGTCGATGCGGCGTTGCGATCTCCACGATCGACGATATGGAGCGGCTCTATAAAGATATCCCAATTGGTGATGTCACCGTCAGCCAGACCATCAACGGACCTGCGGCTGTGATCTGGGCGATGTACTTAGCAATGGCGCAAGAGCGTGGGATTTCATGGGACCGCATCGGCGGGACGTTGCAGAATGACATCCTGAAGGAATTTCACGCGCAGAACGAATTCATCTATCCGCCAGAAGCCAGCGTCAAGTTGGTTGTGGACACGATGGAATTCGCCGGGAAACACACGCCGAAGTGGAACTCTGTCTCGATCAGTGGCTATCACATTCGCGAGGCGGGTTCGACTGCAACGCAAGAACTTGCATTCACATTGCGCGATGGAATGGAATATGTCGAGTCGGGATTGAAGCGCGGTATGCCCGTGGACGTATTCGCTCCGCGATTGTCATTCTTCTTCAACAGTCACAACGAGTTCTTCGAAGAGATTTGCAAGTTGCGCGCTGCGCGCCGCATTTGGGCTCACGCGATGCGCGAACGATTCGGTGCGAAGCAAGAGCGATCATGGTTGATGCGAACGCACGTGCAAACCGCGGGATGTTCGTTGACCGAACAGCAGCCGCTGAACAACATTGTGCGCGTTGCATATCAAGCGATGGCTGGTGTTCTCGGTGGTTGTCAGAGCTTGCACACCGACAGTATGGACGAGACACTCGGCTTGCCGACCGAGACCGCGGTGCGCGTTGCGCTGCGCACACAGCAAATTCTTGCGCACGAAACTGGTGTTCACCGCACGGTCGATCCGCTTGGTGGTTCGTGGTATGTCGAAGCGCTCACCGATCAAATGCAGGCGGACGCAGACGGCATGATCCGTGAGATCGACGAAATGGGCGGAGTTGTCGCGGGAATTCACAAGGGATATTTCCGACGCGCAATCGCAGAGGCGAGTTACCGCGTTGGGCAGGAGATGGAAGCGGGAGATCGAATCATCGTTGGCGTGAATGCGTATCCAGAAGGAAATGAAGAACGCACGATGGAGATTCTGCAGATTCCGCACACAGTCGAAACAGTGCAGTGCGATCGATTGAGTGCTTTCAGAAAAAGTCGAGACGCAGATGTTGTTCGTCGTTGCCTTGACGAAATTCGCCGTGTCGCCCGATCAGATGAAAACACGATGCCTGCGCTCGTCGCTGCTGCACACGGACGATGCACGCTTGGCGAAATGGTCAATGCGATGGCGGACGTATTTGGTCGATATTCGGGCGGACCGGAGTGGTGATGCTTGCAGTTGGTGTGTTCGTTTCGCCAAGTCGATAGAGCGCCACGAGCGACACGACAGTAAATATCGCCGCATAGATCGAAGGGCCGTGTCTCCATCCTTGCTTCTGAATCATCCATGTTGCCAAGAGTGGCGCAGTGCCCGCAAAGATGGCCATGGTCAAGCCGTATGAAATCGAGAAAATGCTGCAGCGCGGAATAGCTGGCGTGATTTCTACCAGCATTGCCCCTTGAATTCCAAAGAGAACCCCAATCGGAAGTGAGAGGATGATCTGAGCAATGATGAGGTCTTCGAGTTTTCCAGAAGTCCCAAGTTGAAATGTCGGAATGATTGCAAGCAGCAAGAACCACGTGAATAAAAGACTGATTCGTCTTCGACCATATCGATCTGAAAGCCAGCCTCCGATTGGGATGATCACAATTTGCAGCAAGAGGACGAGCGCGTTGAATCCTTCTGAGAGTCCCGCTTTCGCACCTGGAAGTGTTGCCGCATATTCCGGGAAGTAAACGAAGGCGGTATAGAAAACGATGTTTGCTCCCGCAACGATCAGTCCACACTGGATGAGTGTTCGCCAGTGCAAAGTGAATGCGATGAAGGCTGGAGTGCTTTGTGATTTCTCTACGTTTTCTGCGAAGGATTCTGTTTCGGGCAGATGCTCACGAATGAGAATTCCAGCGAGTGCAATGAAGAAACCTGCGAGAAACGGCAGACGCCATCCCCACGAAATTAAATCCGCGTCTGACAATTGAGATTGGAGCAGCCACGAAACTGCAGATCCAAGCAAGAGTCCCATGAGTGCGCCAACGGATGCCAAACTGCTGACGAATCCACGGTGCTCGTGCGGTGAAATCTCTGCGGTGTATGTCATTGCGCCTGTGTATTCACCACCGACAGAAATCCCTTGGATCATGCGCAAGATGACCAGTCCAATCGGGGCGAAGATTCCAATTTGTGCGTACGTCGGGAGTAATCCAATCAGCGTGCTCGCAATTCCCATAAGAAGAATTGACCAGAGCAACATCGACCTTCGTCCAAGACGATCACCGATATTGCCCAAGAGCACCGCGCCGACTGGTCGCATCAAATAGCCAACAGTAAAGACTGCGAAGGCGCTCAATGTTCCCGCAACTGGATCTTCTGTGGGGAAGAAGACGCGCGCGATCACCGATGCGAGATATCCATAGACCGCGAAATCAAACCATTCCAACATGCTGCCGATTCCGCCGCTCAAGATGACGCGGATCAACTGTTGTCGTTTGGTGAGCATCATCCAAGCCTACAAGCGCACGCAATCACAATGGCTCTCTACACTCATGCATTATGGCGTCGCAGGCAAATCATCAAGCTCCAAAGGGAACGCGAGATTTTTATCCTCGTGATATGGCCATTCGTCGTCATATCGAAGGTGCATGGCGACACGCATCTGTCGTGCACGGATTCGAGGAAATCGACGGCCCGACGTTTGAACATCTCTCGCTCTATACGGTGAAAAGTGGCGAAGGAATTGTGAACGAACTTTTCAGTTTTCGCAGAGCAGGCGGCGATGACGATTATGCGCTTCGCCCAGAATTCACGCCAACTCTCGCGCGAATGGTTGCTGCGCGGGCGGGTGGATTGCCAATACCCGTGAAGTGGTTTGCAATACCAACGCATTTTCGCGCGGAACGGCCGCAGCGAGGGCGACTTCGAGAATTCATCCAGTGGAACGTTGATTTGATCGGCATCGAAGGTGCGCAGGCAGAAGTTGATGTGCTTTCGACTGCGGTTGTCGCGCTCGAGCGTTTGGGATTGACGCCAGCAGATGTGCGAGTGAAGTTGAGTCATCGTGGTGCCGTCGCCGCTGGACTGCGGGCGCTGGGAGTTGACGCCGACCGATTGGCGGAAGCGTTCACGTTGCTCGATCGACGCGACAAGATGGAAGCAAAGGATTTCGATGCGCGTGCACTTGCGATTGGCCTGAGTGCATCGGCACTTGAACGGTTTGGAGAACTTGCGCGAACAAAATTGTCGATTGATAGCGATGCTGCGGCGATTGGGAAAGCGCTCGGATGTGATGTTGCCGACGCGGAGCCGCTGGCGGAACTTGCGCGAAAACTTTGCGCTGCCCAACTTGGTACGTGGTGCGATATTGATCTTGGAATCGTGCGCGGTTTGGCGTATTACACGGGATCCGTCTTTGAAATTCACGAAGCAAGCGGAGCGGAACGCGCGATTGCTGGCGGCGGTCGATACGACAAGTTGATTGAACTCTTCGGTGGTCCATCAATGCCCGCAGTTGGATTTGGAATGGGCGATGTTGTGCTTGGACTTGTGCTGAAGGACAGAGGAAAACTTCCTGCAGACGAAGGTGAATCACTCTTGCCGCGGCCTGATGTCTTTCTCATTTCGGCAGGAGCTGAGGCGGCGGATCAATTACTTGCGCAACTTGCTGCACGCATGCGCCGACTGGGATTACATGTGCGGCATACATATAAGGCAACGCGAAATGTTGGCAAGATTCTCAGCGAGGCGGGAAAGTGTCGTTCGAGATTCGCCGTGATCATCGGCGCAGAACTCGAGCAGGGGATGGTTGCCCTGAAGGATCTCGATGCGAATTCGCAGTCGCTCGTTCCAGTTGCAGAGATCGTCGAGAAGATCACTCGCGCGTGCGCGTTATGAAAACATTGGCGGGATCACCGCCAAAACGCGCCGACAACTAACACGAGCCACGCAGCAATAGCAAATGGGATCTTGGCCAGTGTGCCAACAAGTCGCCCGCCCGCCGCACCTGCAGCGGGTGCGATCGAACCTTTCAGAGATCTTCCGCCTCCGCCGATTTCTCCGCAGATTGCACCAACTGCAGCGCCGAGCATTGCGCCTGCAAGCGTTCCAATAAGTGGAATTGGAATGAATATTGTTCCGACGAGTGCGCCAATTACTCCGCCGATCAGCGCGCCAATCATTCCCCACTTCGATGCGCCACCAGCTTTCGCGCCCGCAGCACCCGCAAGAAATTCCACTGCTTCGGCACCGAGTGCGATAATGACTGCAACTCCAATTGCCGACCACGCAAGCCATCCGCCTTGCGACCCCAACCACCAAGCATCGACAACTTCATTGGCAACTGCCAGCACAATCATAAACCAAATGCCCGGCAATCCAAAGATGATCGATATTCCAAATATTCCCGCGAGTAGCGCGAAGATTGTTGCAGTTGAATAGATCATCCACATGCGTGGGAGGCTATCGCAACAGCGAAGGTGCTACATTTCATTATGCAATATTTCGATCGAGCGGGAATTCTTCAGATGGAACGCAACTTTCGTGTCAATCTGGTCAACAGTCTCAGTGGCTATAAGCCGGCGAATCTGATCGGCACTCTTGGGAGTGATGGAGTTGAAAACCTCGCGATTTTCAGCTCGGTTGTGCACCTCGGTTCCGATCCCGCGCTTCTTGGCTTTATTCAGCGACCAATCGGCGAACAAAGTCATACATACAAAAACATTATTTCGTCTGGCTTTTTCACAATCAATCATGTCTCGACGGCGCATGTGGAGCAGGCGCATTACACATCTGCGCGGTTTGAAAAAGATGTTTCTGAATTCAAGGCGTGTGGATTCACGCCTCGATATGCAATGGGATTCACTGCGCCATTTGTGCAAGAAGCCCCAGTGCAGATCGGTATGAGCTTTGTCCAAGAAATTAAAATCGAATTGAATGACACTCGGCTGATGATCGGTCAAATCGATCACGTTTTCATCAACGATGGTCTTCTCGATTCAGATGGAAGCCTTCGACTTGAGGATGCGCAGGTAGCGTGTATCAGCGGACTCGACACATATTTTCAAGCGCAGCGCATTGCACGATTCCCATATGCGAAGCCTAATCCAAAGTGAGCAGACGACTTCCACGCGGGGGAGTGATGCAACATCGGCGAATCGTTGGATCCGCATCCCAGCGCAATTCGATGTTCTCATTGGCCGATCCATCGGTTGAATTGATTCCCCGCCACCATCCACGCGCAATCGGTGTGACCACTCCTCGACCTTGCGAAAGTTTGTGCGTCTGTGAGAGAAATAGATAGAACCAGCGATGATCATCGAGCGGTTCTATGGCGATGCCCTCGGCGGCAAGAGAAATGTCGATACGGGCGTGGCATCGCATTGTGCGAACGACTCGCGCATCGTCATTGGCGCATTCCGCAATTCGCCCTAAGAACCAGTCAAAGTGAAAGTTTCCCCCCAGTACATCGTGCCGTGCAAGAGCCATAGGCAGCCAGATATTGTCGGCTCGTCGTTCCACAAGGATGACCGTACAATCTTTTCTAATGGACTGCCACACTACCGTGCGATGGATCGCCTTTTCGTTCGCCTCGATTTCGATGACTCTTGCAGGTTGTCAAAGTCCTCGTTCGACCGAGCAGTCGATCGATTTGGGAAATCATTATCTCGAATTTGGCGAATGGCAGAAAGCTGCTGACGAATTTCAGCCCGTCACGATCAATTCGCCTGGACTTTGGAAAGGTGAATATGGCTATGGCGTTGCGATGTCTCAATTGGGAGACCTTGTAACTGCGCGGCGTTGTCTCGAGACTGCAAACGATCATTCGCCAGGCAACATGGAAATCATTGAAGCGCTCGCTGAAGTGATGTATCGCCAAGGTGACACTGGTCAACTTTTCCAACTTTTGCGTGGCGCTGGTGCGTCGCTTGGTCGAACTGAGCCATATCTCATTCTGGGTTTGTACGCGATCAAGTTGAAAGATAATGACAGCGCGATTCTCGCATTTCAATCGGCGATCGAAGTGGATAGCGGCGCAGTGCGACCGCGCACGACCGAGCCGTACTATCAATTGGCGATGTTGCAATTTAGCCTTGGAAACAAGGCAGAAGCGACGCGTCGCCTGCGTCAGGCATACGGAATATCCGCAGCCGATCCCCGCGTGATTCAAGCACTTCAAATGCAAGGTGTCCCGCTCGATGCATCGACTGCATTGCCGCCGGGTATTTAACGAGATGGAAATCCAAAAGAATGCCACGTGATTCGCGAGCGCGAGGCGCATCAACGAATTCGTTGCGATCCGATTCCAAAGTGATGGCCACGAAGGAGTGGGCTGCGCTACTTGCGATGTTGAGCGATCCTGCTCGTCTTCGAGTTTTGCGAGCACTTGAAGCGCACGAGTTGGCAGTTGGAGAAATTGCACGAGCGCTGCAGATGCCACAGTCAACGGCGAGTCGGCATATCAAGCCACTCTTTGATGCACAGTTTGTGACTCGTCGTGTGGAAGGGACAACCAGTTTGTACCGAGCCGATTCGTCGATACTTTCGAGCGAGGTTCGCGCACTGTGGATATTGACGCGCACGCGATTGGAATCCACTCCGCAATCAAACGATGATGACGCAAGACTTGCAGCAGTCATCGCATCTCGCAGAATGGGAAGTACGGGTTTCTTCGGCAGAATTGGCGGGGAATGGGATTCGATTCGCCGCACACTTTTCGGAGAGTTCATTGGTTCCGATGCGGTCTTGGGCCTCTTAGATCCCAAGTGGGTCGTCGCAGATATTGGTTGTGGAACTGGCGAGGTTTCGCAGCGAATCGCTCCGTATGTTGGACGAGTTCTAGCAATCGACCGCGAGGCGGCGATGATCGACGCTGCCAAGCGCAGGTTGAGCGGCGTACGCAATATTGAATTTCACCAAGGTGATGTGATGAAGTTGCCGTTGAAGGATTGCGCACTCGATGCAGCAGTTGCGATGTTGCTCTTTCATCATGTCGACGATCCATCTGCGGCGGTGATCGAATTGGCTCGCACGCTCAAGGTGGGAGGACGATTGCTCGTCATCGATATGGTCGAACATGATCGCAGTGAATATCGCACAACGATGGGCCATCAGCACCTTGGATTTTCCCAGCGCGATGCAAAGGTGTGGGCACGCGCGAGTGGATTGAATCTTGATCGCTGGTCGCGCATCACTCCAGGCGTGGATGTTCGTGGCCCTGGACTTTTCAGCGCGCTGATGACGCGCCGGGCGAAGGCGTAATTGATTCGTAAAACATCGGCGATTTACGGTGTTTTGTTCCTTGCTCAAACGCAAATGCGTACTTGATGAGTCGTGGTTCGCTCCACGCACGCCCAAAGAATGAGATGCCCACAGGCAATCCGTTCACTTGCCCAGAAGGGACGGTGATTGTGGGATAGCCCGCAACTGCGGCAGGTGATGAACTTCCACCGCTGACAGCATCACCGTTGACATGGTCGGTCAACCACGCTTCGCAATTCGTGGGTGCAACGAGAGCATCGAGTTGATATTGATCCATGACGGCATCGATTCCCTCGGGACCTGCGAGCCGACGATTCATCGCGAGAGCATCAAGATATTGTTGATCAGTCAATGGCCCTTTCGCTTCAGCCATCTCGAAAAGTTCCTGCTTGAAAAACGGCATCTCGCGCGAAGCGTTTCGTTTGTTAAACGCAATCACATCGGCGAGCGAATGCATGGGAGACTTATCACCAAACCACCGAAAATATTTCGGTAGGTCGTTCTTCAATTCATAGAGCAACACAGTCAACTCACTTTCGTCAAACTTGCCAAGCGTTGGAATGTTTGCAGGATCGACGATGATTGCGCCGAGGCGCTTCAGATCCGCAATCGCAGCTTCCATCACCAGATCGACGTCTTCGCTATATCCCATAAACCTGTCACGCACAACGCCGAGGCGCGCGCCACGCAGACCATTGCGATCGAGCGATGCGGTGTATTCGCGCTTGCCCATCGAAGTCGATTCGACGGTGATCGGATCTGCATCATCATTTCCCGCAAGTACGCCGAGTAAAATCGCTGCGTCGGTGACAGTCCGCGCCATTGGTCCTGCGGTGTCTTGGCTATGCGCAATTGGAATGATTCCCGTTCGACTGACAAGTCCAAGTGTTGGCTTTATGCCGACCAATCCATTGTTGTTCGCCGGCGAGACGATTGAACCGTCGGTCTCGGTTCCAACTGCGACCGCTGCGAGGTTTGCCGCAATAGCAGATCCTGATCCTGAACTTGATCCTGATGGATTGCGATCAAGTGCGTATGGATTCTTCGTCTGTCCACCGATTGCGCTCCAACCGCTAGACGAATGTGTCGATCGCATGTTTGCCCATTCGCTCAGATTGGTTTTTCCAATGATCACAGCTCCCGCCGCGCGAAGTTGCTTCACAATGAAGGCATCTTGAGGAGCGATAGATCCTTCGAGTGCAAATGATCCAGCGGTCGTCGTCATTCGATCTGCGGTCGCAATATTGCCCTTGATGAGTACAGGAATTCCATGGAGCGCACCGCGTGATCCACGAATCTTGCGCTCTTCGTCGAGCGCATCTGCAATCGAAAGCGCATCAGGATTCAGTTCGATCACGCTCTTCAGAGTTGGACCATTGCGGTCGATCTTTTCAATTCGCCTGAGATATTTTTGGGTCAGTGAGCGCGCTGTGTCTTTGCCATTAGTCATACGCAGTTGCAAATCTGCGATGGTGGCTTCATCGAGTTCAAAGACATCTGTTGCCGTTGATTCTGTGGTGGTGACGGTTGTTGTCGTTGCGGCTGTCGTGACAACGGTCTGGGGGGCTTTCGGCCGGGAGGCGCATCCTTCAAATGCGCAAAGCGCAAGCAGGAAAAGAAAAAAGCGCCCCAGTGTTGGGGCGCTCAATTTGCTTGGAATCATGGGCATTACCGAGCGCAAATCATTTCGTCGTGGTTGCTGGAGCAGCTGGCTTTGTGGGCGCAGTTGGTGCAGATTTGGTTGTTCCCGCGTCAAGTTTCGCAAACATCGCCGTTGGATCCTTGCGTGCTTTGTCTGCGCAACCTCCACAGCACAATCGCACAAGTCTTTCGCCAATCACGATATCAGTTGGTTCTGCAGGAAGAGCCTCGCCAGAAATTGGGCAAGTGACAAGCGCGTAATTTTTCGTCTGCGTTGCGATCACGGCTGCATTGATGTCGGCGAGGTACTTCGTCGGATCTTTCTTGAGCTTCTTCATACAGCCTGGGCAGCAGAGTCTGACCATGTCATTCAACACAACAACTTCCTTCAACTTGTCTGCATCGGGCGAACCTGCTGCAGGCAATTCATCATCGGTCATCACGACGCAGTGGGTCAGTGGATAACGAGCGCTCTGCTGTGCAATGATCGCGGCGTCGATCGCAGGGAGAAACTTTGATGGATCTGTCTTGAACGGTTCGACGCAATTACCGCAGCAAAGTCGAATCTCTCGTCCGTCATTGAGGGCGTTTGCTTTGTCTTCCATAACAAAGATCACAGCATCCTTGGTGAGTGGCTTGCCAGAAACTGGGCATGTCGCAAGCGGATATGGGGATCCCTTCGCAGTTGGCGCACTCTTGGAAGCGCCGAGTGATGCACCAACGGCGAGTGTCAGGATGGTCGTTACACAGAGAGTGATTCGGGATTTCATGTTGTTCATTCGTGTTGTTCTTTCGGGGGGGGGGTGGATGTTGCGTAAAAGTTGCATCATAGGCAGCGAAGTTAAAGGCTGGACTTTTGCGGTTGGGTGGCTATGATGCTTCCATCCGGATAAACGGATAGTTCAGCAACATCTCTCCCCACAAGGACATTTCAAGTGACCACAACAGCAACCGCACCCGTAAAAATGACCAACTTCATGAACACAAATCTCTCGCTCACGGCGAATCCACCATTCTTTGTAAAGGATTTGTCGGCCGAATCTGTTCGCTTTGGGCGCAAAGAAATCGAACTGGCTGAAATTGAAATGCCTGGTCTGATGTCGCTTCGCAAGGAATATGCCGGCAAGAATCCGCTGAAGGGTTCACGCATTTCTGGCTCTTTGCACATGACCATTCAAACCGCGGTGTTGATCGAAACTCTCGTTGACCTCGGCGCAGAAGTGCGGTGGGCGTCATGCAATATTTTCTCGACACAAGATCACGCTGCCGCGGCAGTTGCTGTTGGGCCAAAGGGAACGATTGAAAAACCTGCTGGTATTCCAGTCTTTGCGTGGAAGGGCGAAACGCTCCCAGAATATTGGTGGTGCACATATCAAGCCATGAATTGGCCGAACGCAAAGGGACCAACGCTCATTCTCGATGACGGTGGAGATTTGACGATGCTTGTTCACAAGGGACTTCAATTCGAACAGGCCGGCGAAATTCCAAATCCTGCAACTGCGGATAGTGAAGAATTTCAAGTCGTATTGCAACTCTTGCATGACTTGTCGAAGAATTTTCCTGGCATGTTTGGACGCATCGCACCAAGTGTGCGCGGCGTGAGCGAAGAAACAACGACGGGTGTTCACCGACTTGGTCAGATGCAGGAATTAAAGCAACTTTTGTTCCCTGCGATCAACGTGAATGACTCTGTAACGAAGAGCAAATTCGATAATTTGTACGGTTGCCGCCACTCATGTGTGGACGGAATCATGCGCGCCACAGACGTGATGTTGGGCGGCAAGACAGCTGTTGTGTTCGGCTTCGGTGATGTGGGCAAGGGTTGCGCTCACAGTCTTCGAGGTCAAGGTTGCCGAGTGAAGGTGACAGAGATCGATCCGATCTGCGCGCTGCAAGCAGCCATGGAAGGTTACGAAGTCGTCACCGTCGAAGATGCTGTCGAGACCGCAGATCTCTTCATCACCGCAACAGGAAATTGCAATGTCATCACCGCGGACTTGATGAAGCGAATGAAGGACAAGGCAATCGTTGGAAACATCGGACATTTCGATAACGAAATCGATATGGCTTCACTCGCTGCGCTCCCAGGAGTTCGCAAAGTGAATATCAAGCCACAAGTTGACGAATGGGTCATCTCCAACGGCCGATCAATCATCGTGCTTGCTGAAGGAAGACTTCTCAATCTTGGTTGTGCAACTGGCCATCCATCATTCGTGATGAGCACCAGCTTCGCCAACCAAGTTCTCGCACAAATTGAACTGCATGCAAACGCAGAAAAGTACGAGAAGAAGGTCTACACGCTTCCGAAGTCTCTTGATGAGAAAGTTGCTCGACTTCATTTGGACAAATTGGGCATTCGATTGTCCAAGATGACCGAAAAACAGTCGCAGTACATGGGAATTCCAGTGGATGGTCCTTACAAAGCAGCGATCTATCGTTACTGATTGTTACTGATTGTTTTTTGGAAAACAAATTCATTTCCCCGTACGCTTCTTCACTATGAGATTGCCAGGTGTGTTATTGCCAGTCGGGCTTGTGATCCTCTCGCAGTTATTGCTGGGATGCGCAAGCTTTCCTGCGACGCCGGTCGTGGATTCGAGCTCGAGTGATCAATCGCAACTGTTGTCCATTACTCCAGCGCAGATTGATTGTGGGTTGGTTTCACAGTGCGAATTGCCTCCGCCAATTTCAATGATGCTGCGCAATGGGACGACCGAACCTATTCGAGTTCGTGGATTTGTCGCAACATGTGGCTGCACAATTCCAGATCTGCGACCGAATATCGAAATCGCTCCAGGTGAGGAAGTGAATGTGAATGTGCGCCTTGAACTTTGGGGGCAGGGGCGCAAACAACAGTTCATCCGATTTATTGATGAGAATTTCCAGCCCCTTGGTCGAGTCCAAGTTCGATACGAAGTTCGCTCATCGCTGCGGTCGTCTCCAAGTGGCATCTCTCGCGATGTCAATCCAGATGGAACTTTTCAGATTGAATCATTGACCGACGAGAAATTCACAATCCTCCAGTCCAACCCCGCTGTTGTGTTGCAGCGAGATACCGAGGCGGCTGCAGATCACTCGCTGTCAATCAATTGGAAGGAAGTTGATGCGCTAGCTCTTGCGACAACTCCCATCCCAGAGTTCACATTCGATTCGGCTGGAAAGTGGTCCACACTTTTGGTGCGAATTGCAACGGATAAGCCCGATTGTTCAGAAGTTTTCATTTGGTTGAGGAACATCGCCCCAGAGCGCGCTGTGACCAACTAGACTCCGCCCCCCAATGGCGAAGAAGAAAACTCGGAGCTCCAACCGGAAATCATGGAGAACGGCAAAAAATTCAGATAAGCACGAACTCTACGAACTCTCCGTTCAAGGGACGGAATCTGATTGCATCATGATTGACCGTGTTTTTCGTAAGCGACTCAACCGAACTCCGCACACCTTGCGCGAAGACTTTTCGGGGACTGGTTTGATGTCTCGCGAATGGGTTCAGTGGCGCGCAACCAATTCTGCTGTCGGCGTCGATTTGGATGCGAAGGTTCTGCGGCGTGGGCGCGAAATGATCTCGTCGCTTTCAGTTGATCAGCGCAAGCGTATCGAATTGAAGAAGGGCGACGTCAATCGTGTACGGACGAAAGGCGCGGATGTTTTGCTTGCGCTCAATTTCAGTTATTTTGTATTTCATACGAGAGCACAGTTGCTGGATTATTTCACCAATGCACGCAAGAACGTCAAAGATGGTGGAATGATTTTCGTCGATGCATATGGTGGATCTGGTTCATGGGCGGTTGGCGAAGAAGATCGCTCGCTGGATGGGTTCACCTATGTCTGGCATCAGGCCAAGGTCAATCCCATCACACATCATGTCGTGAATCACATTCACTTTCGCTTTCCAGACGGCAGCGAAATTCGCCGTGCATTTACCTATCGATGGAGACTTTGGACATTGCCAGAGATCAAAGAAGTCCTGATTGAAGCTGGATTCCATAGGCCGGTGGTTTATTGGGAAGGAACGGAACGAAAAAGCGGCGAAGGCAATGGTGTCTTCAAGCCATCTCATCGCGGCGAAGCGTGTGAGGGTTGGATTGTCTATATCGCCGCAGAAAAATAGGCAAGATTGTTGTCAAACATTGTTCTGCGTTTTCGTTGGCATCACCCTAGTATTGGAAAGTGATGAGCCTTCTTCCTGAAACTGATTTGTTATTGCCGACCCTTGCCGCTCGGTTGGGTGCTGTTGCGAAGCGATTCGAGCAGGAACTTGTCAGCGACCTGCCAGCTGTAAATATCTTGTCACGGCATGTCGAAAATTATCGAGGCAAAATGCTTCGGCCAACATTGGTGATCGCATCTGGATTGGCAGTGCGTGCGAATCCACTTTTCAATCTCGTCAGTCCTGCAAATCATGCGATCGATGACAGCCTTGACACGCTTGGAGCTGTGGTCGAGATGATCCACATGGCAACTCTCGTTCATGATGATGTGCTCGACGAAGCAGATCTGCGCCGCGGTGGTGAAACTGTCAATAGTTTGCGTGGCAACGAAACTGCAGTGATGCTTGGAGATTTTCTTATTTCAAGTTCGTTTCATCTCTGTTCTTCTGTCGGCGAATCATGGCTAAATAGCGCGCTTGGAGAAATGACTTCGCGCCTCTGCAGCGGCGAGATTCTTCAACTTTCGCATCGTGGCGATCTGACTTTGGATTCCAAGACATATTTCGAGATCATTCGTCGCAAGACCGGCGTGCTTGCTGGCGCATGTTGTGGATTAGCCGCACGATTGGCAGGCGCAACACCTGCAGTGTGCGAGGCACTGCGTCTGTACGGCGAGGAACTTGGAATGGCATTTCAGATTCAGGATGATGTGCTGGATTTGGTCGGTGAACAACGGATTGTTGGCAAGACACTCGGAATTGATTTACGCAAGGGAAAATTCACGCTCCCGCTGGTCACGCATCTGACTCGCTGCACTGGGGAAATTCGTCAATCGACAATTCTCGCAATCGAACAATGTGATGTGCCAACGCTTCTTCACTTGATCGAATCAACCGGATCACTTGCAGCAGCGCGAGAACAAGCTGCCGAGTTCGTCAACAAAGCCAAGGCGCGCCTTTCAATCTTGGCTGAAAGTCCCGCTCGTCAATTGCTCTGGTCCATCGCCGACGCAACGATCGAGCGCGAATTCTAGAATTTGCTCTTCGAGATCACAGCGATTATTTCGCCCAGCCTCTTTCGCTCGAATCTGTCTTTGCGCTCTTTCCAATCGGTGCTGAAAGGCGCGCATTTGCTGCGACGAGCGGATCAAGCACGGCGGGAGTCAGACTGGTTGGATGACCTTGCCAACGCACAATTCCATCGTTGGAGATGATGGCGATATTGGGAATCCCACGAACTCCAAATCCCTGTTTCATTGTGCCAGTTGGATCGAGTGCAATTGCATAGTTGAAGTCATTCTCTTTCAAGTTTCTCTTTCTCAGCCCTTCTTCAAAGTTGCTCTTGCTCTCATCGGAAAGTCCGATCACAACAATCGTTGAAGCGTATTGCTTGGCAATCTCATTCATGTGGGGTCTGGCAGCCATACATGGAGCGCACCAAGTGGCGAAGAAGTCAACGATGACAAGTTTCCCCTTCATATTGGGCTCTTGGGTCAGCCATGTTTTGACCGTGAGTGGAGGACTTGATTTGCCGCGTAAATCTGCACAGCTGCTGAGTGGTTCAGTAAAGGTTGGAAACCCAACATCTTTCTCTGTTGCAGGTGCCGCGGCTGTTGCGTCAGGCCTTTGTGCTACTTCCACGATTTTCTTCGGCTCCGCCAGCAAGAGCTTCGCTGCGGCTGCTGCGCCTTTTTCGTTCAATCCAACGTATCGAATTACACCATTTCGATCAACAACCAGATTGACTGGCTTCTTATAAATACCAAGAGCGTCGCACCATTGACCATCTTCATCAATGCAAATATTTCCTTTGGTAACACTTTTTTCAAGGCGCTTCTTTGCGAGGTCAAGTTTGTTTGGAACTTGAACGCCGACCACGATGACGGCGTCATCTGCCGGCATCGTTCCCAGGGCAGCAATAATGCGATCAACGATCGCTGGTGCAGTGTTGCCGACATCAATGCTTTGAATGATGACTACATTCCCTTCAAGATTCGGCGCAGATTTCGTCGCAGTTGATCCGACCCACTTCACATTGGCGTTCATCGGTGGAAGGGCATAGCCAAGTCCTTCTTCCAAGGCTTTCTGATCTGCAGGATCCATCCTTGCAACCCATGATTTCTCTGGTGCTTTGCACTCGATGCGCTTTGCTTGTTCGATTTTTGGATCAACTGGATTCGCAGGCTTTGGTTCTGCAGGCTTTGGTTCTGCAGGCTTTGGTTCTGCCGGCTTTGGTTGCACAGGCTTTGCATCCGGCGGAGCGGTTTCTTCTTCGTATTTTCTTATCTCTTCTTCAGTGGGATTTACTGGCGCAGTTTGTGCCGGAACGGTTGGCGGAACTGGAACTGCTGGAGTTTCCGTCGGTGGCGGCGATGGTGGCTGAGGAGGTGCGTACCCACCACCGAATTGACCATATGCAGTCGGCAGAAGAGAACTCAACACAAGCGAGAGAATCGCAGCGGAAGTCTTGCGCATTCAGAGAGTCTAACCATTTATGGACGAGATCCCAACAGAAGCGTTGTCAATCAGTCGAATTTCTCCAAGCTTCGCAGCGATAAGTGCACGAGCGAATTTCGCGCCAGATTCGGCGGCGCACAGCGTTTTTTCGCTGCGAATGACAGCGTATTGGGTTTTCAGTCCGTACTGATCCAACGTTTCGAGCATCAATTTTTCGCCGGCAGTAACGCTTGAACAATTTGCAGCAGATTGCAATGCACGAGAAATACCAAGTGCCGCGGTTCGCTGCGAAGGATCGAGAAATCGATTGCGACTGCTCATCGCCAGTCCATCTAGTTCACGAATGGTTGCGCAAGGAATAATTTTCAGAGTCTTCCACCGTGAAGAATTTTCTTCAACCATCTGTGTAATCACCCGAAGTTGCTGAAAATCTTTTTCGCCAAAGAATGCAAGTGATGGCTCGCAGAGATCGAAAAGTCGACTGACGACGAGGCAAACTCCACCAAAGTGTGTTGGCCGAATTGCGTCTTCCAGAAGTGGGGTGGTTGCAATCGCAGGCAACGGAAATTGCGCCGCATGCGATGCTGCGTTCGCCAATCCGCTTGGATAAATTGATTCGACGGTTGGAATAAAAACAGCCGATGCGCCTGCGGCTTCTGCGATTTTCAGATCAGCATCCAGAGTCCTTGGATATCTCGCAAAGTCCTCATTGGGGCCAAACTGCGTCGGATTGACGAAAATGGTTACCAAGACGGGGCGGTCACTCGCAGCTCCAGCGCGAATCAAGGATGCGTGGCCTTCATGAAGCGCTCCCATGGTTGGGACGAGTGCTCCGCCTCGACATTCGCTCAGTTTCTCAGCATTTTCGATAATTTTCATGCCGTTGCCTTGTTCAGGGTAAAGTCTCTACTACAATACGTAATTGAGAATGAGTCTCACTTACAAGAAGGAATTCTGTGATTTCATCAAATAGTTCAACATCCAATAGTCCAATCTACCTCGACCATGCCGCCACGACTCGATGCGATCCAAAGGTCGTCGAAGCGATGCTTCCCTATTTCACCGAAATGTTCGGAAATGCGGGATCGCGCAACCACCAATTCGGTTGGCAAGCAGAAGACGGCATCGAAATTGCCCGCGAACACGCGGCGAAGTTGATCGGCGCTCAGGCGAAAGAAGTGATCTTCACATCTGGATCAACCGAGTCCAACAACCTCGCTATCAAAGGTGCGGCGGAAATTTACGCTCGCGCTGCAGCGGGGCAGACAGGTCGCGGACACATCATTACTGCTGCTCACGAACACAAAGCTGTTCTCGATCCCATTCGCCGTCTGATGCGCGAAGGATTCGATGCGACATTCATCCAGCCTCCGCCTGATGGTGTGATCACCGCTGAAATGGTCAAGGCGGCTTTGCGGCCCGATACGATTCTGGTCTCGATCATGTGGGCGAACAATGAACTTGGAACGATCAATGAAGTGCCGGAAATTGGCCGACTCTGCCATGAAAAGGAAGTGATTTTTCACACAGACGCGACGCAATGGGTTGGCAAGATGCCGACAAATGTCGAAGCGGATCAAATTGACCTTCTCTCTTGGAGCGGCCACAAGATGTACGGGCCGAAGGGAGTTGGCGGTCTTTATGTTCGTCGACGAAAGCCGCGCGTTCGTTTGGAAGCATTACAGGATGGCGGCGGACAGGAACGCGGAATGCGTTCAGGAACGCAGAATGTCAGCGGAATCGTGGGATTTGGCAAGGCGTGCGAACTGTGCTTCAACGAAATGGAATCTGAAGGAAATCGACTTTTGGCGATGCGAAATCGCTTGGAGGCAGAATTGAAGAAGCGGATCGAAGTCACGGTTGTCAATGGTCATCCAACAAAGCGCCTCCCCAACATTTCAAACATCTCTTTCGGTTTTGTTGAAGGCGAAAGCTTGATGATGGGCGTGCGTGAAATCGCTTGTTCATCAGGATCCGCTTGCACCAGCGCAAGTCTCGAGCCTTCGTATGTGTTGAAGAGCCTTGGAATCGGCGATGATCTTGCTCATTCATCATTGCGACTTTCACTTGGTCGATGGACAACCGAAGCGGAAATCGATTCAGCAATCGTGATGATCGAAACTGCGGTGAATCACCTTCGTCGGCTCAGTCCACTTTATGATCTGCATAAAGAAGGAGTAGATCTTTCAAAGATTGTTTGGCAAGCGCATTAGTTTGAGTATGCAGCCTTTTATAACCCAAGAGAGATTTAGAAAGATCATTACGACCCAAGTCAGTTTTAGAAAGATTGTTACGACCGAAGTTTGATTTAGAAAGATTATTTGGAACACCCGTATCACTAAAAACAGAAAGTAAACAATATGGCATACAGCAATAAAGTCATCGAACATTACGAAAATCCGCGAAACGTCGGTGCATTTGGCACTTCCAAGGAAGTCGCCGCACGCAAAGACATCGGCATCGGCATCGTCGGCGCTCCAGAGTGCGGAGATGTGATGCAACTGCAGATCAAAGTTAGCGAGCAAGGAATCATCGAAGATGCGAAGTTCAAATGCTTCGGTTGCGGATCCGCAATCGCAAGTTCTTCGCTCGCTACCGAGTGGATCAAAGGCAAGACCGTCGACGAGGCATTGACGATTCGCAACACGCAGATCGTCGAAGAACTCAGCTTGCCGCCAGTGAAAATTCATTGCAGCGTGCTTGCCGAAGATTCCATTCGCAGCGCGATCGAAGATTGGAAGAAGAAGTCCGGCGCGTCGCCGGCGAGTCAATCACCAATGCCGGTGACTCAACACGCCTAAAGGAGTTTGAAATGCCTCTACATGTGACTGAAACCGCCGCTCGCGAAATCGACACCATCATCCAACAGCAAGGACTCGACGCAGGAAAAATCTGCTTACGAGTCGGCGTGAAGGGTGGAGGTTGTTCTGGTTTTTCTTACATCCTTGATCTCACCGAAGTCCAGAAAGATTCTGATGAGTGCTGGTCATATTCTTATGGGCGTCGGGCAGCCAAGGCAGGCGCAAACGAAGGCGCAGGCTCGGTTGCTGTCGCAACAGCAGTCGCAGAATCTGCTGGCGAACCATTTACGGTGAGAGTTGTGTGCGATCCAAAGTCGTACCTCTATCTCAACGGAACAACGATCGACTTCAAAGATGAAATCATGGGACGCGGATTTGTATTCAACAATCCAAATGCCACGACATCGTGTGGTTGCGGTTCCAGTTTCAGCGCGTAAAGCTTTCGCAAACCGCTAGTCACACCCTCGGCACACCCTTGAAATGGGCGTGTCCTGTCGGTTTTTTGACACTGTGCGCCGCCTATCTCGCAGGGAAACCGAAGGTCAGGCGCGAGCGAGCGACCCCGCCGCATCTTCGCAGAGAGCCTTCGCCGAGACACCGTTGCCAACCGCTCGCTGCATCCATAACTCGGGCGTCAAGCGTCCGATGGAAGTGATGCGGCGAGTTTCCGTTGCAATATCTTTGGTTCGCATGAACGATCGAATCTGGTGACTCATTACATGACCAAGTGTGTAATCCGCCAAGTACAGCGGATGTCCGATCATGTGTTGATACGCCGCGAGCAATCGAAAAGGATCTGCGCCGAAATCGCGCTCATAGAACTGCTTCCAAAGTCGATCAGCAATTGCAAGAACTTCTGTTCGCAGTTGCTCCGCCGTTGCAGTTGGGTTTGCATACAGCCAGCGCCAGACTTGAAGTTCAAGCAGACTCGGCCCAGCAATTTGGCACGCAGCAAGCATCGTCTGCACACTATCGATTGCAAATGCGCGGTCGGCACCATCGGTCGCTTCGATCCCAAGCACGCGCTTGCCAAGTGATTGATAGAGAAAAGCAAACGCCTCTGTGCACGCCGTGTTTGGAACATTGCGCAGCGCAGGTCGCGGCGCAAAGTATGTCGAGCAGAGTTGCTCGAGATTATGACCAAGTTCGTGCATCGCAGTATCAAAGCCATCCCACCCGAGTTGATCCTTCAGTCGACTCGTCCGCAACCACGCGCCATATTCAGTCAGCAGCGGTCGCATCGCATGACCGGATCCCTTGGCAATTTCCACTTTGATGCGCGTTCCCAAGAAGTCTGCATCTTTCGCGCAATATCCAAGGTCGCGCAGCACTTGCGGAAGCGCTGCTTGGAAAGCCTTTTCGTCTGGAAAACGTGCCGCAACTGCAGTATCCATTTCCGATGCGGGTCGCGATTCGGCGATGTCGTCAAAGTAGATATCAAATGGTTCGAGATCTCGCCCGAGGCGCTTGCGCAAATATGCCGCAAGATCCTTTCGCGTCGGATGATCGAGCAAGTCGGTCAATAGTCGCTCGACATCTTTCTCGGACATTTCGCGTGCGAGTTCGAACTTGCGCGCAATGGCAGTTGGGTGATCTGGATAGTGCGCATCAAATTCGCGTGCAAGATTGAACTGTTCAATCCACCGCTCATATCGAGCAAGCCCCATAGTCTCGTCCGCCTTGATGGCGATTTCACCGATCGTGTTGGTCTGTGAATTCCAATCACCTTTCGATGTGCGATCCATCACCGACTTAGGAACGCCGCCATCGATCGCTCGCGCCATCACTCCAGCAAGCGCACGTTGGCGGGGGAGTCCCTCTGGATTGTTGTATTGCGCCTTGATTTCCTCGCGCACCAGCCAGTGTGTAAGCAGCGCGCGATCTTCCGCAAACCAACGCTTACCCGTCGAATCGACCAATGTTCCAACTGGAATATGAAAGTGCGAAACCCACTGCGATGCTGCGTGGCCAATCTTGCGCGCTTTTTCAGAGAGCTCCTTTGGAATACGCGCACCGAATGCTTGCGCAACTCTGACAGATGCCCATTGGTCTGTATCCCATTTCGACCCAGACTTGAGCATGGAATCCAGATTGGCGCGCTCGAAATTGAGCAGTGCAACAAACGCCAATTGCTGTCGATAAAACTGTTCTGATAAATCTGGCGCAGGATCGAACGTCGCCAACATGTCATCGATGCCAGGAAAGTCATCGCCAGCTAAGTCGCTGTGTCGGCGCAGCGTGCGATGCATTTCGTACAAGTGCCCATTGATCTGCTCAAGTGCACCTTCGATGCGTGCGAGCAGTCGCACCAAGTCCGTACCTGTGGGCACAAACCTATCGAGGCAGAATTTTTTGAATACCGCATCATTGCCGTCAATCGTTTGCCAACGGGCGGCGACTTGCTCCACTCCGCGTTCGATGCGAGTTCGCTCCGCAGATCCAAATTTCTCGACGAGTGCAGCGATGGCGATATGTGCGTGGTCTTTCATGGACTGTGCATTGTGGCTTGAATTGCTCTTTGCGGCAATCGACTGAAAATCGTTATTCTTTGTCCAAATGATTCAACGCATAATTCTTTGCGGCCTCGCCTTCATTCTGACTGCGTGCCAGATTCCCGAAGCAGGGAAGTTTGAACAATTACACAAGGGGATGAGCCAGTCGGAAGTCATTTCGCTTTTGGGAGAACCATCTTCGCGCTCTCCTGCTCAGCTGAACAAGAGCGGCCAAGTGGTTGGTCAGGCTTCATGGCAATATGGTGACAATCTTTCCACTTTGTCTTCGAATGCAATGTTCAAAGATCAGCCGCCGTCAGACCGAGTCTGGGTTATTTTCTTTGATGGTGATGGAAAAACCACAAGCTGGCAGAAGCCAGCTTGGGATCAATAAACACATTCATTTTTAGCTGCATCTTCGCAGCGGAATCCGTCGCTGCGAAGCCCGTCTGCATCTTCGCAGCGGAATCCGTCGCTGCGAAGCCCATTTAGACCGACGCAGCCATCTTCGCCGCCTTCTTGCGCGCATCTTCGAGATTGCCGACATACATGAACGCACTCTCGGGAAGGTCATCGCCTTCGCCGTTGCAAAGTCGTTCGAAACTATCGATCGTGTCCTCGAGCGAGCAAGTCACGCCTGGAAGTCCGGTGAAGACTTCTCCGACATAGAACGGCTGCGAAAGGAATCGCTCAATCTTGCGCGCGCGCGAAACTGCCAACTTGTCTTCTTCGGAAAGTTCGTCGACGCCGAGAATTGCGATGATGTCCTGTAGATCCTTGTAACGCTGCAAGATTCCCTGCACGCGTCGCGCAACTTTGTACTGTCTTTCGCCAACAACTTGCGGATCGAGAATGCGACTAGTGGAAGCAAGTGGATCGACAGCGGGATAGATTCCCTTCTCTGCAATCTTGCGCTCGAGCACGATGAATGCGTCAAGATGGCTGAAAGTTGTCGCAGGCGCAGGATCGGTCAAATCGTCTGCAGGAACATAAATCGCCTGCACTGAAGTGATTGCGCCCTTGTTTGTCGATGTGATTCGTTCCTGCAACTGTCCCATCTCGCTCGAGAGAGTTGGCTGATATCCCACGGCACTTGGCATACGACCCAAGAGTGCGGAAACTTCAGATCCTGCTTGCGTGAAACGGAAAACGTTGTCGACGAAGAAGAGTGTTTCTTTACCACTCTCGTCGCGGAAATTTTCAGCCATTGTCAGTGCGCTGAGTGCAACGCGAAGTCGTGCGCCTGGCGGCTCATTCATCTGCCCGAAGACCATGGCGACTTTGTCCAACACGTGGCATTTCTTGCCGGTTGCATCGGTATATTCCGCTTCCTGCATTTCAAGCCACAAATCGTTTCCTTCGCGTGTTCGCTCGCCGACGCCTGCGAAGACGGAGTAACCACCGAAGTTTCTTGCAACGCGAGCAATCATCTCTTGGATGACGACGGTCTTGCCGACGCCTGCACCACCGAAGAGGCCGATCTTTCCACCGCGGACGAACGGGCACAAAAGATCGATGACCTTGATGCCTGTTGGCAGAACTTCAGTCTTTGGATTCAAGTCAACAAACTTTGGCGGCTCTCTGTGGATCGGCGCGAAATTCGTTTCGCCAATCGGACCGCGTTCATCAATAACTTTTCCAAGCAAATTGAAAACTCGACCAAGCACTGGTTCGCCAACGGGAACCTTGATTGGTGATCCTGTGTCGACGCAGGAATCGCCTCTGCGAATTCCGTCCGTCGAGGCAAGAGCAACGCAGCGCACGACGCCGCCGCCGAGATGCTTTGCGACTTCGCCCATGAGGACAGTCTTGACTCCACGAAAGTTGAAATCAACCTGAACTGCGTTATAGATTTCGGGGAGCGAATCCTCGGGGTATTGAACGTCGAAGGTGGATCCGATGACTTGAGTGATTGTGCCTGTTGTTGCCATTATTTTCTCTGTTGTTGACGAATTTGGAGGAGCGCAAGAATAGCGAGTGCGAGCGAAATCGTCCACGACTCAAGCGATGCGAACTCCGCCGAATTCTGTACTCGATTTCATCGGGTCTGGCAGTGTTGTCACCAGAATCTCCGTCCCTTCTGTTCCGGCTCGACCCTGCAATCCGCTGTGATTCGCAGGCAGAATGAGGGTAGATCCACGGCGCAGGGGATGCGGTAGTAAATCCGCGTGAAATTGCCCTTCAAGGATGGTCCAAACCACCGGCACGCCGATGCAGTCATGTCGCAGGGGAGTGTTTGATTTCACGCTCCATCTTTCAACATCGAACCACTCAGTGCGCACGAGCCCTTCGATCGCGATCGAATCCGAATGAACAACATTCGGCGTTCGCGCGCGGTCGAGGTTGGCAAGATTTTGTTCTTCGCCAAGGAGCAAACATTCCATCGCTGCAGCAAGATCGAGTGGCCGCGCTGGATCATTGCGACCCCAATCCCACATTCGAAATGTTGTGTCGCTTGGAGTTTGCACTTCTGCAACAAGCACTCCTGCGCCAAGTGCGTGACAGATGCCAGAGGGCAGCCAGAAACAATCGCCTCGTCGCGCGGGGTGCGTGACCATGATTTCAAGAAGCGTGTCTTGTTGAATATGTCGCTCGCACTGCTCGCGAGTGATATCGGGGCGAATGCCGCGATAAATAAGCGCACCAGGATTTGCATCGAGCACAAACCACATTTCACTTTTCATATGAGAGTGCGGGTGGAGCGTGCTGTAATTCAAGTCCGGATGCACTTGCACCGAGAGGTTTTGTCCAGCATCGAGAATCTTCAAAAGCAATGGAAATCCAGCGGTTTCCAAGCCGCCCTGAGAAAGTGCACGCCCCATGAGCGCGCGCCGCTGCACAGGATTCTGCATGAGGTCGTGCAGTGTCAGCCCGGCATCTTCTCCGCTTGCAATTGCAGTTCGACCATCGAGAATTGTTGTAGGAAGATCTGCAATAAGCCATGCTTCTCCCACAGCGCTGCGCGAGCGACATTGCTGATATGGATCACTCGATGTTGAAGTCGGTGCGAGCCATGGACCAAGTCGGTCGCCGCCCCACACGCGATTACGAAAAATTGGCTGAACGAGAAAGGGGTCGAGCACGATCACTCCTCGAGTTTAGATCGCCATTCCGGTGATGGTCGCTTCGAAGACGAGTTTGTCATTGACGATGCCTTGCGTCTGACTGACAAAGCGGCGAACGTTGTATGAAACTTCTTTCGAAAGGAGATAAAAATGATCGCCAGGAACCACTTGTCCGCGGAAGACGACATCATCGCAGCGCGTGAAGCCGAGAAAGCCCGTGGTTCGACCAAGACGCGTATGGGCGATACTGCAAAGTTGGGCGGCCGCTTCGATCATCAGCACCCCAGGGAAAATTGGTCTGCCAGGAATATGCCCTTCGACCCAGAATTCATCATCGCGAATGATGCGTTCGCCAAATGCAGAAGTCCCAAGTTCCGAGAGCCAAATCACTCGGTCAATCATCCGCATTTGGCCGCTTTGAGGCAGATAACGATCGATTTCTGCCTTGTCACACAGAGTTTTGGAACGGTCGATTTGGTCAAGTGGAAAGAGGAGGGTTGCGGCCATATTTTGCTTGGGTAAATTTTGGTGAGGGGTGAGAGTGACGGGAAGATAGCAATTCGCTACACTTTCCACCTATAAGGAGGTCTGAACCAATGATCATGCAAAGCTATGAAAAACTTCTGGCGGTTCTCAACGGGGCACGTGAGGACATCGAAAAGGCCGCTGGGGGCAATCGAGCAGCGGGAACGCGTGCACGAAAGCACATGCAAGAAGTGCGTTCTGTCGCTCAAGAGGTTCGCGCTGCGATCCTTGCTGGGCGTGAAGAACCACCAAAGTCTTGATTTGACGCTGCGCCGAACGCCGCAAATGGCGTTTTGACGCTTTGATGTCAAGCATGCCGTTTTTCTGCTCATTTTTATCGGCAGAGTGTTTTTTATTTGCCTTGTGGTGGCCCGCGCAACAAACTTCGCTATTTCTACGGAATAGATACAACCGTTTTCGCAAGTGGCAACATTGCTCGAAAAGCGGGGTGTTCGCACGTGCTCATCATTTCATAGAGCGCAGAAACAACACCTGTGGGAATACTGCCAGCACGTTCCATGCGCCGAAATGCAGGTTCGATTTGATCAGACTGGCCAGAAGAAATCGCATCCGTCGCATGAAATGTTTGAATCCCTAAGGAGCAGCAGTCAAGAACAGTTTGCAAAACACAAACATGCGCTTCGATTCCACAGATGAGCAGATTTGGTCGACCGAACGACTGAAGATGCGTGCGCACTTCGCTTGTGAGCGCCGTAAAGCAAAGTTTTTCGACTACGGGCGTTCCCGCAGGAAGCACTTCAGCAATCGGAGCAAAGGTATGGCCGAGACCCTTCACATATTGCTCCGTGACAATGATTGGCATCTTCAGTAACGCCGCCCCTGAAATCAGAGATCTGCATCTTGCAACGAGCAAATCACCATTGTGAATTGTCGGCATCAAGCGATCTTGAATGTCGATCACCAAGAGCGCGGTTGAATCGGGATGAAGGCGTGGGATCGGCATTTGGGCTTGGCGCAATCACACGCGAAGTTCAGGCTCTTCGTGCAGGGCCTTTGCATATCGCGCTCGAATTGGTTCGATGGAATCTCGCAGGAACGAGTCTGCTTGTTCTGTGGAACGACCCACGAATCGCTTCGCGCTAATGAGCGACTGAAAGTCAATCGCTTTGAAGTGTGGATCTCCAGCGAGCCGTGAGAGAAGATCGTTGGGAGCGCCATCGCCTTTGATGCGCTGTGCAGCAGCTTGGGAATGTTGACGCAGTGATTCATGCGCTTCTTGGCGGTCCACGCCCCGCGCAACTGCGGCGAGAAGAATTTCTTCGGTCGCCATGAATGGAAGTTCGGCGTCAAGTCGAGCGGTGCATTGCCCGGGATAGACCACCAATCCACCCGCAACATTCGCCATCACTTCCAAAGCCCCATCGAGAGCAAGAAATGATTCTGGAATTGAAAGACGACGGTTGGAAGAATCGTCGAGTGTTCGTTCGAGCCACTGCGTGCTTGCAGTGTCATACGCGTTGTGCGTCAGCGAGATCACGAAACGAGCGAGTCCTGTTGCGCGTTCGCAGCGCATTGGATTTCTTTTGTATGGCATCGCACTCGATCCGATTTGTTCGGATTCGAATGGCTCGTCGATTTCGCGCAAATTGCAGAGAAGGCGAATGTCGTTCGCACATTTATGAACGGCGCATGCACCAATCGCCAACGATGAAAGCATTTGTGCGTCCCAAATTCGCGGATAAGTCTGGCTGGTCATTGGCCACAGCGCGTTGGCATTTCCCCAGAAAATCTCAGCAAATCTGCGTTCAAGTTGATCGACACGCTTTGGATCTCCGCCGCACAGCGTCAAGAAAGATGCTTGAGTTCCAGTTGCTCCGCGCAGTCCACGAAGTTTCAGCGCGTCTCGGCGCATTTCAATCTCATCAAGTGCGATGACAAATTCTTGCGCCCATAGCGTTGCGCGACGACCCATCGTGAGAGGTTGAGCAGGTTGGTAATGGGTGAATCCCAAGACTGGAAGTTCGCGCCACTTCTGTGCGAATGCGCCAAGTCGATCAATCACTCGCGCAAGGCGAGTGGCGATCAGAGAGAGTGCTTCGCGTTGCAGAATTGCGTCGGCATTACAAACAACATCCTGACTTGTCGCACCGAGATGAAGGATCGCGCGGGCTGCGACTGCTTGATCTCCCAGCGCA
Source organism: Singulisphaera sp. GP187 (assembly GCA_945862215.1). GTDB lineage: Bacteria > Planctomycetota > Phycisphaerae > Phycisphaerales > SM1A02 > F1-60-MAGs104. The sequence goes on along the minus strand of CAMAXY010000004.1, from coordinate 94,822 downwards.
TGGACGTGCGCCATCACATCGTGACGCAGTCGTTGTTCGTGCTTGGCCGCAGCATCGAGGTCGACAGAATCAAGAACGCGTCGAATCGATTCGACTTGTTCTGCAGTTGGTCCGAGTGATAATTCCATTTGCGCTTGAGCGAGCGCAAGCCAGACGCGACGCCATGTCGTGAAGCGGTGGTGTTCGCTCCAAATGGAACGCATCGCCGCTGATGCATTGCGGGTTTCAAGCGGTGATCGGTATCCGTGACTCGCCGAATCGGAGGTCATGATCCCAGAGTAGCGGAGGATGGCTCGAACGGTTTCGTGGCGCCAACACGAGGTTCGGTTCCAGATCGCAATCGAGTGATGTTCGTTCGGTGCTTCCAGACAACCAATAAAGCGAGCGTTGTGACGGCGAGCAGTAGCGGCAAATAGGAATCGACGGCAATTGGTGGTTCGGCTGCGATCATGTTCACCCGAGCGATCAAGAGCAAAGGCAGTGAGATTGCAGCGCAAACAGATGCAAGCGATACGAAGCGAAACAATTTCAGCACGATGATCCAGACGAGCAACGCGCCAAGAGCGGGGAATGTCATCAGCGGCCACATTGAAAGAAGTGCGCCAAAGCTGGTGGCGACTCCCTTGCCACCGCGAAATCCAACCCACGGCGAAAAGACATGGCCAAGAATTGAGGCAACTCCAACGAGTGGCATCAACATCCCAACAATATTTGTTTGTTCTGGATGTTGTCGAGCAAGAAACCACCAAACACCAAGAACAGGCAGTGCTCCTTTGAGTGCATCAAGGAAGAAACAGAGCAGGCCAAATTTTCGACCGAGTACTCGTCCAACATTTGTTGCGCCAATGTTCTTCGAACCATGTTGACGAATGTCAATTCCTTTGGCGCGACCGATGATCACCCCAAATGGAATGCTGCCAAAGACAAATCCAATGACGATCATCACAGTCCAGAGTGGCGCATCCATAATGTTCATCTTGAAATCTTACTTCGTTCATGCGTCACGAGTGATTGATGGAGCGTGTGCGCAGCATGCAGTACATCACCAACTGAGATTCGATCAATTGTGCAAAGCGCGGCGTGATCATCAGCGACGCGGTCTTCTGTCAAGAACGGTTCTGAGATGATGCGTCGCTCGTGTGGATAGTCTGTTGGTGTCCATCGACAATCCGTTGGCCCAAAGAGAGCGATCGTTGGAGTATCAAGTGCGGCTGCAATATGGCGCGGCCCCGTGTCGTTGGTGACAAGCAACGCCGTACGCTGAAGAATCGCCTTGAGCGATCCCAGCATCACGCCGCGAGCGCAGAGATCGATTCCCCCTGATTTCTTTGCGATTTCTGCACAGAGCGCAGCTTCAGATGGACCGCCATTCACGGCGATTGGTCGTGGTGGATCGCCGGCAGGGCGCGCCAACGAGAGGGCACGTGCAGCCTGCACGAAGTGATCTGCAGGCCATCGTTTGTCTTCTCGGTTTGCACCTGGATTGAGCAAGATCAAGTCGCGATGTGCTTCGTGTGCCTTCACAGGCAGTTCGGGCAGAAGAATTTCTGCAGCGCTTCGATCTTGTTCGGTGACGCGCAGTTCAATATGTTGGTCGGTCAGTGGAGATCCCGTCCACCAACTTGCAAGTGATGCGTATGCAGCCGCAGCGCTTTGAAGTGATTTCTCTTGCGCGAAGCCGTGATTGAGCAACCACCCGCGTCCATCACGATCTGTGCCTGCGCGGTGCGCAATACCAGACAGTCGTGCGAAGGCAGCGCTTCGAAAAGAATTTGGAAGCAGAAGAACAGCATCGAAACGTTCCGCGCGAATGCGGCGTACTTCGCCGATTGCCTTCGCACCTCGCATTGCACCAGCTTGAAATGAGTTGACCCACGGAAGTCCGTCCATTAGAGGTCGCAGATTGGCGCGGCCGAAGACGGCGATGCGCGCGCCGGGTCGATGTTGAGCAAGATGGCGAAGGACTGGAGTTGCCATACATGCATCGCCCACCCACGAAGGCAAGATGACCAGAATATTGCGCGCATCTTTGGCAAGAATCGGAAACGTCGATTGCGAAGTCTCTCTCATCCGTTCGCCCAGATTGGCAAATCACCATGGGACTGCGCCCAATGATTGGTATTCCTGCGCAATTCAGCTGCAAATCCAAGAGCGACGATTTCGCTGCCAACGATTTCCAGGTCGATTCCAACTTCGTCGACCGTCAATCGCACAAGGCGCACTCCTTCGCGTTCTGCAAGCGCGTGCGCTGCCGCTTGAATCACATTTCTTGTGTTCGCATCTGCAAGTCGCCCTAATAGAGCGATCAATTTTGTCGAACTCGTCTGCGTCCATATTGGCGCGCCATCGCAACCATCCATACGCAAAACGCGATGACTCGCATGCAGTAAGTCTGCTTCTACAAAATCCGCGCAGCTTGTGGCGCGCACTTCTGCTTCAATACGCGATGGGGGAGTGATCAGAATTGTGCGGCATCCTGCAGATCGACCTGCTTCTATATCTCTCTCTTGATCGCCGATCATCCAACTCTTGGCACAATCGATCGAAAGTTCGACTGCAGCTGCGATCAACATTCCAGGCGCAGGTTTTCGCCACGGATGTTCGCGTCGATATTCAGCGACGGTCCCGTTGGGATGAAATGGGCAATACATCCATTTCGCAATGAGTGGCTCGGAGCGCGTCCACTCCGCTTCGCGTGTCAGCAATTCTTCGCAGCGCGCATGAACCGCATCGACATCGTTCTCGCTATAAAGTCCGCGCGCAACTCCGCCTTGATTGGTGACGACCACCACGCAATATCCAGCTTCGCGAAGTGCGCGGATTCCCCATGCGGCACCAGGCAACATTCGCACGAGTGCGGGATCGCCCAAGTCGCCATCATTGGCCAAAATCGTATTGTCTCGATCGAGAAAAACGCCGCTCTTCACAGCTGAAGCCTAGCGGATGATTGCCTGCGTGCGTCAGATCACCGAGGATGGCCCGACACCGCCGTGCGTGTGTCCGAGTCGATCGCCGAAAGAAGTCCCAAGCGCACGCGCGGCGGTTATCAGTGCATGATTGGTTGGAATGAGCCGTTGACGACCTGCCGAGACGAGAAGATCGACATCGCTGAAGACGTTGTTTTCTCGCACAACCAAACGGCCCGTTGCGCCTTCCATCAGGATGGATACAGCGTGATATCCAAAATTTGTGGCGAGGATTCGGTCGGCGGCGATTGGCATGCCACCACGCAGAATGTGACCGAGAGATGTCATGCGAACTTCAGCCTTTGTTTTCGCTGCGATCATGTCTGCGACTCGCTGACCGATACCGCCAAGTCGAATTGGATCTGGGCTCGTGGGATCGATTCGAGCAACGCTCTGTGCCCCGCCAAGGGGCTTCGCACCTTCGGCGACGACGACGATTGCAAATCCCGGTCCACCGCTCATTCGCTGCTTGACATACTCGGCGATCGCATCTTCTTCATAAGGAATCTCTGGGATCAAGATGACATCTGAACCGCTCGCAACGCCTGATGTCAACGCAATCCAACCAGCGTTTCGACCCATCACTTCGCAGACCATCACTCGATGATGACTGTCCGCCGTTGAATGCAGGCGATCAAGCGCTTCGGTCGCAGTCGCAACGGCAGTGAGAAATCCGAAGGTGATTTCCGTACCGAAGAGATCATTGTCGATTGTCTTTGGAATGCCTATGACATTGATGCCAGCTTCGACAAGCGGTGCAGCGCAACTCATTGTGCCATCGCCGCCGATGACAATCAGCGCATCGATCTTGTTCTTGCGAATCGTTTCGATGCAAGTCGGCGTGACATCTGAAAACACTGGGCTTCCATCGGCGGCCATCGAAGTGCAATACCTTTTCGGATTGCAGCGATTATTGCTGCCCAAGATAGTTCCGCCTCGGGTCAGGATTCCAGAGACATCGCGGAAAGAAAGTGGACGAAGACGATTTTCGATCAATCCTTGAAAGCCATCCTCGATGCCGATGACTTCGATACCAAATTGCAACATCGCCGTCTTTGCAACCACACGGATAACAGCGTTCAAGCCGGGGCAATCGCCACCGCCTGTCAAAATGCCGATGCGACGAATGGAGTCTGGACTCATGGGAAGCGCCGAACTGTAGTGCATTCGAGGCCTTCGTGTTGATTCGCTATTCTTTATGAATGCAAATTTCCAGCCGTATCGCAGAAATGAAGGAATCCGCAACTCTTGCAGTAGGAGCACGTGCGGCTGCACTGAAGGCGCAAGGAGTCGACGTCATCGGTTTCGCAATGGGCGAACCCGATTTCGATACGCCGCTTGCGATTAAGCGCGCTGCGATCAAGGCGCTCGAATCTGGAATGACCAAGTATGCACCAACTGCAGGTGATAAGCCAACGCGCGAAGCGATTGCAAACAAGTTGCGAGAAGAAAACGGCATTCAGTGTCGCGCTGAAGATGTGACAGTGACAGTTGGCGCAAAGCATTCTGTGTACATGGCATTGCAGACAATGATCGAGCCAGGCCGCGGCGATGAAGTGTTACTGCCCACTCCAGCGTGGGTGAGTTACCGTCCGCTGATCGAACTCGCTGGTGGAGTCTGCATCGAAGTTCCAGGATCGATGGAGCATGGCTTTCGAGTCTCTGCCGAACAAGTCTCGCGTGCAATCACACCGCGGACAATTGGAATTTTGTTGAACTCACCGAGCAATCCTTGCGGAATCGTCTATCCCGAGTCCGAACTGCGTGCCATCGTCGATGTGATCGCTGCGCATCCAAAGATCGCAATCATTTCGGATGAGATTTATGAAAAGCTGATCTTCCCAGAAATTGCACAAGGAATTTCGCATTGGTCTCCTGGCAGCGATCCGCGCGTTGCCGATCGTACGGTGACGATCAATGGAATGAGCAAGGCATATGCGATGACAGGATGGCGCATTGGATACATGTGCGCACCAGGTGAGCAAAGTAAATTCATGCGCGAAGTGATCAAGCTTCAAGGTCAAATGACAAATTCGATTGCGAGTTTTTTCTTGCCGGCGGTGATCGAGGCTTTGTCGCCTGCTAGTCTTCCAGAAGTCGAGAAGATGCGCATCGCATTTGCGGAGCGTGCGAAGTTGATTCATCGATTGCTCTCTGCGATTCCAGGTTTTCAAACTGTGCAGCCAACAGGGGCTTTCTATTCATTCCCAAATATTGGAGAGTTGCTTGGTCGAAAGTCGCCAGGAGGAAGACTTCTCGATTCTGCGCAAGCATTTTCCGAAGCGCTTCTTGCGGAGGCGCATGTTGCCGTTGTTCCGGGCGAAGATTTTGGCGAGTGCGCTCGCAACCATATTCGACTTTCCTTCGCATGCTCGCAAGCGCAAATAGAAAAAGGTGTCGCGCGCATCGATGCGTTCGCGCGATCGCTGGTTCAAGTAGAAGCCGCAAGTCGAAGCTGAGCGCGATTACGTTGCGCCGATGGTCACAGGAAGCGGCTGATTCTTCGGTTCATAGTTTGGAGTCAGCGCGATATTCAAAGCGCGCCGATGTCCTGATGGATCACGAGGAATATTTTCTTGGTCGATTATCCGCTGAATTGCCATGATTCCTTCGATCAGCATTTCAGGTCGAGGTGGGCATCCAGGAACATAGACATCGACGGGAATAAATTGATCGATTCCTTGCACGACTGCATATGTATCGAACACACCACCAGTCGATGCGCATGCGCCCATTGAAATAACCCACTTTGGCTCAGCCATCTGCGCATAAATTCGTTGCAGCACTGGCAATGTCTTGACGCTGACGCGGCCCGCGACAATCAAGAGATCTGATTGTCGCGGGGAAAAGCGCATGACTTCGGCACCGAAGCGCGCGAGGTCAAAGCGCGAACATGCAGTCGCCATCAATTCGATGCCGCAGCATGCAGTTGCAAATGGCATTGGCCACACGCTCGATCTGCGCGCCCAATTGACAACGCGATTGAGGTTGGTGGTCAGCACACTGTCGGTCGGTAGGACTGTCTCAATACCCATAGTCCTTCAGTCTATCCCCCCCAGAGGCGGAAGGCTACTGAGCAAGCAATTGTTTTTTCTCGCGGTAATACGTGGCAGCATCTTGCCCTTTGGGAACTGGTCCCCACATCAATTCGTCAAGTCCGCCTGGTTTTTCGTTGAAGTCTGGATCGGCGACTTCGGTTGTTGATCCATTCGATTTCACGCGGATAACTTTTTCGTAGCAGCCAACAATTCCACCAATCGCACTCATGCAAGTGAAAACGAGAAGGCACTTGCCAACTTTCAATCGGCGCATTCGATATTGGTTCACAGCAGCAACCGCTCAAGATCGTGACTTGATGAAGTAATCGTGAAGAGACGATCGACGCGCATCATGCGAACGAGATCTGTGAGTTGGATATTCATGCCAGCAAGAACTGGGCGAAGTCCCGCATCAACTGCACGATTTCGCAGGTCAACGCAGAGTCCAAGTCCCATGCTCGAGAGAGAGTTTGTTCTCGAGAGGTCAATGACCAAACATTTTCCTTTTGTAGCGCTTACGAGCATGCGTGTGACTTCCGTTGCAATCAGCGCTGCTTCGCGTGGACCAATAGAAACGGCATCTAAACGAGCAATCATGTGCTTGTTCTTGACGCTAACGGTGACAAATGTCGCCGTGGATGTTCCATGAGTTGTTGGGATCATAAATTACTTCCTTTCAATTCTGTGTTTGAAATCACCGTTTGGCAAGCACCTGATGATCCAAATGTCTGATTTCCTACATATTCAAGCTGTGCAATACGAAGTGATTCGATAAAATCGCCATTTTCAGATGCTCGGTCGATGGATGCCACCTGAAAGCCTATGCGCAGTGCCTCGGCGAGGGTGATTGAATCGACCGCTCGGGCCGGGAGAATTCGGCCATTTTCTTCAATATAAATCACCAGTTTTGATTCCGCAAGAAGTTGGGTCAATCTCGTCGCAGTCGTGAGATCCAATTTCAATGTGTCGCTCATTGCGGTCAGAGTTGCCGGTGCCCCTTTGCGGTATTGATCGCAAATCCATTCCATCGCATTGACGGCTATGGCAGGTTCGAATGTGCTTGATTGATGGCTCAGAATGCTTCGAATACGTTCGTGACTGATGAGTGCGTGAAAGAGTGAAGAGACTTGCAATCCGAAGAGCACGATCAACCACATCGCATAGACCCAGAACATAAAAATCGGAACAAGTCCCAGCGAACCGTAAAGCCGATTGCCCGTGAATGCTTTCTCCATATAGATGCCAAGAAAGCGGCGGCCCAATTCCAAACCGATCGCGCCGACGAGTGCTCCGGCAACGATCGTCTTCCAACGCATTCGTACGGTTGGAATCACGGCGTATGCAATAAAAAGCAAGAGAAAGAGCAAGCAGAATCCCAGGATTGGCCGCACGATGACATAGGACGTTGGCAAAGTCGTTTGTCCATCGACAAACCCTTTCACTTCGTTGTCAAGCACAGGCAGCATCGCCAGCAGAATCGGACCAAGTGTCAGCATGGACCAGTACACAAGTATTCGTCGATGCCATGGCCGAGAATTTGCAGAACGGCAGACGATATTGAATGTGTTTTCGATCGCAACAATCAACCAAATTGCTGAAAAGAGAACAACAATCAAGCCGATGATTCCCAGCGCAGAGAGATCAATCGTGCCAGAGAATCGCACGAGTTCTTCGATCCAATTGCTCAGTGGCTGCTTCTCGACGGTGCCACTTCCTTCGGTCACGACGTCGATTCCGATTTCGTCTAGACCTGCCATTTCGGCGAGAGATTCCACGAACTTTGGAAAATTTTCTCCAGCAAGCGAGCGCGCGGCGAGTGTGGCGACGAACAGCACAGGCACCAGTCCGAAGAGAGTTCGAAAGGAAAGTGCGGCGGCCATATCGGGCGCTCTGACTTCGGCAAGATGATGTATGCAATAGCGAGCAATCGCAATTCCGCGACTGGATTTTTGCAGTACGTCCACAGTTGAAGTCTATCGAATTGAAGTGCCAGAAACTTTTGGAGGAAGGTCAATCATCAAACCGAAGAGCGGGGCCGATGCAGGCGCACCCTCCGTCAGCGCAGGCCCAGTGACTGTCACGCCACCACGCGTTCTTTTCGAGGAGAAAAAATCTTCGCCACTGCCAGCATCGATCAGCACACTGAACGAGCGCGCCTTCGTATCTTTGAAGTGATACGCATTGTCGCCAGACTCGCCTTGGATAAATGGTCCAAGTCCAACATAATGGTCAGATCCATCGAGGTCACAGAACATCGCAAGCGCTTGTTCTGCGGCGGATCCTTGCGAGAGAGCATTCCCCCGATACGAATCGTTTCCCGCAGCATCCAGAAGCAGCGATATTGAAGTATCCCAAGCTGCGCCTTGCGAGGCACTGATCATTGACCAATACGCATCGTCGCCTGCAAGGTCGACCAGCACTCCTGCAGCTTGGTGTGAAGTGAATCCTTGCGCATAGTGACTGCCGCGATAGAGATCATTTCCGCTTTGATCAAGCAACATTCCAAATCCGTAAAAATAACCTCCACCTTGGGAGAATTCGCCAGATTCGTATCGATCATCACCGCCGAAATCTGCAAGAATTCCCACGCCGCCGGCGATCAGTCGTCGTGCGCCGAATCCAATGCCTTGGCTCATTGCAAATGAAATGGTCGGAACGCCGTCGATGCCTGGCGAGATCCCTTCAACTCGATAGAGATCATTTCCTTGCACGTCCACAAGTGCGCCGATTCCAAGTGGTCCCCCAATTCCTTGAGAATTGACAGAACTCTGATACTCGTCGCCACCCGATTGATCGAAAAGAAAACCTGCACCGAGAATTCCTGCGCCCATACTCCATGCTCCAGTGCGATATCGATCATTTCCACTTCGATCGATCAGAATGCCGACGCCAAATATTCCAGCGCCGCAGGATAAAAAAGGGCCAGAATATTGGTCGTCGCCCGCAGCATCATCGATCAGAGATAATCCCAAGATTGCCCCTGCAGGTCCTTGTTGATCGCCACCTTTGTATGCATCGTTTCCAGCAAGATCAATGATCCCTTGATTGCCTGTGTGCAAAATGGACCATGTGTATATGTCATCGCCACCAGGTTCGAAAACTGCTGCGATACGGCCCATGTCATATGAATTGTTGGCAAGTGATCCGACAACCACCCATCCCAGTCCATTCACATTCTCTGCGCCAAAAATTAGGCCAGTGACTGCGCTTGCAATTTCAGCCGGAACTGCCTCATTTTCAAGAGATTTCCAATCCGCAGTGACGCCGAAATCTGCGTCGATATGAGCGAGCGATGATGCCACTGAACGCATCAATCCTCCTTCGCTCATATCCATACTTCGCCTTGCTCGAATCGCAAAGTTTTCAAATCGCTGCGCCGTTGTTGAACTCGGGCTGACCTCAATCGTCAACATCTGCAAAAATTCAAAGCACTCACTGGGCGACGGACGATCTTCAATCGCACTTGCAAATTTTAAGCGCGGTTCGTTGAGCAGAAAATCCATCGCAAAGATTGCGCCTTGTGGATCCGCGACTGGAATTCTTCCTTGAAATGGAGCGAGTCCTTCAGTCGTTGCGCCGAAACATTTGCAGACAAATTCGGCCGCAGAACGCTGTGGAGAGTTGCGAATTCCATCTATAGGAGGAAGCGTCGATCGCAGTATCGGCGTTGCCGTCGCCGCAGAAATATTCGCCAGTGCAAAGGGTTGTGCAATCGCCAGTCGCATTGGATCGACCATCTTTGCCCCGGGAGCGTGGCTGCAATACTGAGTGATCGCGGCAAGTACAAGATTTGTCGGTTCCCGAAGTTGATTCGCATCGATCAGCGGGCCCAAAGTTTTCGCGCTTGGCGAAGGGTCGAGCAGAACCGTAGCAGCAGCGCATTCCTCTGAAAAGGGCAGAACTTGCGCTGGAACGAATTCATTTGCCTGCGGCGGATCTTGCGCGCGCACACTCAGAGGTGCAAATGCCAGAACAAAAGCAAATGCGCAAGAGAAAGTCCAAGCAAATGGGATCATCAACGACAAATGCGCATTTGAAGATTTCTTCATGTTGCAAGCATAGTTCCGCTGAAAAACCGCTACCTTGTGAAGATGCCACGTCGCGGTCAAAAACCAACTCACTCGTTTATCGATGCATCGCGCGGAACTCGCATTCAGAAGGTGATCGCCGACGCTGGACTCGCATCGCGACGCGAGGCGGAATCGATGATCACACAGGGTCTCGTGCGAGTCAATGGCGAACTGATCGACGCATTGCCAGCGTGGGTCGACCCAAGTCGTGATCGAATCACCGTCGATGGAAGATTGTTGCGCCCACCAGAACAACATGTCTATGTGATGTTGCACAAGCCGCCAGGATTTGTCTGCACAAGTTCAGATCCTGAGGGTCGACGATTGGTGACTGATTTGGTCGAGCATCCCAGTCGCGTTCGACTCTATTCAGTCGGTCGATTGGATTTCGATTCGAGCGGCCTCCTGTTGATGACCAACGATGGTGAATTTGCAAATCGCCTCACACACCCTCGGTACGAGGTCTATAAAGAATATGAATTGATGGTCAAAGGAAGTCTTGGTCCGGAAGATGTTGACCGTCTGGAAGAAGGAATTTTTTCGCCAGCCGAGAAGACGCCCGGCTCTCGACCACAAGAATCTCATTTGAAGATTCTTCGGCGCGATGGTGAACGAACCGTTCTGACGATGGAATTGCGCGAAGGCAGCAACCGTCAAATTCGTCAGTTGATGGCGGATCTCGGTCATCCTGTGAAGCGAATGCGCCGAACACGAATGGGCCCTGTTCGTTTGAGGGGTCTCGCAGTCGGTGCGTGGCGAGATCTCACGCATTCAGAGTTGTCGCAACTACGACAGGAAGCATTCGCAGATGTGGCGACGATTCAGAAACGGCGCGCATCGCCTTCGAAGAATGTAACCAAAAGCGTTGGCAAGAATTTACGAACAACTTCGCGAAGGAGTTCGACTCCACAAAGAACTCCAGCCAAGAATTCCAATGGTCGATCGATTCGCGGCAACGGCTCTAGTCGCCGCTCGGCATCATGATCGTCTGACGAATTCATCCTAGAATCGAACAAATGCCTCAATACGAATACATCAGTGAAAGTGACGGCGAAGTGATTGTTCTCTTGCGATCAATGGCGCAAGCGGACGAGAAAGTCAGCGACCCAGAAGGTCGCGGCAGAAAATTCACCCGCACGATTAGCGCATTTGGAGTGACTGGAACAAGTTCTCCTGCAACTTCATCCCATGTCCATGTCGGGGGTTGTTGCCCATGCGGGAAGCCCCAGTCTGCGTGTGGTAATCAGTGAGTTCCTTGCAACTGCATGGCGTTGATTTTTCTGGAGCCGATAATGGCGGGCTTCATAAAATTCGTATCGCATCATGGAAATCCCCGACAGAAATCACCGTCGAACGAGCTGATCGCAAGATGCTTGTGCGAATGATTCTTGAATCGGCGAAGAGCGAACAGAATCACCTTTGGAGAATTGATGCGCCGGTTGGTTTGCCAATTCAAACAATTCGTGCGCACGGAATTGAAGAGACTTGGCTTGCAAGTGCACAGTGGTCTGCAAAACTTGGATCTCCTCGCGCGTGGCGCACGAAATTGCGCGAAGTTTCACGCGAAGAACCTCGGCGTAAAACCGATACCGAGGCGCGAACTCCGATGGCTCCAATGAATCTTCGCGTTTTTAAACAGACGTGGACGCTCATGTGCGAAGTTCTATTGCCGTTGCATGCCGCGGGAATTTCGATATCGCCGATGGCTAAGACAGGATCTCGTACGACGGTTTGTGAAGGTTGCCCTTCCAGTGTTTTGCAGCGTTTGGGATGGCCGGCAAAGGGATATAAGGGCGAGGGTGTACCGCCAAGTCGAGTACGAGCATTGATCGCAAGGCGACTGGAAGAAACTGGAATTCCCATTTCTAAAGTGATGATGCAGAAGATCATTGAAGACACGGAAGGGGATCTGCTTGACTCGATCATATTGCTGACTCCGCCAGTTTTTACGGCGTTTCCCGCAGAAGCGATTATCGAAGGCTGGGTTTTCTAAATCACACGCCGCGTGTCTGCGGTTCCCAAATGATCTTGTGAACTTGAACTTGCAATCGGACATTCAAGTGATCCGCCAGAATCCACTGCGCAAGTTGGCGCGGATGCAAACCTGATGCGCCAAGAATCTCCAATCCTTTGGGTTGTTCATGCACTGGCGAAAAAAGTACCGCCCGACAACGTTTGGCAAGATTGTGTTTCGCAGTGACTTCTTTGGCGAATTCATAATCGTTTCGTGAAGAAAGCACAAACTTCACTTCGTCATGTGGTCGCAGTCGATCCAGATTCTCCCAAACCATCCGCGCAGATTCGCCCGAGTCTGGAGTCTTCACATCCAGGATGATGTGCGCGCGCGGATCAACCGGCTCAGTATCAATCGCGCCAGATGTTTCAATTAACACGGTGCGCTGCGCATCAAGCAGACGACTGATGAGTGTGTGAACATTTCGCTGCGCAAGAGGTTCGCCGCCAGTGATCTCCACCAATGTGCAGGGGTTCGCCAAAACCTCATCAAGCAGCGAATCGATCGTTCGGGTCGTTCCTTCTCGAAAGGCATATTCCGTATCGCAGTATCGACAACGCAGTGGGCAACCGCTCAAGCGTACGAAAACACAGGGCTCCCCCACCCATGTGGATTCGCCCTGAATCGAAAAGAAAGTTTCGTTGATGCGAAGTGTCATGACCAGTTCAACAGATTAGTGGATGTATGTATTGGACTGGGCAAATTGCACGAAGCAATTGGTCGCAAACAAAAAAGTTGCCGACACTCTTCAGTGACGGCAACTAAATTTCAACCCGATTATCCAAAATCAATGCCCAGAAGAGGACTCGAACCTCCAAGAGATTTCTCCCACCAGCACCTCAAGCTGGCGCGTCTGCCAATTCCGCCACCTGGGCTTATTAAGGGGGGGGTGCAGAGTATACGGTCAGCTCGTCCAAGATGAGAGCAAGATGGTCAAGTCAGAACCGTCGGTAAATCCGTCGTGGTTGATGTCGCCTCCAAGTGTTCCCCATCCACTCAAAAGAATTGCCAAGTCGGGCCCGTTGACGAAAGTATCTTGGTTGAGATCCGCAGGCACAAATGGTGGGGTGCAACTGAGAGCACTCACTTGGAAATCATCCACGCCAGCTTCGATGAGAGATCCTGTGCCCAAGTCTCTCGCGACGAATCGAACCTTCATCGTGGCAGTTGGTGTCACAAAGTCCGCGATTCGGAAACTCTTCGAAACCCAAGCATTCGCATTTTCTGTCACGCTTTCCAGAGAAACCCATGTCAAACCATTATCGTTGGAGATGTCGATGGGCATCGAATCCGCATTCGGGGATCCACCTTTGTCGTTGGAATACCAACGCCAATAACTCAACCGCACAGCTTCACCTATAGCGCTAAATGTCGGGGATGTTAATGTTGTTGCGCCACCGTCAACATCTGCTGCTCCGCTGGTTCCTCCAACCACTCCTTGTCCTGTCACATAGCACAAGGTTCCAGCGACAGTATGATCATCTTCGGGTTGAGCAAGCGTTCCAACAGGATTGACGCGTGTCCAGAGTCCAGATGCTGTGGCAGTATCGCCAGTTGCTCCAATAGTCCACGCTCCAACACTTTCGAAGGTGTCCGATGAGAGAATTGTCTCACCAAATGCGCCAGTCGTCGTATTGAAAGACGTCGGAGCATTCGCAGGGCTCGTGACGATCTCATTGTTTGTCGTCTTCGCTTCGAAATAATAATTCACAGGTGTCCCGCATGCACTCATCGGAACTTGAGCGGTATAGACATTCGGAGATGTCTGCGTCATCGCAACACTCTGGAAGGCAGAGGTTCCAGTTCGCCAATACAACGTGCCAGTGTTTGGTTGAGGCTGACCGCTGACAGCTGAGACTTGCACCACCATTCGAAGATTTGCATTTGGTGTTGCAAAGGTCGGAATACCGTTTGGAGTTGTGATACCCAGCAATTGCACCGCTGGTCCTGGAAGTCCGTGCAGCGTAAATCCATCGTTGATCTGGCTGTAATGCGGAGTCCCATCATTGATGTTTGCGTTGTCATCATCAAGCGTCAAGAAATCGATAGTGATATCGCCCGTGATCGTCGTGCCAGTATGCAGCAAGATCGAGTTGACCGCCATATTTCGGATGAGTGTTTTATATGTCGCGGGATCGCTGGTTTGCAAATTCAACATTGTATTCCACACGCAACCAGAAAGCAGTTGACCGCATGCATGAATCGCGCTTCCGCATGTCGAGCAACCTGCAAGATCAAAGATGCAATTATTCAGCGCATTGCGAATGCCAGTTGTACAAGTACTAAACCCAACTCCAAGCGCTGAAGTCTCACTGATGAGTGCTCCTATCACATCGCCCATTCCTTCGCCGTACGCACCTTGGCCACTTCCGCCAGTCGCGACAACATGGTGGCCGAATTCATGGTGCACCACTGTGGAAAATGCAGTGTTATTGCATCCGCCACCAGAAGAATAAAAATTGATTGATGGTCCGTTGTAAAACGCATTGCATGTCCCAGCCACCCCGACATTGATCTGCAAAGCGGTCGCGCCTTGCTGGCCAGCGATGACTGGATAGGTTGGATTCGCTGCCATCACGTAATCCCGAGCAACGTTGGCGTGGATGTACGCGTTGACTTCAGCGCGTTCGAATTCAGAAGTATTTGCGTTGTTGTGCACGAAGGCTGCAGTTCCGCCGCTGGCAACAGTTTGGGAAAGTGTTGATTCGGTCGCTGCGATGTTGTCGACCTTGAAATATTTTCCGCCCACAAAGATATTTGATGTCAGGTTGAGACTTCCAGTTCCAGCGTAAGGCAAAACAAATGCGCCATTCACATCGGCGTAGGTCGTCGTCGTTCCATCGCTGACCGTAGCGTATGGAAGTCCTGCAGGAAATTCATTTCCGCACGCATCCGCAGTCCACCCAGTAGTCGCAAGACCTTTGACTGTTCCTGTGATATCGAGATTGCAAATCTGATCTTCTTCAAAGAGGATCTTGCCCGTGGTCGCTTCTGCAACATAAAGCATCTTGGAATACCCAAATCCAGGAACTCCGCGCTCGACAATAAAACTGACCGCAAGAGTTGGAGTCGATGGACTGTCATCCACGCCTGCGAAGATCACAAGTTGTGAATCGGTTGGTTCGGCAATTGCAGCAAGACGAATTGCTTGGCTTGACCACACTGCGCGATCGAAACTGCCCAATGTTGGTCGAGCTGCAAGTGTTGCAGGAAACTCGCCGAGATTTCGCAGTTCAGATGATGCAAGGACAAGTGGAAATCCAGGCTCGTTGCGCATCAACAATTTGAGCGCGCTTCGAAAGACTGGAATGCCTTCGACCACTTGTGAATATCCCAGCAGTGTGAAGCGGAATGATTCGGTTGCTTCGTCCCAGTACACATCGACGGAGTGAACCGCATCTGGAAACGCGCCGAAGGGAAGCAAGTCACTTGATCGAACTCCAAGCGCATCTGCGTGATCGCGAATGAATGCGTTGGCACTTTGGTCTGGAGACTTGCCGTGAGAAAATGCTTGGCCATAGACACGCGTGATTCGTTCTCCTCGTTCGAAGAAATCACTGCCAGGATTTGCATTAAAAAAATCAAGGCGCCCTGTGGCGACATCGATCACTTGCGTCGGCAATTTTCCCGCCCCCATACCTTGCATTGGAAGGCGCGCTTGGGCGGCGCCATCAACTGTAAAGAAAGCCAAGGTTGTTGCGGCAAAGAGAATTCCGACTTGGGATCGTGTCATCATTTTTAGGTGGCTCGTTTTATATTTTTTTATCGCTAAACTTATGGCTGGAGAATTTTCAAGAAAGTTAAAGATTCTTGCCTACCCTAAAACAACGGGGACAAGTTCTATTAGAGATCATTACGTACAATCTGACAAAGACTTCTCAATAACTATGCCACAATTGTCAATCTTTGCAAATTGAATTGAGAACTCCTCTGTAGTTTTGCAATCGCGACACGAATCATCTGTAACAAAAGCGCATTTATGGCAAAAAAAGTTGAAAAATCTTCAGTGGACAGCCCGACGATCGAGAATCGCAAGGCCTTTCATGATTTCTCAATTGGAGAAACCATCGAATGTGGCATGGAGCTGGTCGGAACCGAGGTCAAATCCGTCCGCGGGTCTCAGGTCAGTCTCGCAGAGGGTTGGGTGATGGCGGAGTTTTCCCCGCTTCGCCTGAACTTGCATGGAGTTCATATTGCGGAATATCCACCGGCTGGAGCTGATCGACAACATGTTCCGCTGAGGATCCGAAGGCTGCTTGCCAAACGACGAGAGATTGAAAAGTTGGCGGGGCTCATGCAAGCCAAAGGTGTTTCGATCGTCCCACTGAAAATATATTTTAAGAATGGTTTTGCGAAATTGCTCGTCGGAGTTGGGACTGGAAAAACAAAGTCCGACAAACGGCAGTCGATTTCTAAGCGCGAGAGTCAGCGTGAGATCGACCGAGCGTTGCATCGTCGTCGCCCGTGATTGCCGAACTCGTTTTTTATGGGCTTGGACTTATGGGCTTGGTACAGGAATGCATCGACCATTGTCTGCATCGCGCGTTCCGTTCAAGCAATCCGAGATCACATTCGCAACGAATTCTGGAGTGAGAGTTCGAGCATGTGGCAGAACTTTTTCACTGAAATTTGAACGAAGCATTGGAGTTTCGACAGCGCCAAGATTGACGCCAAAAACCTTGACTCCAATGCCTAGCCCTTCTTTCGCAGCACTTCTTGTCATGGAATCAAGCGCACTTTTTGATGCGGCGTATGCGAAAAAGCCAGCGAATGGATCGGTTGTTCCCATCGTTGATACATTGACAATGCGCCCAGATTTCTGGGTCTTGAAGTGAGGCCAACAACGGATGATGAGGTGCGCAGGCCCGATCGCATTCACGGAGAATGTGTCGCGAAGAATGTTATCAGTCGTTCTGTCGATTGGTGAGAGTGGTGCGACGCCTGCACAATTGACAAGATTGTCGATGCGTCCCCAGCGAGCGATGACGTCATCAACAAGAGTTGCTGCAGAAGGTTCGTCACGCAAATCAGTCGGATGAATCATCAATCCTGGTGATGCGGAGCATTGACTTGCGGTCTCTTCAAGTTTCGATCGTGTGCGACCAGCGAGGGCAATGTGATGGCCTTGTGCAGCCAGCGCAACTGCCAGCGACCGACCAACACCACTGCCTGCCCCAGTAATGATTGTGATTGGTTGATTCATGGCGCCTGCTAGGTGATCAATCTCATGACATCGTTATAAAATGTCACTGCGAAGAGAGCGCCAACGAGGACCAATCCAGCCAGCATTGCGCCATTTTGAAAACTCGGACTTGGCGGTTTTCCCCGTAGTTTCTCATAGATTAAGAAAACCATCAGTCCTCCATCTGCAATGGGGATCGGCAGGAAATTGATGACCGCCAAGTTGACGCTGATCATTGCAAGGAAAAAGATCAGATATGTCATGCCTCTATCAGCGATGCGTGTTCCAATGTGCACGATGCCAACTGGACCACGCAGTTGCGAGACGCCGACTGTGCCACGAAAGAGTCGGTCGAGAGTCAGGTAGGTCATCATCACCATCTTGCGTGTTTCTGTGAATCCCATCGCAATCGCACGCAGTGGATTTCCGCCGGCAGAAAGAACAACATCAGCGGGCATAAACCATTCTGGGTCCAGAGCTGGTCGCCAACGAAGTGTTGCAAGTGAATTGCGAGTCGTGGAATCGAGTTGAATCATTCGCTCTTCCGCAGCGGCATTGGGAGTTGGCGGAGTTGTCTTGATTGACAGTTGAGAGAGGCCCAAGTTCTGACTGAGCGCGCCACGCACAACTCGGAAAAGATCGTTCCAATCTCCAATCGTTTGTCCATTGATCGCATTGATGCGTGTCAGTGGCATCAGATCGAGTGCGGCAACGCTTGTCGGAACTCCAGGCGGAGGACCGACGACAGCGAATGGACGAGCGATAATCGGAGTCTCCCACGCATTGGCGATTTCTACGCCAAGTTTTCCATCTCGTCCGACGATGGGCGCACAATCAATTTCTTGCCCTTTTCGAAGCACGCGCAAATTGATCTTTTTTCCAGCGTGTTCTTGCACCGCGAGTCGAAACTCCATTTGGCGAGGGCCCGCGATATCGGCGGCGCGAAGAATGACATCATCATCCATCAGAATTCCGTTTGCGCCCGAGGTTGCTGGAACGCGCCCAATCCGAACGAGTGGTGTCAACCCGAAGATTCCCTGTTCAAAGTCAATAAAAGCTTGTGGCGGTTTTTCGGTGTACTCAAGAATTTGCCAGACTGGTACGCAGTTGATCGCAATGTCACTCTCGCCGCCGTCGACGAACGACCATCGGGTGGCGATGGGTTGCCCTTTTGATTTCAATGATGCGTCATCGAGTGCTGTATATGTCGTTGCCGGATTTCCATCCACCATCAAGAGAGTGCCACCGCGAAAATTTTTGTCAAAGGATTCGCGATCGGGAGCGGTCCCATTTGGACCGCTGAGATTTGCTGCGGTGATTCCCCACGCGTTCTTCCCAGGCATCGCATCTGGAGCGTGATTCCAAAATCCTGCGCGGTTGAAAACGCCATACAGAAAGGGGATCACTTGGGAATCCGTCATCAGTCGCGTGCTCGCTGCAGGTGCAATGCCGATAGACATCATTCCTGCCGCTTCGCTGTGTTTGGGAGTGACATTCAGTTGAATCGTTTGTGCCTGCGAGCCAGCAGTTCGCTCGATTGTCATACGCAGTGCTTCGTTGGGCTTGCCCATTGCTGCAGCAATTTGCAGATCTGCAAATGTCGAAATTGGCGAACCATCAATAGCGACAATGCGATCACCAGCTTGAATGCCTGCATTTGCAGCAGGATCTGCAGGCTTGACTGCGCCGACGATGGGAGCTTCGAATCGAACGCCAATCATGAAAGCCACGACAAACATGGCGATCGCCAAGAAAATATTGCAGGTGACTCCTGCCGAAACAATAATCATGCGCTTCCAGATTGGGGTGCGGTTGTATGAACGCGGGTCAACACTCGCAGCAGTGGGATCAAGATCATCTTGTCCGAGCATTCGCACGAAGCCACCCAGCGGTAAAGCGCGAAGTGAATATTCCGTCTCGCCGATTCGCAGATTTTCCAGTTCGCTGTCAGTCAGTTGCATCGCTCGCTTGCCAGTTCGCGCATGAATTGTTGGCTCGGTTGATCCGAATCGAATTCCAATTCCCTGGCGATATGCAAGGATCACGGGTCCCATGCCGACGGCGAATCCATCAACACGTACGCCTGCCCACTTTGCCGCTGCGAAATGTCCAAATTCGTGGATCGCTACCAGAATCCCAAACCCAAGGAGGACCAACAATATGTTTGCGCCAGTGCCAAGAATTTCCATTGATCGAAGGGTAGACGAGGAAAGTGAAGTTGGCAGGAATCCAATTCAGAAACCCAATCCAGAAACCCAATCCAGAAATCAGTGAATGGAAGCGTTCGGCGAAGAAATTCGTTTCAGCGAACTGGTGCGGCGGAATGCAATTTTTGTGCAACCCACTTTCGAGCCTGAGAATCTGCAGCGAAAACCGCAGCAAGGTCAGGCACGGGAGTTGGCGTAATTGCATCAAGCGCCCCGGAAACAAGCAATGGAATTTCGCCAAATCGAATTCGACCAGCGACAAAGGCCTCGACTGCCGCTTCATTTGCGCCATTCAAGATCGCACCCGACGAACCACCAGCTCGAATTGCGTTCCATGCCAATTTGACTGCAGGGAATCGATCGTGATCAACTGGTTCGAATTCCAATCCACGGAGATTTTTCCAGTCGAGTGGCGTTGCGGATCTTGGCGAGCGCAGCGGCCAAGTCATTGCAAGTTGAATCGGAAGCTTCATGTCTGGCGGCGAGAGTTGAGCGATCACGCTTCCGTCGATGAACTCGACGAATGAATGCACGATCGATTGCGGATGAATGATGACATCGATACGTTCTGCGGAAAGATCAAAGAGCCAGTGCGCCTCGATCATCTCCAGTGCTTTATTCATCATCGATGCACTATCGATGGTTACTTTCTGCCCCATTGACCATGTTGGATGTTTCAACGCATCAGCAAGAGTTGCGCAAGCCATTGTCTCGCGAGTGGCTCTGCGAAATGGTCCGCCGCTGGCTGTTAAGACAATTCGTTCGACTTCGGTGGATTGGTCGCCAGACCGAAGGCATTGCAAGATGGCACTGTGCTCGCTGTCGACGGGCAGAATTGAAACACCGTTTCTGCGTGCGGCTTCGGTCACGATCGCACCAGCTGCGACGAGTGTCTCTTTGTTTGCAAGTGCGATATCGCATCCTGCTTCAATTGCAGCCAAAATTGGCGCAATTCCTGCAGCACCAACCATTGCACCCATCACCAAATCTCCACGACGAGCATGCGCTTTGATCAAATCGAGCGCCGCATCTTTGCCGCGATAGATCTCGATGGAAGGGGCCGCATTCAGCGTGCAACTTTCGTCAGCCAATGCAATCGCAGTTGCGCCAGTCTCTTTGGCTTGCTGAATAAGTCGATCAGCGTTCGTCCCGGCTGCAAGTCCGATGATGTCGAAAAACACATCTGCATGAGCAGCAAGATGCTTCGCGACGATCAGCGTATTTTCGCCAATCGAACCAGTCGAACCGAGAATGATGAGTCGTCTACGAATGGGCATTGAATAAAAAGCCTTGCAATAAAATCTGTTCTTACTCTTTTCGTCCTTTTGCCTTTGACTTCTCGAATGGAGAAATCAAACGCATCGCGGCGCCATACAGTGATCGACGCTTCGGTTTTGCTGGCGCCTCTGCAGTTGGCGTTGGAGCCGGAGCTGCCGCTGGTGTTGGGGGAGGGGGAGGTGTTGGGGCTGGAGCCAGAGTTGGCGGCGGCGTATCCGAACGCTGATCAATCTTGAGTGGTTGTCTTTCGCGCTGAGAAGAAGACCCGTGCGATGAGCCACCACGATTGTCATTGCGCCCGCCACGATTGCCTCCGCCACTATTTGCGCCGCTGTTTCCGCCGCTGTTTCCACCGCCGCCGCGCCGACTTCCGCCGCGTCGTCCTCGGCCAGAGCGTCCGCCGCCGTCGTTGCGATTTGGTCCGCGATCATCGCGTCCTCCAGATGTTGATGAATCTCGCTGGCCATCTTGATGTTGTCCATCTTGTTGCTGGCCATCTTGCGACGAATCTGCGGACTGAGCATCTTCATTCCCAGCAGGATTGCCGTCAGATTCAGATTCAGAATCACTGCCACCATCAACTTCTGGATACAGCGTTTGTGCGCGAGTGATCAGTTCTGGAGGCAACATAAAAGTCTCGAGAGTGAGAAGCGCTGCAGTTTCGACATCGCAATCTGCGCGAAGTCGAGTGAGCAATTCTTCGACTGTTGTGTCCAGAACACCAGCGACTCGATTTGTCTCGAATGCAGATCGTTCTTGCACCATATCCATGATCGATCCAACTGTTCGTCTTCCGCGCCCGCGTCGTCGGCGATTCGATCGTTGACCGCGACTTTCGCCACTTTCATTTCGATTCGAGTTTGATCCTGAACTTGCATTCGATCTATTCCCTGCATTTGGAGTCCGATCGCCAGATGGCGCAGATTTTTGATCGTCTGTTCTTCCGTTACGTCCGCCGCGGCCACCACGATTGTCGCGTCCACCGCGACCGTCGCGGCTCGCGCCTTGCCGACTATCTCCTTGCCGACTTTCTCCTTGCCGACTCTCTCCCGAGCGACTAGATCGACTTGATCCAGATTGTTCATCGCGATCGGTCATTGAATCGCGAACAGAAACTTCGTTATCAAGAACTTCTGGCAAATCCTCGAATCCTCCAGCAAGCGCAATCGCTGTTGCATCAGCAGGAGCGGGGCGCCGCTTGCGTCGTCTTCGACGCGCGAGCGCTTCACTTGGAGTCAATTCCACTTCTTCTGCTTCTGGCAATTCTTCATGAAGCGTGCCTGCGAGTGGTCCACCGAGTGGTGGCAATCGATCCAACTCGATATCAGAATTATTCTCGTCGTACGCATACATCTCGACGCGATCCGCAGCGAATGCTTCGCTGATTCGCACATCGATGCGTTTGGATGAACGGTCTTCTAAATCATGCATCGCTCTTCGGCGGTTTGACATGAACTCTGCCGCGACGCGAACCGAACACACAATCTCAACGCGCTGAATCTTCGCATGACTGAAGAGCAGCGCAACGCGTCGCATTGCATCCGCAGCAACAGCAGCGGGGACGCGAATTTCTCCGCTTCCGCCACAATGTGTGCAATCTGCGTAGTGCATCTTGCGCAAACTTGGGCGCATGCGTTGTCGGGTCATTTCGATGATGCCGAATTCACTGATCGGCGCGAAAGAACTCTTTGCACGATCGATCTTTAACAAAGTCGTCAGTCGCTCTTCAATATCACGGCGATGCTTGATAAGTCGCATATCAATGCAATCCACAACAATCAATCCGCCGAGATCGCGCAGACGCAATTGTCTGCAGACCTCTTCGACCGCTTCGGAATTTGTTTGATATGCGTTGGTCTCGGAATCGCGCGCGCTTCGACTGCGACCGCTATTCACGTCGATCGCAACCAGTGCCTCGGTCTGATCGAACACAAGTGCGCCGCCGGAAGGCAACGCAACAGTTCGCGAATGGATCTCGTCAATTTGTCGCTCGATACCATATGCCTCAAAAATCGGTGCTTTCCCGTTGTAATACATCACTTTCCCAGAAGTCTTGGGTGCGATCACATCCAAGAACATCTTGGCGCGTTCAAAAGCGCCAGGACTGTCGACGATGATCGATTCGACAGTCGAATCGGTGTGGTCCCGAAGCGTGCGTACCAATACATCGCTTTCGGTATAGAGCTCGCATGGAGCGCCAGTCTTGGAACTTCGTTTTTCCATCGCATCCCAGAGTCGCTGCAGATATGCAGCATCGCGCTGCAATTCTGTCTTCGTGCTATCGAAGCCTGCGGTGCGCAGGATGAATCCGAAGCCTTCTGGAAGTTGAAGTGAATCGAGAATCTTGCGCATCTCGCGCCGTTGATCTTCGTCTTCCACTCGTCGCGAGACTCCGACGCGATCCATATCAGGCATCATCACTAACAATCGGCCTGGCAAACTGAGATAACTCGTGAGAGTTGGTCCCTTCGATCCGAGACCTTCCTTGATGACTTGAACCAAGATCTCTTGGCCTTTGCGCAGCGCTTGTTGAATGAGTGGTCGTTCACTTCGTCCAATCTTCTTACCAACTTGTTCGGTGCGTTCTTCGCCAGGGAAATATTTTGGATGGAGATCGCTGATGTGCAGAAATCCATTTTGACCAGAACCGAAGTCGACAAAAGCGGCTTGGATCGCCCCTTCGACATTCATCACTTTCCCTTTATAGATGCTGCCAACATTGGTCGCAGTTGCTTCGCGTTCGGAGAAGTACGAGTCGAGTCGTTGATTGGCCAAGATTGCAATGCGACATTCGTCGCCTGGTTCATCATTGACCACTAAAGTGACAGATCGAGTGGGCAACTTTGCCGCACGAGCGCGCGGTTTCGCACGTGGTCTTGGAGGAGCTGGAGTGCCAGATTCATCAGAAGAAACAGGGGAATCTGGTTCATTTGGAGAATCAGGATCAGATTCGCCGTCACTTCCTGGCGTTGATTCATCATCGTGCGCTTCAGCAGTGACTTCGCTGTCGATTTCTTCCTCAGCGTCTTCACCCTCTGCGTCTTCAGTCTCGGCATCTGCAGCTTCAGAGATTTCCAGAGCTTCATCATCATGTGCGGGATCGTCTTGTGTCTCAGCGTCCTCTTCCTCATCACTCGCATGATCGGCGGCGAGTTCGCGATTTGCCTCGCGCTCGTTCGCTTCGTCTGCGTAATCTTCTGGATTTACGGAATGGGATTCTGCGGAATCCGATTTCTCTGCACCGACAACTTCGTCGGGATTGGAGATGTGGGTCGGGTCGTTCTCTGGGGAATTATCTTCTAGATTTTCTTTATTTTTTGGCACGTTGTCATTCTGCCGCATACTTGCGGCGATAGATGACGGAACGCACTGCGATGAGCTTCTGCAACGATGAATATCAAATGACATTCATTCGTGTGTTGATCGACCGACAAGGTCGAGTGAAGCCTAAGTTGTTCAAACTGCATCGCGATTGTTCCGTCTACATGCCCGACTGGGGTCCTCGGTTCCGAAAAAGCGCGTCTCTTGTTTATAGACGCTGATCTGATTCGCGGGTCCTACCTTGATCCAAGCATGTGTCTGTTCAGTAGTTCGTTGTGACTGGCACTAGCCGCCTTCTGAGCCTGCAAGTGCCTCCGGGTCGATTCGTCTCAATTCGTCGCGCAGGCACGAAAGCACCTGCCGATCTGAGTCGAACGAGCCAACCCGCCTCGCGAGTGACTCACACTGTTCGATCTCAAGTCCCCGAACCACCCGCTTCACTGCGGGGATCTGCCCAGGCGACATAGAGAGTGTACGGACTCCCATGCCAAGGAGCAACGGGATAAAAAGTGGCTGGCCGGCGATCTCGCCGCAGACGCTGACGTCGATTCCGACATGGCGGGCGGTGCGGACGATGCTCTTTATGAGCATCAGAACGGCTGGATTTGCAGCGTTGTATAGCCCCGCGACGCGTTCGTTGCCGCGGTCAACCGCGAGGGTGTACTGGACAAGATCATTTGTCCCGATAGAAAGAAATCTCGCCTCATTGGCGAAGACTCGCGCCATCAAAGCCGCTGCTGGAGTCTCGACCATGATGCCGATGGGAATGTTTCGGTCGAATGGAATATTTTCCTCATCCAATTCTTCGCCGAGATCATTGAGAATCATTTTCGTTTGTCGAAGTTCCATCACATGAGTCACAAGTGGAAGCATGATCTTGATGGGACCATGTGCGCTCGCCCGCAACAACGCGCGAAGTTGCGTCTTGAACATTTCGGGATTCGCTAAACAGAAACGGATGCTTCGCAGTCCAAGAAACGGATTTCGTTCCGCTTCCACAAGATGAACTTGCGTGTATTTGTCCGCGCCCAAATCAAGCGTGCGAATAATGAGTTGTCGACCATGTGAAAGTTCGATTGCTCGGCGATAACTTTCATAGTGATCATCTTCTGTAGGCGCGACTTCGCTGGCGAGGTAGAGAAATTCTGTTCGGTACAGCCCAACGCCTGCTCCGCCATTTTCCATAACAGCATCAATTTCATCGGGAAATTCGATGTTTCCAAGCAGTGTGATCGGCATGCCATCGCGCGTGATCGATGGTTGCCCAGCGTCGCTTCGCAGTGCGCGTTGTCGCTGTTGACCTTCACGCGCGAGCAGTTGATATCGAGCAAGCAGCGCATCGTCTGGTCGCACGATGACAACTCCGCCATCGCCATCAACGATGAGCGTGTCTCCATCTTCAACATCTATCGTCACCTTCGTGCAGCCAACGACCGCGGGCAACCCAAGCGCTCGTGCGAGGATCGAAGTATGACCAGTCAAGCCGCCACCATCTGTTGCAAACGCAACGACGTGCGCTCGATGCAATTCGACAGTCTGGCTGGGAGTGAGTTCGTGCGCGATGACGACGACGGGACCTTTGACTCCCGCCAAACGATCGGTTGTTCGACCAGCTAAATGCGAGAGCACTCGACGTTCGAGATCGATCACGTCGATCGCTTTTTGCACGAACATTTCGCTTCCCATTTTTCGCAGTTGATCGGCGAACTTCTTGAAGTTCTCAGCAACTGCATATTCGGCGATGACGCACTCGCGCTGAATGTCATCCCGAATTGGCTGAATCAAGGTCGAGTCGCCTAGAAGTTCGAGGTGGAAGTCAAAGATCCGGGCTGCAGAATCATCACCACGAAGGGTGATTTTATTCCGCATTCGCACAATTTGGTCCTTGGCTTCTTGCAGGCATCGATCCATTCGCGCAATTTCCGTTGAGACGTTTTTGGCTTCTACGGTGCGAAATTGAACACGCCCATCGACCTCAGAGAGCTTTAAAGCCCTTCCAATGGCGATTCCAGAACTGACACCAATACCCTTGATTGCTTCCATAGATCTTCCCTGTCAGGAGTCAGTCACTGCGATCCCAGAACATCTGGAATCCGGAGTGGCGGTCGATTTGGGCGAAAATAAGCAATTTGAGCATAACCGAAAGGGCGGAACGCATTTGTTCAGAAACCAAAAATATCCGAAAATTTGAAGGTCAAATTTGCATTCCACTGCCCGTGGGTTATCTTCCAATCACAGGTGGCGAGGAAATCGGGCGATCAGTCGAACTGATTGAAGATTGTGATCCTCTTTTATTCAGGGAGCCTCCCGTGCAGAACAAATCAATTTTAATCCTCGCTGTTGCAGCCACATCACTCATCTCTATGAGCGCATCTGCCGCTGTCATTGCGTCTTGGTCTATGCCAACTGCTGTTCCTGCTGCCACGACGGGAACGAGTTACAACTACGGAGCTGCGAATTCAGGCGAATTGACCAGTGGGACAATGCTTTCCAGTGCGCACGCTGTTGCAGCGACGACCTACTCGAGTCCAGGTGGCAATGGTTCGACTTACTCATTCAGTTCGAACAACTGGACGATCGGCGATTACTACCAAGTGAGTGTGTCGACAATCGGATACTCCGGTGTTTCCATCAGTTGGGATCAAACCCGAAGTAGCACTGGTCCCGCGACCTTTGATGCAGTGATGAGCGTTGACGGCGGTACAAACTGGACGACAATCTTGGCCGGTTATTCAGTCGTACAAGCTGGAGGGGCAGGAACTAATACGACCTCTTGGAATTCTGTTACTGCGCAGGCTGGATTTACTCTGACTGCCGTCGCAGGCGCAGCTGCAGACGAACAGGCCAATGTCCTCTTCCGTCTTCGATCAACTGTCACGACTGCTGCTGCCGGAACGAATCGTATTGACAATTTCATTGTTTCTGCTGTTCCAGCGCCAGGCGCAATCGCACTTCTCGGTCTCGCGGGCTTGATTGGTCGTCGTCGCCGCTGAGACGCCGCGACCTTCGGTTCCCGAACCTCAGGATCAAAAGACCTCGACAATTGTCGGGGTTCTTTGTTTTTTGTTTGGGTTTTTGTCTTTGGTCTTTGTTGTTCGGTATCCCAAAATCGACCGGCGGCGTTTGCCAAATTGGTAATCAAAATTTGTATTTCCGCCCAATATGGAGTAATTTGTGATTCAACAGGTGGCGAGGAAATCGGGTGATCAGTGGAACTGGTCAAAATATTCTATTTTTTTTGAGGAAGCCTCCCGTGCAAAACAAATCAATTTTACTCGCTTCAGTTGCTACATCGTTTATTTCAATGACTGCATCTGCCGCCGTAATCGCTGGCTGGACAATCACCACCGCATTCCCAACAGGCGCAGGCAATGTTCCAACGGGCGTTACCTATGGTGTTGGTGCAGCAGATCAAGGCGAATTCGTGGCTCAAACCAGTCTCACCAGCGTTCACGCGCTTGCCGCCGCCACCTACACATCGCCATCGGGTAACGGCAGCCAGTACGCCTTCTCTAGCAACAACTGGTCAATCGGTGATTATTATCAAGCGAGTCTTTCTACTTTGGGCTACTCGGACATCTCGATCTCTTGGGATCAGTGCCGTAGTTCCACTGGCCCAGCAACCTTCGAGCTCGTGATGAGCACAGACGGTGGAGCGAACTTCACGACGCTCTTGGCCTCATACGCTGTCTTGCAGTCGGGTGGCGGGGGTGCTCCTGGAACTTGGAGTTCCACCACGTACAACTCAATCTACAGTCTGACTCAGGCAGCTTCGGGTGCCGACAATCAGGCAAGCGTGATCTTCCGCTTTCGTTCGCTGTCGGCTGCGGGCGCTAATACTGGTTCAAATCGCATCGACAATGTATTCATCAACTCAACACCTGTTCCAGCCCCTGGAGCGATCGCACTTCTCGGTCTCGCGGGCTTGATTGGTCGTCGTCGCCGCTGAGACGCCGCGATCTTCGGTTCCTCAACCTCAGGATCAAAAGACCCCGACAATTGTTGGGGTTTTTTATTTTTTAGTACTGATAAAATATCTACTAAAAGTAAATGATCGATGAAAGCAACGAACAAGTCGTTCGCTTTACAAATCATTGGTTAAGGACAGATTGCGCCCCACCTACTCAAAAATGAAGCAAGGTCAACCCCATCGGTTGTTCCATCTCCATTTATATCGCCGCTCATACTTCCCCATCCTGAAAGCACGATAGTCAGGTCAGTGCCATTGATCGAGCGATCTCCGTTTAGGTCTGCGAGGCAGGGAAGTGGAAGAGTGACACGCGTGGGCCAACGAAAACTTGCGGTAGGAGTCAGTTGATTGACGATCGTTATCTCTGTTCCAAGAGTTACGTCGATCACCATGACGCGTGTACCGCCAGCGTATAAAATATTCCCATTGTCTAATTGAAAGACACCGCGCGGAATCGTGACAAGTCCAGAGAATCGAGAGAGTTCAATTCCCGTAGTAAGGTCATATTGAAAAATTCCACTGGGATCAGAAAAGCCTGCAACGAGAGCGCTTCCATCACCTCGAAGATGAATATGTTGAGGAAAGTCAATTCCATTGATCCCATCGCTGTCGTGCCAAGTTGGTGATTGAACAACACAGTCATCGTGCACCAACTCGATGTCTTCTCCACCAGAAATGGCAGTCCCAGAATCGCCGACTAAGAAATTTCCGTTGCCGATATATACGATATCTCTGGGTGAAATGATGGAATTTGCAACGCACCAAATTCCAAATTCGGTGCCGTCATAACGAACGCGGTTCAATTGTCCAATTGTTTTAGATCCAATGGTTATAGATGTGCTGAAGTAAATCCAGTCACCGACCATTTCCAATCCGTACGCACGACTGACACCATCAGCTGGTCCAACGATGGTGCGTAGATAAGTTCCGCTTTTGGAGTATTCGAATATCGCATTGGCAACTTCGTCCGAAATGAGCAAAGTCTCAAATGGGGTGACAACAATCTCGATTGGTTGGCTGAGATGCCCATCGCTTGGGATGAAGTTATTGCTGATCAAACTTCCGTCGAAAGGGCTGAAGGCCCAGACATTATCGCCAAGCGAATTTGGAATCAATAAAACATCCTCTGCATACACAGTCGAGATGACAGAGGTAATTGAAAGGGCTGCAAAAGTTGAAATTGAGAAAAAATTCATCGTAAAAATTATATCGCCCAAAGCCAAGAATACAAAAAGAGTCAGTGAGATTGAAATATTTTTTTGAACTCATCCCAAAATCGACCGGCGGCGTTTGACATAATCCCACACGACAAATCGGTCCAGTTCTTTTCCTGCAACAAAGAAGACGCGTCCGCCTGTCGATTCTGCCATTCGGTGAGCAAACTGCACATCGTCCTCGGTCTGGCTCCAACTTGGCAGTAAAAAGATATTGATGATGATGCCCGCATCTTTACAGCGCATCGCTTCGCGGATCGTTTCGCGTTCAGTTCGAGGATCTGGTGGATACATCATGAATAGGTCGCTGCCTTCGAAATGCGCCGTCGGCAATCCATCAGTGATCAGCATCACTTGACGATTTGGCGTTGGTCGTCCACCAAGCCACTGCCTGGATAATTGCAGTGCGCGCTGAATGTTTGTGAAGTGAAGCGGCAAGTCCATCTCGGTGATATCGGGGTCGGACATATCCGCGCGCAAACGAACAACAGGTTCATTGATCGTCACGGGTTTGGGCATGATGTTTGGGATTTCTCCTGGCGCGCGCAACTTTGCGACCGTGTACATCTCTATGAACTGAAGAAAATCACCTGGATATTCGCTGCGAATAAGTCCGTCGAGCGCGAGCGCCATTCGCTTTGCTTGAACGTATTGCCCGCCATAACGCATCGAGCCTGACATATCCATAATGACAGCTGTTGCACACTTGGGTTGTTGGCGTGTCTTGTGGACAACGATGTCGTCATTGCGCATTCGAACCGGTGTTCCAGGAATGCGTGGTCCGTCGGCAGATTCGCGCAACAATGCGTTGACCATACTTTGTGGAATATCCATCGCCGCAGGACTGTCGCCGAATTCATATGAGCGCGTCGATGGAAGTTCGACAGCGCCATCTGGGTTCGCAACACCATCGTGTCGACCGCTACGAGATGCTTGCAGACTTCCGAAAATTGTCGAGAGAAGCGTTCGTTGATACAACCGCATTGCCTTTGGAGTGACTTGCCATCCACCTTCTGGAGTTCGTGCAAGGCCGGCATCTTCTGCGAGCCGCTGCAGAAGTTCGTTCACACGCTTCTGCGCATCGCGCAGAGAATCGATCTGTTCTTGTGGGGCAAATTGTTGGAGAGCATCCATATCAATGATCGCAGGCTTCGCGTTCTTGAGAGCTTCGCGAAGTTGCCCGAGGAGTCTTTCGATTTCTTCCAGTTCTCCTTTGACTTCCATTGCATGAGGAACATCGAGCGCTTCTCGACCAGTGAAAGTCCACCGTGATCCAAGTTGGTCTATCTCGTATTTTTCTCCAAGCCTCTCAAGCGCATGCGTCAATGCGCGCTGCGATTTCGAACCTTCTGGAAGGCGATACCAAAGTCTCTCCAAGTCGCGCAGTTGTTCTCCAGCGATGGCGTGAGCTATTCGCTTGGCAAGTTCAGCATGCTCGCCGCGAGGGACAGCGTCGGCAGCAGCATCGAAGAATGCTCGCGCCGCAGCTTTGACGGCAGGGGCTGGATCAAACGTTTCCAAAATGCGCGCCTTGCGTTGTTCGAGCAACTCGATGAGCGCGTCGATACTTGGTCCAAGACCTTGAATCTGTGAGGGATCGATATGAATCGCATTGGCAAGTTCTTCATCTGTGAAGTGCCGCATCGATCCATGACCGAGCAAATGTTCAAATGCACCGCGCGCAGCACCACTTGCATCAGCAGGTTGAGACGTTCCAAATTTCACTGCGTCATAGCCCAGGTATGTGTGCACAACTCCACCGAGTGGTTGCGGAGGTAGAAGCGAAGGGATGTCGTCCGAATCTTCCACAGTATTTATTTCACCTCGTATGCAACCCGACCATGCTTTGTTGTACGGCTGACTCGGTCAGTCGCCCATAATCCGGCGAGCACAAATTCCGCGCACGAAGCACGCACGCCAGCATCGCCACCAGCATTCACTTCGAACGCTTTGTCCCATGCTTCGGGAACGCTCTTCAGCCGCTGCACATACTGCGAACTTGGAACGAGTTCTCCGACTTCGATGCGCACACCTTTGGCAAATGCATCAGCAATTGCAGGCAATCCATGTTCTTCCACATATTCTTTAAAGACGACGCCGACAGCTTCGGCGACGATTGCGTCAATCACTTGTCGCTCATTCATTTGATGGCTTCCCATGAGATCGAGTTCGAGTTTGCCAAGCGCAGAGGAATGCAAATGTCCAAGATCGCTGATGCGTGGCACAGCGGGATTCTCGCCGAGTTGAATCGCGCGTCTGCGTGCACTCGCAACCATCGTGCGCCAATTCGCAGCACTAAATCGTGCACTCACTCCCGATGCTTGATCGACGAATTTGCTCTTTCGCGCGGCGATAGAAATTTCCTCGATCACACGGTCCATGAATGGCGGCACGATGACTGGGAAATCTCCACCGAGATCCATGCCAGATTCCTGCCGAGTGATGGCAATGCCTGCATCTCGTTCGCGTGGATAATGCGTGACCACGGTGCTGCCGATGCGATCCTTCAACTGAGGGATGACCTTTCCAGAACGGTTGTATGTGGTTGGGTTAGCACTGAAGACAAGCAAGACATCGAGATCGAAACTGACTGGATAACCGCGGATTTGCACGTCGCGTTCTTCCAGGACATTAAAGAGCCCAACCTGAACAAGTTCGTCAAGATCTGGCAGTTCATTCATTGCGAATATTCCACGGTGCATGCGTGGGACCAATCCGAAATGCAGCGCTTCTTCCGCGCCCATGCTTGTTCCTGCGGCAAGTTTCGATGGATCAATTTCGCCGATCAAATCTGCAAACTTTGTTCCAGGCGCAAGTCTTTCTGCATATCTCTCGCTGCGGTGCCACCATGCGATTGGAGTATTTTCTGGCGTCGTGTTTGCCAGCATTTCGCGTCCCGCGCGTGTGATCGGTTGCTGCGGATCTTCGTGCACAGAGCAACCTGGAATGTCCAAGTATGGCAACCACTCGTCAAGAAAATTTGGAAGCATTCGCATCAGTCGACTCTTGCCTTGACCCTTCTCGCCAAGAAAGAGAATGTCATGTCCCGCAATGATCGCAGTTGCAAGTTCAGGCAAAACCGTGTCGTCATAACCCAAGATGCCTGGAAACAAACTTGAAGCGCCTCGTTCACTAGCAGATGCCGCTCCCTTCAGTGCTTGTTCGAAGTTTGATCGAAGTTCACTCTTGACACTGCGGCTTTTCCAGCCTGAAGCCATGAGTTGTGCGAGAGTTCGTGGAGTTGGTGACTTGGCTTGGACATTCATTTGATTCATTTTCTTTCATGAGGAGATGACTTCTTTGATGCTTCCATCTTGCAAAAGAGTGGGTGGAGGATGCTAGGACGATTGCGGTCGCATCGCTCATTTTTACCGCGGCGATCAAAACAAAAACGACCCCGGCGCGGGCCAGGGTCGTGTGAATTCTCTGTGAATCACGCGAAGAATCGGCAGTCGATCATCGCAAACTGAACTTACTTTCCGTCCTTCGCCTCGTCCTTGACTTCGTACTCGGCATCGATCACATCATCCTTGCCTTTGGCTCCACCTGTTGCGCCGTCGCCTGCAGTTGCTCCTTCAGCCTTCGCGCCCTTGTTGGCTTCGTATGCAGCCTTGCCGAGTTCCATCGCAGCATCGTTGAGTCCCTTGACTGCCGCCTCAATCGCCGCGCGGTCATCTTCTTTGACTTTGGATTCAAGATTCGAGATCGCACTTTCAACATTGCCGCGACTTTCTGGAGAAATCTTGGCGCCATGCTCTTCGAGTGTCTTCTTCGTCGCATAGATCACTTGTTCCGCTTGGTTGCGAATGTCGACAAGTTCGCGGCGCTTCTTGTCTGCGCCCGCGTTTTCTTCAGCTTCGCGACGCATGCGATCAACTTCATCCTTGCTCAAACCACTCGAACCCGTGATACGAATTTCCTGCTTCTTGCCGCTGGACTTGTCGGTCGCAGTGACATTCATGATGCCGTTGACATCGATTGAGAATTCGACTTCGACTTGCGGCACGCCGCGCGGAGCAGATGGGATTCCCGCGAGATCGAATCGACCGAGACTTCGATTATCAGCGGCAAATTCGCGGTCTCCTTGGAGCACATGAATCGTCACCGATGACTGATTGTCCGCAGCGGTCGAGAAAACTTCCTTCTTGCTCGTTGGAATCGTGGTGTTGCGTTCGATGAGTCTTGTCATCACGCCGCCAAGAGTTTCCACTCCCAGGGAGAGAGGCGTGACGTCGAGCAAGAGCACATCTTTCACTTCGCCTTGAAGAACCCCGCCTTGAATTGCTGCACCAACTGCGACGACTTCGTCTGGGTTGATACTGCGATCAAGTTCGGTCGTCTGGAAAATTTCCTTGGCGATCTCTTGCACCTTTGGAATGCGGATTGATCCACCAACCATCACAACATCTTGGACATCCTTCGGATTCAGTTTGGCATCCTTCAGGCATGTCAAGCATGGTCCACGAAGTCGTTCAAATAGATCCGCGCAAAGTTCTTCAAACTTGGCGCGCGTGACAGTGACTTGCAAGTGCTTTGGTCCGTTCTGATCCGCAGTGATGAACGGCAGATTGACCGCAGTTTCCATTTGGGTCGACAATTCGATCTTGGCTTTTTCAGCGGCTTCCTTGAGTCGTTGAAGAGCCATTGGATCTTTGCGAACGTCGATGCCTTCCTTCTTGCGGAATTCCTCGCCGACAAAATCAATGAGGCGTTGATCGAAATCATCGCCACCGAGATGTCCGTCGCCATTCGATGCAAGAACTTCAAAGACGCCATCGCCGACATCGAGAATGGAAATGTCGAATGTCCCGCCGCCGAGATCAAAGACGGCGATGCGCGAATTCTTGCGCTTTTCCAAGCCGTATGCGAGTGCCGCAGCGGTTGGTTCGTTGATGATTCGCTCGACTTTCAGTCCAGCAATTTCTCCAGCGTCTTTTGTTGCTTGACGCTGCGCATCGTTGAAATAAGCAGGCACAGTGATCACAGCACGATCAACTTTCTCGCCGAGATATTCCTCAGCAACTCTTTTCAGATCGCGCAGAATCATTGCGGAAATTTCTGGTGGCGTGAAGACCTTGCCGCGAATGTCCACCTTGACCAATTCTTCCGGGCCACCTGTGACGGTGTACGGAACTCTGGTTTGCTCTTCTTTCACTTCAGAGCCGCGACGGCCCATAAAGCGCTTGATCGAGAAGACCGTGTTCTTGGGATTGGTGATCTGCTGATGTCGCGCGGGCTGACCCACCAGCTGCTCACCCTTTTCGGTGAAGCCGATGACGGATGGAGTCGTGCGATTTCCTTGCGAGTTGATGAGAACCTTGGGCTGTCCGCCCTCCATAATTGAGACGACGGAGTTGGTTGTTCCGAGATCGATTCCGATGATTTTTGACATGGTGTTGTTTCCTTTCGTTTCTGCCCTTTGAGGGGGCGAGACTGTAGAGCAAAAACTATGCCAATTCAATCTTGGAGAAATTTGTTGTGAAAAATCGCTATTCTCGCTTGCATGAATCAATCACCCCCAAGCGATATTCGTCTCGCGGTCGCAGTCGAGGCAATTCTGGCAGGTTTGGGGGCTCTTCGAGTGATTTTGAGAAATCCGCGCGCGCGGGAACCTGTCATCAAGCCCGATGGATCGCCCGTGACCGCTGGCGACCTCGCCGTCCAAATGGCAGTCTGTTCCGTGCTCGCCAAGCGGACTCCGCAGTGGATGGTGGTTGGGGAAGAAGGCGAAGCAAGCGTCTTGGGTGATGCGGGCGCAGAAATTCTCGCCCGTGCGGTCGCGGCAGTTCGGGAGTCGATGGGATCAGATGCTCCGAGTGATCCAAGCATTTTCCTTGCAAATCACCCTAAGCCTGAAGGATCGACATGGTGGACGGTCGATCCTATTGATGGAACAAAAGGATTTCGCAGCGCTCGTCATTACGCACTTTGCTTGGCGCTGATTGAAAATGAACGCGCAACCGTCGGCGTCTTGAGTTGTCCGACGCTGGTGATGGGAAAAAATTTGCTCGACATCGGATCTGACGAACAATATGGAACGGTGTATGCCGCACTCAAAGGTCAAGGCGCGTGGAAGTTCCAGCCAGCAAATGGAGTCACTCAATTGCCAAATTCTGCAGTGCGATTGCATCGGCCGAAACACGCTGCGCCAACTTGGAGTGTCTGCGATTCCATTGAAGGTGGATCTCGAGCAGAGCGCATGAGAGGCATCATGTCTGCGACCGGATTGACTTGGAATTCCGTTTCGCTGGATAGTCAATGCAAGTATGCGCTCGTCGCCGAAGGAGTTGCAGATTGTTTTATGCGCGTGCCCGCTTCGTATGGCGCGGAAAAAGTGTGGGATCATGCTCCTGGCGCAGTTGTCGCTGAAGAAGCGGGCGCAAGGGTCAGTGATCTTGCTGGAAAACCACTCATTTTCGCTGGAGATTCGCTTGATCAGAATGTGGGAACGCTGGCGTGCGACGGAGAAATTTATCCCGTCATCTGCGCGACAGCATCGACACATCTTGCTCGAGCAACGAAGTCACTCGAGCCCAAATCCACCGAGCCGAAGTCCACAGGACTTCAGGGTTGATCTTCCTGAAGCGAATTTGGTTTGGGTTTTTTTTCATCGTCGGATTCACCGTGTCTATTGCTTGGGCAATCGGAAGAGTTCTGACCGACCGAGTTGCAGCGATTCAATCGTTGCACTGGATTCCGACACTTATCGCACTTGCGATCACCCTCATCTGCGCGTTCCTGTTGTGTTGGTCGAATTGGCGCCACGCTCGCCGAATTCTCTGGATGATCGCGTGCCTTCAAGCGGTTATTTTTCTTGTACAGGATTATGCAATTGCACGTACCACGCCGATGTCAATTGCTCAAAGTGATTCTGCAATTCGCATCGCGCATATGAATGTCAATTGGCCGGGAGAAAATGCCAACGCAATTGCTCGCGGAATTTCCGACTCTTTTCGCTGCTTTTATGGCAAGAATGGACCAGACATTTTTTTTCTTTCGGAGTTTGGAGGAATGCTTGGCGCTGAAGCCATCGATCTGTATTGCCCTAGTGATGCGAACGCAGTTTCAATCGGCAGATTTGCAGTCGTGAGTCGGTTGCCCATTGTGGAAGTGATCCCTCTTTATGACGACACAAAGTCAACCGCTGCATTTGTGCGCTTTGCTCCATGGAAGGGAAATGCATCGTGGGCCGCACTTCTGATTGACCTGCCTTCCAATCCTGCGATTTCCAGATTCAAGATGTTGGGAGATTTGCGCTTGCGTCTTGATGCGCTCGCGACTCCTGTGCCTGACATCATCCTTGGAGATTTCAATACTGTTCGTGGAGGCGCAGCGATTCGAAAATTTGCTCCAAAGATGCAAGATGCATTTGCGGAGGCCGGCATTGGATATGGCGCAACATACCCGCGCATCTTTCCGCTCTTGCATATCGATCAAATGCTATTGGGGCCCCGGGTCAGAGTCAGGCAATACGAAATCATCGATAGTGGTTCTGGGGCGCATCGCATGCAAATTGCGACGATTCTTGTCAACGAAAAGCCGGGTTGAGCGAAATGCAAAGCTTCAGAAAGTCTTCGAATTATTTGGCGAAACTCTTCCAGAGTTGGTTGTAACCGCTCTCGGATAGAGGATTGTCGACAGTAGCCGAACCAAATGCGCTTTGTAAAAGCATCGAATGATCGGACCAAAATCGAACGGAAGCATCTCCACGAAGTATGTTTGTTCCGTACAAATGGTTGATGTCGGATTCTTCGCGCATGCCATCAACCACAAGAGGATTGTCGGCTTCATCGTATAAAAGTCTTGGCGTATCAGTCGAGTTGTCCCTATCGCCGATGAAGTGATAGTTCGAATAGATCCGAGTCGGAGAAGATTTCGCATCCGCAATGAGTTGTTGCAGGTCGTGGTTTCCATGGTGGCATGGAC
Source organism: Singulisphaera sp. GP187 (assembly GCA_945862215.1). Lineage (GTDB taxonomy): Bacteria > Planctomycetota > Phycisphaerae > Phycisphaerales > SM1A02 > F1-60-MAGs104. The sequence continues at coordinate 57,636 of CAMAXY010000004.1, read as the reverse complement.
AAAAGAGGCTGTGAGAATTATCTAGAAAATGATTCCCGTCGGCTATGAGAAGGCCGAGTCCATCCCATTGACCAGAGGAGGGCGAGTCTGACATAGACCCTGTGGTCAAAGCCATCATTTCTGATTGCTTTTCGTTGCCTTCGTTATCAAAAATTGTTTCCGGCAAACGTTCGCCATTTTGAATTGCATATAAACATATTGCGAGGCCAATCTGTCGAAGATTCGAGCTGCACTGAATTCGATTCGCACTTTCACGAGCTGCTCGGAATCCTGGCATCATGATGCTCATCAATATCGCAACGATGCAAATCGTTACAAGCAATTCGATGATTGTAAAACCTGGTTGAATACGGAGCGAGGACCGCAAAGACCAGATCTTGGGGAGATCCAGCCAATTTTCTCGTTTCCGAAGTTTTTCGGATGTCCTCGAGAGCATGTATAACTCCAACCAAAGAGAGCGGAACTTCTCCCTACCGCCTATCGATATATTGTGACACGGATTTTCGATAATGTAAGGAAAATGTTTAATTTTCCCTACATTCACAAATAATATTTTGTGCCCCAAAGTTGAAAAAATCAGAAAGAAAGTTTGCATTGGCTCAAATCCGTGGCACATTGTCTGTGAGAGGAGAAGGTGGATCTCTTCTACTGCCGTTTTTTGATGGAAAAACGCTGGAAATGATGGAAGGATCGAAAAAGTAATATTGAACCTGATTCAGCGCCCTTTATGTCGTTTGACTTTGGCTTCTAAAGCCTAAAAGTTGATGGCATACGCAATTCAGGAGGAGATGGGTATGGAAAACGAAGACTGGATATTGATGCAACAAGTCGCTCAGGGCAAAGAATCTGCCTTGCGGATTCTCTATGACCGATTTGGAAACTTGGTTTTTCGAAATGCGTGTCAGGTTTTGGGTTCTGTTTCCGAGGCAGAAGACGCCACCCAGGAGGTCTTTGTCCAAATTTGGAAGACCTCGGAACGGTACGACCCGACCCGATCAAAACTGATCACCTGGGTCATGCTCATTTCTCGAAGAATGTTTATTGACCGCCTTCGTCGCCGAATGGTGAGGCCAAACTCGATCTCTCTAGACGAGGGTTTGCACGACATTGCTTCTGGTGATACTCAGGACAACGAGATAAAAGAGAGCAGTGCCGCCATTCGTCGCCGAATGAGCGAACTCCCTGAATTACAAAGAGAAGTCATCGAACGTGTATATTTGCAAGGTTATTCGCTTCGTGAAGTGGCTGAACAGCGAAATATGCCAGTTGGTACGATCAAAAGTGCTTTAAGCCGCGGTTTGGGAAGACTGCGTGAAAAGTTTGGTATGGAACAGTCTGGTTGATTTTGCTGGTTGATTTTGCAATTGATCAAGACTTGAGTTTGAGGTTGAGGTTTTAGGGAATTGTGCGACAGATGGCTGTTGCGCTGCGTATTGAAAATTAAGAGGGAACGATTGGCTTGTTGCCAGTCTCCTCAGGAGGACTGTGGTGCCGTGTGGCCTGCAGTGGGAAAAAGGGACGCGGCGGTGATTGCGCCAATCCTGCACTGAAGGTTTTTAGAACCCACAGTTTTTATGTCAGAGGTGTATATGACAACTTATCCGACCAACCGCGACGAAATTTTAGAACTTGCCCAACTTGAGGTACTTGGAGCGCTTGAGAGCGCCGAGTGCGCCCGCCTTGAGCGACTCTTCAGAGATGCATCTCCGCAAGTGCAGCGAGAGGTCATTGATGTGCAAGAGTTCATGACTATGCAATCTGCGTTATTACCGGCGATCGAACCCGAGCGCTCGCTTCGATTACGTGTGCTGGCATCTGTCGCGCAGGCAGTTGAAGAAAATGATTCTGAACTAGTTCCTATCGCCAAGATTGGAAAAAAGATGCAAGGAAATTCATCGAGCTATAGTTCATCGTCTGACGAAACGCCAGGCGGCGAATCATTCGCAAGTGGGGCAGTTTCTTCGGCTGGCGGACCAAGTCGTGCAAATCAAATGCGAGTCGCGGAAGACACGCACTGGAGACGATCTGCTCTTGTGTGGCGTGCGGCTTGCATCTTCAGTTTTAGTGCGCTCGTCGCTGTTTCAGCTTTCCACGTTTCGAATCTTCGGCAATTTGCTCGCATCAGCGAACTTGCTCTTCAAAATGCCACTGCGGACGAATTGAAGCCTCTCATAGGTTCAGGAATAAAGGAATTCCTAGATAAACGTTGTGTTGTAAAGGGTTTAGTCGGAGCCACGGTTCGCGACAACGGAGCCGCAATCGTTTCGCTTTCGCCGACGCTGGATTCTGTGTTTGTCATGTGGTTCGATCTTCCTGCGACTCAAAAACTCTCATTGCAATTATGTGATGCTGACAGCGGAACAGTTATCGATACTGGATCATTTTCCGTCGGACATCGTCTGGGTGGAACTCGGATCAATTTGAAGCCAGGAATCGCAACCCCAAATTCCGATTGGCGAATAACTGATGAACGTGGGGTGGTCTTGTTTTCCTCGGTGCCGAAATAAGCCCCCAGGTATAAGCCCCCAGGTATAAGCCCCCAGGTATAAGCCCCCAAGGTATCAGCCAGCAGGTATAAGCCAGCAGGGATCAGATTTAATCTGCGGCTCGTCTGAGCCATTCTTCTTCGTACTTTGATTTCTCTCGCTCGACGAGAGTGCGATCATCAAGCAATAAGTTTGTTTTTTTGCGGTCGGCATAAACCTCTGGATCGCCAAGTTTTTCGTCGATTGCTGCGAGTTTCGCATTGACGGTCTGCAAGATATTGTCGAGTTCCGCCTGAGGAAGATTTGAAAGTGGATTTCTCGGATCCGCACGATTTGCACGGTCATTCGAAGTCGTTCGAGGTCGAGCTGCCTTCGCAACCGTTGCGGTCTTTGAATTTGTATTTGCTGCCTTCGAAATTGCGGAGGGTTTGGGTTGGGGCTTTGGGGAGTCAGTTGTCGATTTCGCACTCTCATTGGGCGAGGTTTTTGCAGATTCCCCGCGAACGCGCATCGCATCAAACTCTGCGTACGTTCCTTGAAAAAGTCGCCACTTTCCATCACCATCGATCGAAAGAATTTGATCGCAAGTCGCAGTGAGCAGGGCGCGATCATGGCTGACCAAGATAAGAGTTCCGTCGTATCCGCCTTCTTCAGGTGGAAGCGAGAGCGCTTGTTCAAGTCGTTCAGCGCTTGGAATGTCAAGATGGTTGGAAGGTTCGTCCAAGATCAGCAAGTTGTGTGCTCCTGCGACGAGTCCCGCAAGGACTGCTCGTGCGCGCTCTCCACCTGAAAGCGATCCCATCAAAGATTCTTGAGCGCGTCCAGAAAACAGAAATGCTCCTGCAAGGTCGCGCGCTTCTTGTTCAGAAAGTCGGACTCCATTCGCTCGGGGAGGAACCGTCATTTGCAGATACGTCCAAACTTCTTGTGTCTTGTCTAAATGATCATGTGTCTGTCGATACCACCCAACGGAAAGGCGAGGACTGCGCTTGAGTACACCTGTGTCTGGTTTTTCATCGCCCATCAAGATGCGCAAAAGGGTTGTCTTTCCAGTTCCATTTGCACCAACAACGCCAAGGCGATCACCAGGTTTGAGAGTGAGTTCGAAGTCACTCAAGAGAACGCGTTCGCCAAATGCTTTCGAGACTTCGTGAGCGGATACGACGATGTCGCCAACGCGTTCTGCTCGAGGAAGTTCGAGTCGCATGACATCAAAATCGACTGGTCTTTCCACCAGATTGTCGCGCTGATATCGCTCGAGACGCGTCGCGCGACCTTTCGCTTGACGCGCGCGCTGACCGGCCTTGTATCGAGCGATATACGCCTCTTCTCGACCGATCTTGTCCTGTTGCTTTTCGTGAATGCGTTGTTGTGTCAACGCACGTTCGCGTCGCAAGATGGTGAAGTCCGCATAGTTGCCAGGATATTCTCGGATGCTTGCATCATGGATTTCGACAATGCGCGAGACCACACGGTCGAGCAACCAGCGATCATGGCTGACAACAACAACCGAACCAGGAAATTCGTCCGCAAGAAAATCTTCCAGCCATCTGCGACCTTCGATGTCCAAGTGATTCGTTGGTTCGTCGAGCAGCAAAAGATCAGGTTCTTCAAGCAGCAATCGCGCAAGTCCTGCACGCGCTCGTTGCCCTCCAGAAAGTTTGCTGACCAACGTCGAAAACTGCGCGTCGATAAATCCAAGTCCGTGCAGAACAGCATCGATCTTGTGATCGACGGCATATCCGCCTCCGCGTTCAAATTCCGCATCAAGCGTCGCTTGCCTTGTGAGTAGACGATCAAGATCATCCGCCGTCGCGTGAGAAAGTTGTTCGTAGACCTGTTCGAGTTCGTGGCGAATCTCGCTCAGTCGAGTGAACGCGCGCGCTGCAGCTTCTCGAAGTGTGTCTGTCGGTTCGATGGTCGGATCTTGAGTCAGAAATCCAACGCGGCAACCACGCTGGAGTCCGACAGACCCCGCGTCGGGTTTCGCTTGCCCGGCAAGCAATCGCATCAGCGTGCTCTTTCCGCAACCATTTCGCCCAACGAGCCCGATCTTTTCACCAGGTTCGATGGACAGCACCGCCCCATCAAGGAGGAGGCGGGTTCCATGTCCAAAGCGGACATTCGTCAACGTGGCAATCGGCATTTTTTGATACTACATATATAACCTGTCCAGATGAGCCTTTCGCTGAATCAATCTCCAAGCTGGATCTCGCATTGGAGAAAATCACGATTAATCATTATGCCGCTCGTGATTCTTGGGGTCGGGCTTTTACTTTCTTCAATTCAGGGGCGATCCGCAACTGCGGAGTCGCAGAGAGTTCATTTGTTTTTGATGCAGATCCTTGAAGAAACAGCACTCGATCAACAGTCGATGACGCACAGTCTTGATCCCAGCGATTCGATCGTTGCGACAGAGTTTCGCATGCGAATTCGCAGGTCAGCGGGGCAATTGAAATCAGCGGTTCCTCAGATCGAAGTGAAGGTCGGCGATTTTGGCGTCGGGTCTGCTGGAAACGCGACGCATACTGCGCTTGCGTGTTATCAGGGTGGTGAGGCAATCGCCGTTCGAGTTATCGCGACACCAGGAGATTCAGATATCAAAGTCGTCGGTGTCTTTGCGCCAAACGCAGCAGAATTCAGTTCTCTCCAACTTCCAGATTAAACGAGGTATGTATGCAAGTATGGCTCAACGGAAAATTTGTCCCTGCAAAAGATGCGAAAGTTTCGCTCTTTGATTCTGGTTTTCAACATGGTGTTGGCGTGTTCACTTCCATGTGCGCACAGCATGGCCGCGTTTTTCGAGTGATGTCGCATTTGGAGCGATTGAAGACTTCGGCAGTCGAACTTGGTGCGCTGGAAGTCCTGAGAATCGAACCTCTCGCTGATGCCATCGAAATGACAATCGCGCAGAATAATATGACCGAGGCTCGCGTGCGTATCACTGTGACTGCAGGCGATCTGAAGATGCTGAAATCGCCTGGAGTTGTTGGAGAATCTGTGCGTAATGATCCGACGATCGCAATTGTTGTTCAGCCGCCGACTCCATATCCTGCAGAGATTTTCGAACGTGGAGTGCGCGTGCGCATCGCAGATGCACGCATCAATCCACACGATCCATTTGCGGGGCATAAAACGCTTTGGTATTGGCCTCGATTGGCGGAGTTGCAACTTGCGGCAGCGGCAGGTTGTTCTGAAGCACTTTTCTTCACGACGAACAATCGTGCGTCATGCGGTGCAGTGAGCAACATTTTTATTGTGCGTGGCGGAACGCTTGTCACGCCGTGGGCGCGCGGCGAAGGCAACGCCGAACTTGCGGCGCCTGTTTTGCCCGGAGTGACGCGTGCCGCAGTGATCGAATGCGCGCAAGAGCGTGGGATTTCCGTCGAACGAGCAGATTTGACGATTGACGATATTTTTGGTGCGGATGAAATCTTTTTGACGAATTCCAGTTGGGGTGTTTTGCCAGTTGTTGGCGTCGAGAAAAAAACAATTGCCAGCGGAGTACCAGGAGAAATCTCGCAAGCTCTTCGCCTTGATTATTTGCAATTGGTTGAATCCGAGACTTTGATTGCGTCGAGCGATCAAGAGCGAAGACTCTAGTTCGGACGGATGACTCGGACGTTTTCGCGACCCTCTGCATCGTGCATCGGGATCGAAGGTCGGCCTGTCGCAGTTGTTGCGTTCAACGAGCGACGAATAAGGCGTGCGATTGCCAAGAGCAAACCGATCGCCAAACCGATCGCCACGATGATCGCCACAAAGATTGCAAGAAAGAAAAAGCCTGCAATGAGAAAGAAAGCCACGATCGGAATGACGATGAGGAGCAAGAAGATTGCGCGGATATTCGAATTCATGGATTTCTTGGAATTCATGGGAGAAATCGACGGCGCAGATCGATAGGCATTGGCGGAAGGTGGGAGTTGCACGGCAGCCATCAGGATAGGGCGGAGGAAGTCAATGCAGGAATTGATGGGAAAATCCAAGCAAAGTTCTTTGCTCAATCTGCTCGGTGAAACTCTATTATGAAAGAAATGTCAGGCGAGTTCGTTCATCTTCACCTGCACTCCGAATATTCGCTGCTCGATGGTGGCAATCGCATCGAAGCTCTCGTCAAACGTGTGAAGCAACTTGGAATGAGTGCAGTCGCAGTGACCGATCATGGCAATCTCTTTGGTGCGATGGAGTTTTATGAAACCGCCCGCAAGAATGGCATCAAGCCGATCTTGGGAATCGAGGCGTATGTCGCTCCAGATCATGATGGCAAGGAAGGGGATCGCCGCAGTCGCGTCGCAACCAAGACACAAGATGGAGGGTTTCATCTTGTCCTGCTTGCGCAAAATCTGACGGGATGGCGCAACCTGATGAAGCTGTCGAGCGATTCATTCTTGCAAGGTTTTTATCACCGTCCACGCATGGATAAATCCACTTTGACGCAGTGGGGCGAAGGATTGATTGCGATCAATGGACATTTGGGATCAAGCATCGCATTTCACTTGACCAACTTTGTTCAAACTGGGCAAGCAAGTCATTGGGCGCTTGCGTTGGATGAAGCGCGCTGGCATGCACGCACATTCGCACCAGACGAACATGGCGAACCGCGTTTTTATATTGAACTTCAGCGGCATATTGCAGAGCAAGAGAGAATCAATCCACTGCTGAAGAAAATTGCCGCAGAATTGAAGCTGCCTTTGGTTGTCGACAACGATGCGCACTTTCTGTTGGAAAGCGATCACGATCTGCATGACACGCTGTGCTGCATTTCGATGGCGAAGAACAAAGACGACACAGCGCGAATGCGCTATCCCAAAGAACTTTTCGTCAAGAGTTCCGCAGAAATGGCGGCAACATTCACGGAGCCAGATGAGCAGGAAGCGCTTGCAAATACCGTGCGAATCGCTGCCCGCTGTTCTGTCGAGCTGCCCCACGGAGAAAGTCATGCGCCAGTTGTGCGCGTCAAATCTCCCAAGCAACCAGCGCGATACAGCGGTGGGGATCTGACAGAGTGGTTCAAGGAATATTGTCGAAGCTTCGAGTTGAGTCCATTTGATGGAGCGAGTCATGCTTCGCAGGATGAATCAAAGTTGGAATGCGATCGTGCATTGATGATGCTCTGCGAAGCTGGTTTGATTTGGCGCTATGGTCCGCATGGTGTGACGCCAGTCATTCGATCAAGGCTGGAGCACGAGTTGCAGATTCTCGCCAACAAATCAATCAGTGCATACTTTTTGATCGTGTGGGACTTTGTCAGTTGGGCTGGGCAGCGGGGCATTCCAGCAACGGCACGTGGCTCGGGCGTTGGCACAATGGTGGGATATGTATTGGGTTTGTCCAATGCATGCCCTGAAAAATATGGATTACTCTTCGAGCGTTTCACGGATCCAGATCGAAGCGAGTATCCCGATATTGACATTGATATTTGTCAAGATGGTCGAGGCGTTGTCTTGGATTATGTGCGTAAGAAATATGGACATGTTGCGCAGATCATTACCTTTGGTCGACTGAAGGCGAAGGCGGCGATCAAAGATGTGGCACGCACGATGGGCGTTTCTGTTTCTGAGGCGCAGCGATTGTCTGATCTTATTCCCAGCGAAGTGAACATCACACTTCAGAAGGCGATCGACCGCGAGCCTGCTTTGCGTGCTGCGCGCGATGAAAACCCGCTGATTCGAAAGGTTCTTGAACACGCGCAGGGGCTCGAAGATCACGCACGAAATTCCAGCACACACGCGGCGGGCGTGGTGATATCGACTCAGCCTCTGGAAAACATCGTGCCGCTGTGTCGAGCAACGAGTGCAAGTGAAGAAACGATTACTCAGTGGGACGGACCGACATGTGAGAAAATCGGTTTGCTCAAGATGGATTTTCTTGGACTGCGAACTCTCTCGACAATCGAGTGCGCGAAGAAACTGATCCGAGAATCGCTGACCCCGGCTGCGCAGTGGGCAGCCATTGGTCGCTCTGCAGAATTCGAATCCAAAGATGGCAATCGTGGCGCTGATCCTCTTGATCTTGATCGAATCGACTTTACAGATCAGCGTGTGCTCGCACTCTTTCGGCGCGCTGAAACGGGCGGAGTTTTTCAGTTCGAATCTGGCGGTATGCGCAAGACACTTGCCGATATGCAGCCCGATCGTCTGGAAGATCTCATCGCAGCGAATGCACTCTTTCGCCCAGGTCCGATGGAACTGATTTCAGATTATTGCAAACGCAAGGCTGGTCGTCAGGCAGTACCGCATGTTCACGAAGTTGTCGATCGACTGACTGCCGAAACATACGGAGTGATGGTCTATCAAGAACAGATCATGCAAGTGCTGCATCAGCTTGGTGATATTCCTTTGCGTGCTGCGTACACCATTATCAAGGCGATCTCAAAGAAGAAGCAGGATGTGATCAACGCGGCACGCGCCGACTTCATTCGCGGTGCAGGCGTGCGAGGACTTGCCGCCGATCAAGCGAATGATTTATTCGATCTGATTCTGAAATTCGCTGGATATGGCTTCAACAAGAGTCATTCGACGGGTTATGCGATCATCGCTTTTCAGACTGCATATTTGAAGACCTTCTTCCCCGCGCAGTACATGTCCGCGGTGCTGACATTCGAAAGCCAGGCGCAAAAAGTGGAGGATTGGGCGGTCTATTTGGAAGAATGCAAACGGATTCCTTGGGCGGATTCGACCAGCGAACGTCGGCACACTGGCGTTGAAGTGAAAGGACCAGATATCAATCTTTCCACGAAGGATTTCGCCGTCGTCTTTGGTCCAGACGAACCACACGATCATTTGCATGGTCATGTTCGATTCGGATTGCGTGCGATGAAAGGCGTCAGCGATGGAGCGATCGCAGAGATCATTGAAGAACGTAATCGAAGTGGGCCATACCGAGATGTCTTTGACTTGTGTGCTCGTATCAACTTGCGCGCAGTCAATCGATCATCGCTTGAGACTCTGATCAAAGCTGGAGTCTTGGACTCATTGCATGGAACGATTCAACGCTCTGCAGTTCACGCATCACTCGATGATGCAATTCGAGCGGGCCAAAATTTGGCGCGCGATCGTGCCGCGGGTCAGATGTCGATGTTTGCAGCACCCGAAGATGTGCCTGCGAGTCTGGCGGCAACGCCTCTGGCAATAGATGATTCTGATTCTTCTTCACCATCAACTGCGACATCTTCTTTACAACTTCGAAAAACGCAACCATGGGATCGGATGACTGCGCTCAATTATGAGCGGGAAGCGCTTGGATTTCACGTTTCTGGACATCCTCTTGATGATTGGCGCGGAGAAATAAACTCGTTCTGTAATTGCGACAGTGGCCGACTTGTGACTGGAGCAGGAGGAGGTGTCATTGTGATTGCAGGATTGATCACGCGAATTCGCCAGATCATCACGCAGCGCGGAGCAAGCGCAAATCAACGCATGGCAATCGCAACACTCGCTGATCGCACCGGAACATTTGATGCAGTGCTCTTCGCCGAAACATATGCGACATTTGGGGAATTGATTCAGGATGGAAAGGTTGTGATCTTGGCGGGTTCGGTGGACACTTCACGATCGGAACCTGGGGTGATCGTCGATCGAGTTTTCGCAATCGAAGAAGCCTCTGCACATCTCGCAAGTCGAATTGAGATTCGATTGACTGATCCTGCGCTGGGTGGTTCGACGGGTGGTTCGATGGAAGAAAGTCTCACTCCCACAATTCGAATGTTGGCTGGCGCACTTCGACAAGCAGCAGGAAGCGTCCTGAGTCTGAAGGGTCGTCCAGTCGAAGTTGCCGTGCTGTTGGAAGTGGATGGCGGCATCGCAACGCTTCTTCCACACGGAGTTCGAGTCGTCGCCGAAGCGGGCGTGCTGCGAAAACTTACAGAGATTGTGGGAGCAGGGCGCGTGATCGTGCGTGGAGGATGGCTTCCGCCAAAGCGCGAGCGCGAAAATCGCGGCGGACCGAATCGCGGTGCGAGCGGATCAGCAGGTTCATGGAAAAAGTCGACCGACGTTCCAGCCGGCGCTTGATTTGCGATACACAATTCGCTCATGCAGACGATTCGTATCACCCTGCCAAAATTCGATTGATTCGAGTGCGACGCGATAACCACCCCAATGTGGCGGTCTAGGAACTTCTTTGCCCTCGAAGCGATTTTCAACTTCGCGAATGCGCTTCTCAAATGTCGCACGATCTGCAAGTGGTTGACTTTGATCGCTTGCCCATGCACCGATTCGATTCATACGAGGCCGTCCGAAAAAATATGCATCGCTGTGCGCATCGCTCGTCGCCGTGACTTTTCCTTCGATGCGAATTTGTCGATCAAGATGATCCCAGTGAAAAAGCAGCGCGGCCTGGGGAGAATGCGATAAAGCAAGCCCTTTTCGACTGAGACGATTTGTGAAGAAAACCGCACCGTGTTCGTCAAATCCTCTCAGCAAGACGACACGCAGCGACGGAGTTCCGTCAGCATTCACAGTCGCAATTGACATCGCGTTTGGATTTGGAATTGGGAGTTGAAAAGCCTCGTTAAGCCAGCGCAGAATTTCAACTACGGGATCCTTTGGTGGATGCTCGAAGTCCATCACAACGGGTTGGAATCCCAATTCGACAGCTGGCTGCTTTTCAAATCGGATGAATGGAAAATCTTCCATGGAATCGCTCATGGAGAAAGGGTATGCGAGAGGAGGTCTCAGAGCTGCTTCGGCGTGCGCCGATCGTGCGGCTTGCGATGCGCGGGTCCTTCACGTGCAGAAAGTTTGAGCGCTTCCAACTTTTGGGGATCATCCAGACCAAAATAAACTTTCCATGCTTGAATTTGCTGTTGCGTCAATGGATCGATCTGAGGCCTTGCTTTCGAGCCTCTTGCGCCTGATCCACCTCGTGCATTTCGTGGACCGCGTCCTGCTGCGGCGTGATCGCGCGCAAGAATCTCCAGAAATTCATTCGCCGATATTGTCGGACATCGACGGCGCTTCGCATGTTTGAGAATCGCGCGATCGCTTGTGACAACAGTCATTCGTCGAGGAGCCGAGCAACCATCCACCATTTGGGCGATCACGGCATCAGCTGAACTGTTGCTGCCGGCATAATGAAAAACAATGGAACCCAGATCAGCTGTCGGCCGCCCACGAGCGGGACCATCACAAACCAGGCAGGTCGCTTCTCGCTGAAAACGGCTTCCTCCGATCAGTTCGGCCAGTCCAGACTCATCTAGACCCGCAATTTCTGGGGGCAGAATGCCAGTGACGTGCAGGAGATTGTTGACATCAATAATGAGCGGCATTGGAGAGCGGTCCGTGGGTACTTTCCCATGATTGGCGTCGGCTTGCTTGGAATGACAAATTATGCTCTAATTCGGGACTCACCCCATACAAAGGATTCAAACGCAATGCCAATTCGAGTCAAGAGCAGAGGAAATGAAACAGCCGAACAGATGCTTCGCCGCTTTAAGAAGTTGTGCGAGCGTGAAGGAATTACCAAAGACCTGAAGCGTCGGCAATATCACGAGAAGCCCTCTGAGATCAAGCGCCGCGAAGAAATTCGCGGGCCACAGAGAACCTTTACAGTTCGACCTGATTCTGACCGCGGCTTCGGTGGAAGTAGCGGCGGTGGTAGTGGCGGCGGCGGTGGCGGTGGTGGTGGTGGTTCATCTTCAGGCGGCGGTCCACGCGGTCGTTCTGCTGGTGGTCGCACTGGTGGCGGAGCTCGCGCTGGCGGCGGCGGTCGTACTGGTGGCGGTCGTACTGGTGGCGGAGCTCGACCGAGTGGTGGTGCTGGTCGCTCTGGTGGCGGTCGTACCGGAAGTGGTCGCTGATTCGTCACGCTGAATTTGCTTGTGCGCGATGAGTCGATCAACCATAAAGAGTGATGCTGCACGCACGAAGTCATTCGCGCTTGATGCTGCAAAGTTAATGTCTGAATTAAAATGTTCTGACGTGGTGATCCTTGACCTTGTTGGGCGATCACAGATTTGCGATTACATGTTGATCGCATCAGGAACAAGTCAACGTCAAATGAAATCCGTGGGTGAAGCGATCGACAAGTTGGGTAAGACTCAAGGTTCGCCTGCATGGCGAACGGATGCGGATAGTGGAACAAGTTGGATCGTTGTCGATTTCGTCGATGTGGTTGCTCATCTTTTCGAGCCAACTCAGCGCGCTTTCTATGACATCGAAGGACTTTGGACTGACGCACCGCGCTTGGCTTGGCGTGCAGCTGCGGCGACATCTCGCTGAGATGCGGATTCTTCTGGGGTTGGAGATTCCTATACAGGCTTTCCGTAAACTCATGAAATGAATATTTCTAACTTCGGCTTCTTGGTGTTGCTTTCTTACGCTGGATTCTCAGTGGCAAGCGGGGGGCAGGGAGTAGACGCCGCTCTTGCGGGCCAAGTCGCAAGCGAAGTTTCCAGCGAAGTCGTCGTCGATGGACCAAGCGGAAATAAACTTGCAGGAACTTTTTTATTGCGTGAAGGCGCATCGCCAGCGCACCGTGTTCCTGCAGTTGTGTTCATCACAGGAAGTGGACTGCAGGATCGAGATGAAACGATCTTTGGCCATAAACCATTTCGTGCAATTGCGACGACGCTCGCGCAAGCTGGCATCGCCTCGATTCGCTGTGATGACCGTGGATTTGGAAAATCCACGGGTGATGGAAAGTTGGCAACGACTTTTGATTTCCTCGAAGATGCAAAGGCTCAGGTCGCATGGTTGCGCTCTCGACCAGAAATTGATCCCAAGCAAATTGGGGTAGTCGGCCACAGTGAAGGTGGCTTGATTGGTCTCTTGATGTCTCAAGCGCCAGACACTGCTGTGAATTTCGCGGTGTTGCTTGCGCCTCCTGGAATTTCTGGTGGAGAGATTCTCGTCGGACAATCTGCAGACATGTTTACGAAAATGAAAGTGGAACCTATCCAGTTGGCGTTCACGCTTGAAAAACATCGCCAACTGATTGACGCAGTCGTTGCAAATGCCGATGAAGCGACTTTGACTCTAGCGATGCGCGCATTGGTTGATGCCCAACTTGATTGTCTTGCGAAACCGAAGCCGCCAGAAGCAACGATCGAGTCGACGGTCAAGCAAGGCTTGGCTCAGGTCAGCAGTCCTTGGATGCGGACATTCATTGAACTTGATCCTGCTCCCGCGATTCGCCACATCGGCGTGCCAATGTTGATTCTCTTTGGAGAACGAGATGTGCAGGTTTCTCCAGCGCGCAATTTTCCTCCGTATCAAACGGGAACTTTGGAAAGTCCAGTGAAGCCGGAGATTGTAATTATTCCCAAAGTGAATCATCTCTTTCAGCCTGCGCGGACAGGAATGCCAGATGAATATGCGACAATTAGAGTGGAGATCGATCCGGAAGTCTTGAAAAAGATCGCGGATTGGGTTGTATCGACGACGCATTCGCAGCCGAGTTCCCAACCGAGTTCCCAACCGAGTTCCCAACCGAATTCCCAGCCGACTGGCCCGACATCCGCGCCGCCATCGGTGCCTGCCGCTTCACCAAAGTCATCGCCATAAACGGTCTGCCTTCGCGCGCAAACTTGCGTTCAAAATTCGTTCCGACCATTTCGCCTTCTCTGGCAGATTCGGGAGAGAGAAATGGTTTGATGTGGAAGAGATTTGCATTGCGCTCTGCATGCTCTTGATACCACTTCCAAAGTTCGACATGATCCGTGACAAGGCGAAGTTCGCCGTCTGGTTTCAAGACTCGGTGAAAGTGTCGAAGTGTTTCGTCTTGAACAACGCGGCGTTTATTGTGACGCGTCTTCGGCCAAGGATCGCTGAAGTACAAGTGAATGACGGTGGCGATTTCGTCGGGCAACCAATAACGACAGAGTTCGGTGGCATCAGTATGCAGAACGCGGATATTGGAAAGTTCTCGCCTGCGCACACGATCCGCCGCATATCTCCAGAATTCCGCAGTCCATTCGATGCCGAGGAAATTCGTATCGGGTTGACGCACTGCTTGTTGGACGAGAAATGTTCCTTTTCCAGTTCCGATTTCCATCTCGAATAAATTTTTCGGTGAAGCGAAGAGATCGCGCGGATCGAAAGGCCCAGCATCATGCGCAGGCAAATGCGATTGATTGAGGCCGAAGATGCCGACATCAAGAATTTTTCCGCGTGCGGGGTCCATTAAAATTCGAGTTGTACTTTATGAAGCCGCTTCGTCCGCGGGTGGCTTCCAATTGGAATCTGGATCGCGAGTCAATGCCTTCGCCGCCATCTTGATGCACCGCAAACAGATGATCGCTTCGGGATAGGCGGGACTTTCGAAGCATGCATCGGTTCGCTCCTCGAGACACATGGTGCATTTCGATGGTTGACCTTGGGCAGAGTCGTCGCTGCCGCCCAAATGCACTGCGGAGTATGCAATTCGCAGGCAACTTCCGCAGATGCATGAACCATGATGCCCTTCAATCATGGGCCGATCCATTGTCCATGACGCATGGCAATAGTCGCAGAGGACATCTTCCATCCGAACTTCTTCCAGATTTGTTCCTTCGCGTCGCATGGGTAGAGGATAAACGCAGATTCGCTCCGATAGGCTGTACCAATGCCCCTCGGTCCATCGCTTGCCAATAAATGCCAGATTCTCTTCGGAGCGGCTGCGCTTTTGATTTTGGCTGGTGCGATGATCGTTCCATGGATGCGGTTGGAGTGGGTGGTCGAGGACAGTCAGCGTGAAATGTCGAGGCAATTGGCGGAAACATGGGTTGGCAATGGATTTGCGCTGAATCGAACGGAAGGGATTCCAATTCCAATTCGAGTTGTACCGATCGAGCAAATCGAAGATGGAAGGGTTGGAGATATTTTTGTAGATCAGGCATATCGCCAATTTGTCAGCGAATCTGGCGAAGATGAATTCTTCGCAACTCTTCAGACGAACGCTGGCATGGTCTATCGATATGCGCGGGCTCTTCGAGAAGCGCAGTGGCGTGCGATTCAAGATCGCCGCTTCGTTGATTTCTCGCCGCGTTCTTCGGAGACTGCACTTGGAGATCCTCTTCGTGCAGTGATGGTCATCGAGCGCACGAGTCCATTTGCATCTCGGCAGATTCTTTCGAATCGTTGGTACATCATTGCAGGTGGTCTGATCGCGGTCGGCTTGGCTGTGATTGTGTTTTCATTGATTCTGACCAAGTTGATTTTCTCTCCAGTGAGGCGTTTGCGTGAGAGCGCAGAGAAGGTGCGCCGCGGTGATCTCAGTGTGCGAAGTTCTCTTCGAACTGGAGATGAATTAGAGGAACTCTCTAGCGCATTCGATTCGATGCTTGATGAAGTTCATAGAGTCCAGCAGTCTCTTCGTGCAATGAACGAGTCGCTCGATCTGAAAGTGGTTGAATTGTCCGAGGCAAATGTCGGTTTGTTCGAATCGAATCGATTGAAGAGCGAGTTCTTGGCGAATGTTTCGCATGAGTTGCGAACACCACTCAATTCCATCATCGGATTTGCAGAATTGCTCTCTGAAATTGCGCGAATTGATCCAAATGCGGATCCAAAGCGCGTGCGATACATCTCCAACATCTTGACGAGCGCCCGGATGCTTTTGGACATGATCAACGAACTCTTAGATATGGCGAAGATCGAAGCAGGGCGCATGTCGGCCGCTGTAGTTTCGTCGAGTATTGCCGACATTATTGAGGGTCTCGAAACGATTATGCGTCCGCAGGCAATGGCAAAACAATTAAAGATGGTCGTCACAGTTGCGGAAGGACTTCCCTCGGTTGAAACGGATCCGGGAAAGCTGCAGCAGATTTTGTACAACTTTCTTTCCAATGCATTCAAATTCTCGCCAACCGGCGGTGAGATTCGAATTATTGCTGAAGCCATCAGCATGGACTCTCGCGGTGCAGTTCGAATTTCAGTTGTCGATCAAGGGCCTGGAGTTCCATTTGATTTGCAGGACACGATCTTTGAAAAATTCCGACAAGTCGATGCGAGTCATACGAAGTCGCACGGCGGTACTGGACTTGGTTTGGCGATCTGCCGAGAACTGGCAACTATTCTTGGATGTACAGTGGGCATTCATTCAGAGCCTGGGCGTGGTTCGACTTTCTTTGTTGAAGTCCCGATTTATTTTCGTGTGCGAGAACGCAAGCCACTTTTGTCGCAGGCTCCGCCTCAGGTTTTGTCGCAGGCTCCGCCTCAGGTAGATCGTTGAAGTCGCTCGCTGATCAATCGATCCGCGCCTGCAATTCGTCTGCGGATTGTGCTTGCGTCCATCTGCATTGGGTGTGCAGATTGTCCCGCGAATTCTGTCGGTGATTCTGCCAGAACTTTCATAACCGCCAACGCAACTTGCGAAGGCGTATGTGATCCGGTGGGGGACCACCAGTCGTAATCCGCCCACGCGAGGGTCAATTGGCATATTGGATCGACTTGCCCAGAGCGTCGGATCTGGAAAATCCAGCACGCTGCGCCTTCGCGCTCTGTGGCGACTTCAAGTTCTAGGTCCGATTGCATAGGGGAAAGAATAGCGCCGACAACCGAAGAATCTTCTACGCTTCATCCAATGATGTTCCTCTTGGAAACCGTTCGGTTGGGTCTTGGCAATTTGCGCCGCCATGCGCTGCGATCCATACTGACATGCCTTGGTGTCATTTTGGGGGTTGCGGCAGTGATCGTGGTCGTTTCAATTGGAGAGGGAAACAAACAATCTGCGTTGCGGGATATCGCTGCACTTGGCGCAACCAACATCATTGTGCGAAGTTCCAAGCCGCCAGATGCTGCGAGCACAACTCAGGCGCGAACATTTTTGTCTCGTTATGGAATCACGTATGAAGATGCGCGCAGATTGAAAGGCGCGCTTCCAGATATCGAGTCGGTTGTTCCACTGAAGGCAGTTGGAAGTGAAATCAGCAGAGGCCCATTTCGAACAAACAGTCAGTGTTTCGGCACGCTGCCGATGCTTGCGGAAGTTGCGAATTTGCACGTCGCTTCTGGCGGACGATATTTGAGCGATCATGATGTTGAAACGCAGGCACCTGTTGCTGTACTTGGCGCAGAAACCGCGCGACAACTTTTCCCAGCGCGCGATGCGGTCGGTCAAGATTTCCGAATCGATCAACAAGTTTTGCGTGTCATAGGTGTTTTGCAAGAGCAAGGTCTGTCGGGTGGTGCGGGAGGTGCACTTGTTGGCCGTGATCTCAATCGTGATATTCATTTGCCGCTGACGACCGCTGAGCGCCAATTTGGTGATGTGATTCAACGGCGTACATCTGGATCGTTCACCACAGAAGAGATTCAGTTGAGCGAGGTTTATGTCACTGCACCTTCGACGATGGCGGTCAATCAGATTTCGCAACGTGTCGAGCGCATCATGGCCACTGGGCACCCAGGTATGACCGATGTGCAAATTGTTGTTCCATGGGAATTGCTTGAAAATGCGCGGCGTGCGATGCTTGTTTGGAATGTGATGCTGGTCGCAATCGCCGCGATCAGTCTGTTGGTGGGCGGTATCGGCATCATGAACATTATGCTTGCGAGTGTGACCGAACGCACTCGTGAGATCGGTATTCGTCGTGCGCTTGGCGCAACGCGTCGGCACATCATTTTGCAATTTCTTGTCGAGACTGGTTCGCTTTCTGCGGTGGGAGGATTGCTGGGAATTGTTCTTGGAATTTCTGCATCTCTGGGGCTTGGCGAGATTGTTCCAGTTATTCAAAAGTGGCAAATGTTTCGCGGTGTTTTTGGCGGCGGATTTTCGCTGCAGCCAATCGTGACGAGTTGGTCGATTCTTGTGAGTTTTGGAGTTGCGGCGGCGGTTGGATTGATCTTCGGTATGTATCCCGCGATTGTTGCGAGCCGCAAAGATCCTGTTGTTGC
The DNA here is from genome assembly GCA_945862215.1 of Singulisphaera sp. GP187. Lineage (GTDB taxonomy): Bacteria > Planctomycetota > Phycisphaerae > Phycisphaerales > SM1A02 > F1-60-MAGs104. The sequence continues at coordinate 39,335 of CAMAXY010000004.1, read as the reverse complement.
ATTGCGACACGATTAGCGACGGAAATGCATAAGTGTGCAGCCGTGAAAAGTCCTCTCGGGGCTCAGACAGTCCTCGGGGACCGACACGATCCGGATTTCGAAGTTTGATTACAAATTCCGTCGGCCGCCTGCGGAACTCGCCCGAGAGAACTTTCCAACGGCTGGGCACGCAAGCTGTAGCTCGACGGATCTGAAAAACGTTCGAGCGAGAATTTGATTCGCTCACGTGGGCAGCGGAATGATTTGGACCCCGGCGAGTTTGCAAGCCGAGCAAGTCTGCGCAGCTCGGCGCAGCATGTTTGAGTCCGGGGGCAAATCAGTCCGCTGCCAAAATCTGCACGAACCATATTTGAGCCCATACATGCGTCCCGCGGCGTAGGCATAAAACATTCTGAATTTGTTCAAGCTCTAGGGCGAATCACTCTTCGTTGCGTCGATACACCAATACATCTCCGTTCCCCCAATCAACCCACCCAGGAAAAGTTTCAGCCAGCATCCAATTTTCATTCAACACTTTGCTTGTACCAACTGCAATCGAACGCGGATAGAGAACAATCATCCATTGAATGTTGGTGGGAACTTCATCGATCGTCACTCCTCGAACTCCAATGCTTTGGACATTCATTCCAGCAAGGATGCCGTAATAGCTGACCACATTGTCTGCAAGTCCAAGACTCGCAATCTCGGAGATTGAAGGATCCTGATTTCGGATGTAGAAGACTCCGTCGCGAATTGGTTGCTTGGGTGGAAGCGATGCAAGAGACTCAATCCATATCGCCGCGATCGCAAACGCGCCTAAAATCAGTGCGCCGTTGACGCGCAGTCCATTCGCGTCGCGTTGCCGAAGAAATTGCGCAACATCAAATGCACCCAGCGTGATTGCCAGGAAAATTCCAGGCAAGGCGAACAATGCAAAGCGCGCATACATCCAACTCCCACCAAGTTCAGTACCAATGATCAGAATTGGAAGTCCAAGCAGAGTCACGGCAAAGGGGATACGGCGAGAGGGATCTCGACGCGCACCAAACAAACCGATGATCAATAGCCCGATTCCTGGCAATGCGGCCAGTGGAGTCCATGCTCCACCTAGGTCCAACAGAACATGCAATCCTTCGACAGAAAAAATCGTTGGTTCGTTTCCATCGAGAGCTTGAAATTCTCGACGAATGCGCAAAAGATCTGGAAGTAGGGGAGCGAGGAGTGTGATTGTTGTGATGCCAGCGAGTGTGACTGCAAGAATCGCGCCGCAACCTCGCATGCGGTCATTCGTTCTTGGACGAGGGCGAATAATCATCCACGTCGCAATCGCACCGTGACTGATTGGAAGAACGACAAAGACCAAGTGCGACAAGATGCCAAGCGCGCACAAAATCGAGTACGCGATCCACGACAGGGATCTTTCAGTTCGCAGTGCTCGAAGAAACATCCATGATGCAAGCGCAGCGAAGAGAATCATCATCGAGTATCCCCGCGCCTCGACTGATTCCAACACCATAATTGGCGAGAGCGCTGCAATCCCACACACAAGTGACATCCGTGCGCGCGTCGGTACGCCTTGCCACAGAGCCGCTTCGCGCACAAGCGCAACGATGGCAGCGATGGAAGCAATTCCTGCGAAAAATGCGGGCATTCTCAGCACTGGTTCACTTGCGCCACCCGCAATCGTCAGAGCGCACCACGATAGCAGCGTGTGCAGAACATGATTCGATTGTACGAAGTATGTCCCAAAGATTGCGCCAGGACCATACTGTGTATAATCGATCAACGCAGAAATTTCGTCGAACCAAAGACTTTCAGAAATTCGCCAGACTCGTTCGATCACTCCAACGCTGATTGCGCAGAAAAGTGCGAAACGCAATCGAGATGTTGTTGGTGATTTCTGAATGAAATCCAAAGCAGTATTCGAGGGCGTCGCTGCACTTTCATTTTTACGGACTGATCGCGCAAGAATCCATGCAGTGATGGCCCATACGACTGCAGAGAGAACACACATCGTGCGAAACCACTCAGCACCTTGGAGTGTTACTGGTCGAATTTCAACACCAGCCCGAGAAGCCAGATATTGGTGCGTGAAGAATCGTGCCAGCACTTCCGTGTCGATCATTGCCATTGCAGCGAAGGCAAGCGAAATCACAACGACACTGATTATCACGACAAATGATGTCGTCTTTCTTATCACAGAATTGATTCCGGCGGTCGATTGAATGATCCGTCTTCTTCCATGCTGATCTCTTGCAGATTACTTGGATGGCTGCTGTGGTCAGATTCCAATCCTCTCTTATCAGGCACGTATCGAAGCAGGAAGAGCGCCGCAAATCGAGCACCTGCTGAGATGAGAAAGAGCAACGCATACGCAGTTCGGTCATCGCCAAGCCAATGCAGAAGCGAACCGCCGGCAAGTGATCCAATGACGAGTGCCAATGCATTCAGCAGATTGAACGATGTCAAGATGCTTGTGCGTTCCTCTGGCTTTGAAATATCAAGCAGTAATAAAAATGTTGCAATTTCATATCCAGCCCAGCAAATTCCAGAGAGCGCCATCAAGATAAAAATTGTTGAAGTTTCTGGTGGAAGGGCAAACAATGCGGCGTGTGCTGTCAGGAATCCAGCACTCAAGACGAGCACAAAGCGTGGACCTCGTCTTGATGCGATCGATCCAAAGATTGATACGGCGATGCTTTTGGTTGCAAAGAGTATCGCTGCTGCTGCAAAGTATGTCGCGTTACTGAAACCGATTTCGCCAATCAGGTATGAAGCGACGAATGGGCTGGAAATTTGGATCGCGAGTTGAAAGAAAAGCATGAACACAAGTAGTGGCCGTTCTTGTCCCATCAGCGGACGAATCAAAAGAGTTCGAAGTGGAACGGGAGCATGTTTCCAAGCGCCGGATGGAGGTTCGCTTTGACGAACTAAGTATGGAATAGATGCTCCGCGACTCAATAACCCCAAGAAAAAGATGAATGCGAATGCTGCAAGCTGCCACGAAAATTCGCCTACAACTTTTGTTGCTTGATCGATGTTCTTGGCTCCATCGAAGTGTTCGCCGAAGAATAAGAACGCGCCAGCGACAGAGAGTCCAGTGAGAGTCATGAGTTGGCAGATACGACTGCGGCGTCCAAAATATTTCGGCCGAATATTTGATGGAATGAGTGCAGCAACCCATGCTGCCCATGCAGGTCCAGCGCCAATCGCCGCCCCCCAATAGAGCGCAAATGAGGCAAATATGACCCAAGCAGGAAGGGCCCCACGAATTGCGCCATCGATCAGAGGGATGAAACTGATGCACTGCACTATCGCACAACACAGCACCCATTTGCGCGGACTCTTAAGAAATGAAACTCCCCAAGGCGCCAGCAATTGCAAAACAGATCCGCAAAGATATGGAATGGTGAAGAAGAGTCCAGCGCTGACTTCACCGACACCAAGAGCGAGGACAAACGGGATGAAGTACATCTCGCTGACACCGACCATGAATGAATACGTTGCTCCATCACCTGTTGATGCAGCAAGATCTTTTCGCAGTTTGCGTGAGCGAGTGTTCACCGACAATATGTACACGATGCAAAGAATTTACTGGTGGTCGAAGAGTCCAAACTGACGCAGTAAATTTGATTGCGCAGCGAACTTGATCGTCAGGGTCGTGCTCCGCCGCCACCTGCGCCGCCACCTGCGCCGCCACCTGCGCCGCCACCGACAGAACCACTCGTCGAGGCAGGCGAAAATCCTTGCAGTTGAGAGAAAGTCATCGGCACAGTCATAGAAACATAGCGACCAGCCCCGCGTTGTTTCTCGAGCCTTGAAGGCGGAAGAAACGAATACCCACCGAGCGCGCGGTGGACATAATCCGGCGCACGAACGACAAGACATTCATGGGTGTAATCAATTGATGCCCAGTCGTTTTCCCAAGCTTCTGGTTCGACGAGAGATTTAATAAGTTCGATCAAGCGCTTTCCCTTTGCTGCATCTGTCGCACGCTCTGGGCTATCTCCACCATTGCCAAAGAGGCTGCCGCCACCGCCACCACCGCCGCCACCGCCACCGCCGCCACCGCCGAATCCGCCACCACTACCGCCTCCGTTATTTCCACCACCGCCGCCTCCACCCTGATTGAACGCGGCGTCAATATTGAAGTCAGGCGCATTGTCGAAGTAAGGAACTTCGTACAACAAATCTTTAATTGGATAAAGCTTGATTTTTCTGGTACCGCGGCGAGATAAATTGTCCTTTGTTCCAACTTCAAGAAAACCGCCTCGAAGTTGCCAAGTGCATGCGTGTTCCGTTGAAAGTTCGGCGAGAACCGTTTCAAGCGCATCGAGAGCGCAGACACGTTGTAGTTTTACTGTGATCAATTCTTCAGAATCCATACCTGTCGAATTCTTTTCAGTGATCCACCGCGCAACCATTTGTACTCCAACAATTTGCTGGATGTAGTTGAGCGCATCTTTCGCAGGCGTTTCATCAAAGTCAATTGAGATTTCGGTGTGAAGCAACGCAAACAAAATGTCTTGGTCTTCGGTCAGCAGTTCTGGAGTGGCAGATGGAGCGGGAGCCGGTGCTTGAACAGGAGCTGCCTTTGATGAAGGGGTATGGGTTGGTGCTGGAGTCGCAGCACGCGCTGCCGGCGGAGTCTGCGCAATGACAGAAGTGCTGACAGCCGAGCAAGCAACCAGTATGGAGGCAATGAATTTGTGTTCAATCTGCACTGTGTATCTCCTTCTCGGTGGGAAACCGCTACTTGGCTGATTCTAGCAGGGAATTGAGCATTTTTATCGAAAATGCAGATTCTTCAAGACACAAAAGCGCCATTGCATTGCCCGCAACTGCCACTCTGCTATCCCAAGGCGCTGTGCGAATCGCTCCGAGCGTTCGCTGCGGGTCGCGAGCCAAGTATGACGACACGTCGTCATACGCCAACTGTCGAAGGAATCGCACAACACCAATTTGCATTGATCGAGCTCGATATTGCTCACCAACTGGAGTTAAAAGTGGATCAGTCATCATGAGTGCCAACGCAAATCCTGGTCGAGCAGTTTGAGCCGTCGCGCCTTTGCTGGCGAAACCAGAGAGCGAGAATGCCCCAATGAGATCAGCAGGCACGCGAGTTTTCATCGGAGAATCTGCGCCGTCATGCACGCCGATCTGAACATGCGAGAGCGCGGCACGTGCAGCGCGTGCGATTGTCACATGATTCTCTGGGACCGGTCCAAGCTTGTGATCTGCAAGCAAGAGCCATCCAAGAATTCCAACAATTTGACTGCGCGAATTTCCTGTCCAGCATTCATCGATGGCTTGCACCAGTTCCGCACGTTCGACCAAAGGTTTCCCTGCAGCGTCGAGAGAAGCCAGCGCTGCAATCGCGAGTGATTGTTCGAGGGGATCTCCGCGAAGACGGACTGATTTTTTATCATCCCCAGCAACCATTTTTATCAGCAAATCCCTCGCGTTTGCGTACAAAGATTCCGCAGCGGGTGACTCCTTTAGATGATCGCCATGGATTTCCAGTTCGAGCGCAGCGAGAACGATCCACGCAATCGTCTTAGGATCAGCCAGTGGATCTTTTTCGATTTCAGCAACATCGTGCAGCGCCGTAAGAATCTCAAGTGCAACGGTGCGTGCGCGAATCGCCATTGCTGCATCATTCGCATTCAGTGTCGCGCAACGTGCGAGTGCAAATGCAGCGAGTGATTGTTCCGTTGGCGCGGCGTTGATGGTTTCATCCTTGCCTTCAGCAGGAAGATAATCGCCGCGTAAACCAAGCGATTTCAATGCGCGTTGTTCGCCAGCCGACTGCGAATCAGAACTCTTGCTTGCATGGATCATCGATCTCTCGAACCACTTGAGTATTTCACTTGTTCCAGTTTGCGCGCTCTGCACACTCTCGCTGGGGCCTGGTGTGGGCTGAAGCAGACTTCCGCGATTCACAAATGTCGGCATCATTGTTGATGCTGGTTGCACGATGCGTGTGGCTTCGAAGGTGTAAAGCCCAACCCGCTCGGTCGTGGGAATTGCATCAAGTTCTCGCGCTGGAAGGCCGAGTTGCATCACAAGAGAAAGCAAAGTTTGATCGGGAGCAGCGGCAGCATTGAGTGCTTGCAAGACTGCAGGATGAGCAGCAGCCCATGTGTTTCCGCGGCGAACTGCGATTCCATCAAGAGCGGGCTCGATCTCTCGAGAAGCTTCCAAATATGTCCCGCCAATGAGCGGTTCTGGTTTTGAGCCAAGTTCGAGTTCGAGCGTGATTTGGTCCCATTTGATGGCAGCAGAATCACCATTCATTTTGACAATTCGCTGCCTTGCATCCGCTAAAGCCTTCCCCAAAGCCCCCCGAATGGGGTCTTTTTCGTGAGAATCTCCGACCCCAATTACCCCTGAATCTTTGCGCAAAATGACCACTACTGACCATGTTTCTGGAAGTGCCAAAAATGTGGAATTTGCTGGGATTTCCCCCAAATCCACATACTTTCTGCACTCAATCCAAGCATTCAGGGAGCTTGCTGTTGGGGGAGGGTTGCTGGCCGCCGCGAATGCAACTAAGAAAAAAATTATAGAAAAATGGAGGATTGTTTTGGCAATTGGCCAAATTTGGGGCATCTTCCAATTGTACGGGTCAGTCATGCGTTTGACTGCGATGGTGAAGACTAGAGTGTTGTGATGTTTATACACCGATTAATTCCATACGAGGTAACAAGACAGAAGCTCGCGCTTCTGACGATTCTTTCATTCTTGGCAATCCTCTGATTACAAGCGCCTTTTCGGCACAACCAACCCCCCTTCGGGGGGCGGATGGGCGGATGGGGAGACACGCCCGGACACGCAAGTGTTTCGGGTGCCGAAAAGCACGACGGCCTGCGAAATTTCGCAGGCCGTCGTTGCTTTTGCAGTAAAAACTTTTGCTTAAACGCTTTTGGAATGAATAAAATCAATCAGTCGAGCTTGATCTTGTCCGTTCCTAATGCGCCGTGATCATCCATGCCGCCTTTGGTTGGCTTGGACTTCTTTGGCATAATGAACGAATCATCTTCGGTGGCTGGAGTTTCATCACGACCGCCACCAGCACCGGCCGTCCACTGAGCACGCTTCAAGCTGAGCCCGATCTTGCGATCTTCAGTATCAACGCGAAGAATCTTCACGTCAACTTCTTGGCCAGCCTTCACGATGTCCATTGGATTTTCGACCTTCTGATCGCTGAGTTCTGAGATGTGCAAGAGACCTTCCAATCCATCTTCAAGTTCGACAAAGACGCCGAAGTTGGTGATCTTGGTGATGGTTCCCTTGACAATCATTCCAGGGCGATATGCACTTGGAATCGCTTCAACCCACGGATCTTCCGTCAATTGCTTGACGCCAAGACCAACGCGTTGCTTCTCCTGATCGACTTCGATGACCACGCACTTGATTTCGTCGCCCTTCTTAAAGGCTTCGTTTGGATGCGCAATTTTCTTGGTCCACGACATATCAGAGATATGGAGCAGTCCGTCGATGCCAGCTTCGATCTCGATGAACGCGCCATAGTTGGCGAGATTTCGGACTTTACCGGTGATGACCGTTCCAAGTGGATAATGCTCTGCAACAAGATCCCATGGATTCACTTCGCACTGCTTCATGCCGAGCGAGATTTCCAATTTGTCCTTGTTGAAGTCGAGAACGACAACATCGATCTCTTGTTCTGCAGAGACGATTTCGCTTGGATGATTGACGCGTCGAGTCCACGACATTTCGCTGACGTGCACGAGCCCTTCGATGCCATCTTCGAGTCGCACGAATGCGCCGTATGACATCAAACTGACAACGGCTCCACGCACGCGAGCGCCGACGGGATACTTCTTTTCGATCTCTTCCCACGGACTTGGTTCGCGTTGCTTGAGACCCAATGCAACCTTCTCGCGTTCGCGGTCGATATTGAGAACTTTCACTTCGATCTCTTGACCGATGCGCACGATCTCGGATGGATGATTCACACGTCCCCAAGACATATCAGTGATGTGCAGAAGTCCATCGATGCCACCGAGGTCGATGAATGCGCCGAATTCAGCGATATTCGTGACAGTTCCCTTGACGATGTCGCCTTCCTTGACCTTGGTCAAGAGATTGCGGCGTGCATCTTCGCGTTCGACTTCGATCAACTTGCGACGGCTGATGACGATGTTGCGTCGTTCGAGATCGATCTTCAATACAGCGGCACGAATGGTGCGGCCAACGAAGTCGCCGACATCGCCTGGACGGCGAACATCGACTTGCGATGCAGGCAAGAAAACTGGAACGCCGATGTCGACCAGAAGTCCGCCCTTGATCTTGCGGAGAACTTTTCCTTCGACGACATCGCCTTCCTTCTTCGATTGCAGCAACAATTCCCAACCGCGGATGCGATCAGCTTTGCGCTTAGAGAGAACGATGTTTCCGTCCTGATCTTCGATTTCTTCCAAGAGAACATCGACATCATCGCCAGGTGATACGCCGCCGGCATCATCGAATTCTTCCTTGAGAATTTGTCCTTCGCTTTTCAGTCCGACATCGACGATGACATAATCGCCGCTGATGGACACGACGCGTCCTTTGATGACGCTGTTGGGGGAGCCGATCGAAGCGCCGGCTCTGGTCATGATGGCGGTTAAATCTTCGTCGATGGGCCTTTCGCCGAATGCTTCACGGAGCATATTCGCTGTGGCGTTTTGATCGAGTCCGATGTCTTCAATTAAGTTGTAATCAACCATGGTGGGGGGTGCGTTCCAAAATGCGCAGAGCGAGCACGTTGCTCAATCTGCAAGGCGAGGTGCCGCCGAGACGTTCTCGGTGGTGGGTCGTTGAATATATCAGATTTCGTGGGCTTTTCGCTGTGGTATGTCTTTGCGCATGGACATGAATCCAAGGAGTCCAACCATATTGATCAAGAAGCACAGGAAAAAGAACCATGCGCCCCATCCAGCCTTCGCCATCGGGTAATAGAGCGCAACTGCAACAAATGGCGCAATTGCACCTCGAATACCGTTGAGAGTCACATGCAGAGCCATGTATTCGCTATCTCGGTGGGCTGGAGCGAAGTCGTGATGTCCCAGATTCCATGCAAGTGATCCACCCGCGAATCCAAGTCCAAGCAAGACGCTTGCGAAATACATCAGCTCCAATGAATGGAGCAAGGTCGCTAGCCACATCGCCAGTGCAGCAAGCACGAATGCCCATCCGTGGACTGCTCGAAATGCAACGACATGAGACTTTGCAAGAAATCGTGACCATGCGGGAATCGCCAACGGCATAACGAGTAATGGAATGACAGTTGTGGCGAGGATGCCTTGCAAATATGAAGTATGAAATTGATCGTTGAGCACAATGACTTGCGGCGGACCCATCATGAGATTTCCAAGTCCAAAAACGGACATCCACCACATAAAGCGTGCATAGAAACGATCTTCGCGCAAGAGTGCGAAAAGTCGTCGCGGATCGAGTCGCGCGTCGCCTTGCTTTCGTCCATCTTGTTCTGCGCGTTGCAGTCGTCGTTGTCCGCGCAGTCGTACTTTTCTATAGATCGCATTTCCTACAAACCCTGCGAGCGCGAGCACGGGATAGAGATATCGAAAACTTTCTGGGGCAATGTCCATCGCCTCGCCGATGAGCAGTCCAGCAAGCGCAAGCACGACCGCTTGCACCATCGCCATTTTGCCTGCAATCAGCGTGCGATTTGCACGCGGATAATTATTACGCCAGACGGCGGTTCGGACGGTGATGACTCCAGTCCACGCTGCGCGTGAGATGAAGATCAACGCCGTCAATGCAAAGAGGCCGTATAAATTGAGCGGGATAAATGCAACCAAGACGACGCATGAACAAGTGACCACTTGCAATCTGCTGATGAACTGAACTTTCTTGCGACCGTGCGCGAGGCCTTCCCAAATAAAACTGGTCAGGTTCGCGACATTCGGCGCAGCACTGACAGCAGCGACAGCGAAATCCAATTCGGCTGGTCCGATTCCTGGAGTACCAGCAAACATTTTCTTGACAATGATCGCCATCGTTCCACCTTCGAGCGCGCCAAGCATCAGTGGCAGCAGAAACCACGAGAAAAGTTCGCGCGCGTAATTCGCACGGAGCATTGGCGGCAGTGATCGCGGATGAAATCCAGCGACAAAGTCGTTCAGTTTTGTGAAGAAAAATCGAGTTCCAAAAATATGCACGGGAATATTTGATCAAGAGCGAATTGCGCCGAATCAGTTTGACCAAGAGTAGGAAGAAAGAACTCCACGGGTGAGTTGGGTGCTACAGTATTCCTGCGACGTCCGGTCCCGCCGGCGGCGATTGGCTATATAAGCGCTCGAACCTTGCACGAACCCACGGGATCGCAGATCTGCGACGAAGATCAAGCCTCCGGCCTTGCGCCGAGTGGAAGATCGGGATCGACGGACTTCGAACCCACCTGCGAGTTGGGTTCGAGCTCACCGGTCAATTTGGGTCGCTGATCTTCGGATCTCGACCGCGAGCTCGCTCGAACTGCCCGGCGGGACCAGACTTCGCATTCACACGATTGCGGTTCGAATCATGCGCCAACTTTGTTCGAGCGAGTCTGGGACAACGCGTACTTCTCCAACGGTCGCCATAAAATTTGTATCGCCTCCCCAACGCGGAACAACATGCACATGCAAATGTTCTGGCAATCCTGCGCCTGCGGCACGGCCTTGATTCAATCCGACATTCACGCCTTGCGGACGAAATGCGCGTTCGACCAGACCAACTGCAATATCGACAAGCGCCCACAATTGAGCGCGTTGCTCGGCGGAATAGTCCATCAATGTCGGCCGCGGATCGCCAAGTGCAATCAGGACATGACCATTCGCGTATGGATATCGATTGAGCATAATGAGTCCATGCGAATTTCGAAAAACAACATGATGCGCGAGATCATTGCTCGCATCTTCCCATGCGGCGCGCAGAAAGTTTGTTGGCGTCGAGACGCCTGAAGTGCGAAGGTCTGCTTCACGCGATTCGAGTTCGCGCAAATATGACATTCTCCACGGTGCCCATAGATTTTGATTGGCCATGTTGTTCGATGTTAGAAGCGCTGTGACGAAAATGTGAAAGCGCTGGTCAGCGCGCTCGCGCCCAGCGCAATAATTCCATTGGAGTCGGCGGTTTTCCTTGCATCAGCACGCCAATGCGGAAGACACGGGATGCGATCCAGACGAGCGCAATCGTTGAGAATCCATTGACTGCAAGCGCGAGACCGATTTGCCAGATTGGGATTGGCTCCACCGCACCAGTCGTGCGCAAGACCATCACAAATGGACCGATCGGCGGGACGAAACTGGTGATGGTTGCCAACCAACCCGTTGGATTTTCTGAGATTGGCAACCAAAGCAAGAGGGGAATCATCATCACAATCATTGCAGGTTGCACCAGTGATTGAGCTTCGCGAAGATCGCTGACTGCGCTACCGACTGCGGCCATGATTGAGGCAACCATAAAATATGCCAGCAAGAACCAAAGGAAAAAGAGAATCAGGCTTGAAAGCGGAACGATGTCAAGCATCGTCAGAAATGCAAGGCCGGCAATTCCTGCGGCACCATATGTCGAAAGCATTAAGAGACTCACGAAACCTTGGCCGAGAATTTTGCCTGCAAGAAGTTCCAGCGGGCTTGTTGCAGAAAGCAGAACTTCGATCACCTTGCTTGATTTTTCTTCAATTGTTGTTGTGAGCAACTGATTTGCGCTGGTAAATGCCGCAATCCACATGAGCATCATGAATCCTCCGGGAATCATGAAGCGCAATTCGAGATTTTCTTTCGCCTTGGTTCCCGTGCTTGTTAAGCGCGCCGTTTGCGCTTGAGGTTCGCGCACCAGAGCCATTGCTTTCGCGAGATCTGTTCCGGTTCGTTGCACGCGTGCAACGACTGTTGCTTGGCGCGCGATTCGCGCGAAGAGTGCGGTGGTCTTGGCGGGAGAATTGGAAGGAACGAGAAGTGAGACATCAGCATCAGCCGGAGGATCTGACTCAAGCAGCGTTGCGGGAACTTCGACGAGAGCAAGCAGTTCGCCACTTTGAACTTGATCTCGAATGCCCGCAAGATCGTCATCGATGGACATGCGCCGCACTGTGACTTCGACTGTGGTCGTGATGTCGGAGAGTGCGTCGAGTGCTGCAACATCGCCTTGTTGCGACTTCGCCAATGCATCGCTGAGAGCGGCGGTGCTTGATCCAATACCCGTTTCTGTTTTCGCTTGAAAGCGAGCGAATGCAATTTCGATTGCTCGTGCAACTGAGCCATCGGAGTCTGCGACCACAATTGTTCCACGAACTGGAACTTGATCATTCGAGAGCAGAAAAGGCATCACGCCAATGACGACAAACATCATAAGAGGAAAGAGAATCGCGCCAAAGATGAATCCTTTTGTCAGCACCGTATGGCGAAACTCGCGAATCGCAATCGTCATAATTCGCGAAAAGCGAAATCCACTTGAGTTTTTTTTGTCAATCACGTTGTCAATCACGCTGCACCTCGAACTGGTTGTCGTGCGTGACCGCCATGTTCTGTGACCAAGCGCACAAAGACATCGTCGAGTGAGACGCGCGCAATTTCGATTCGTCGGCAGGGAACTGCAGCGAGGGCAAGCGACATAACGGCGTGTGGGTCTGTTCTTTCATTTACGAGCAGTACCGCAGTCAGGCCATCTTCCGCGGCTTTGACAGATTCGATCCCTGGGATTGCTTCAAGCGCACTTCGAGCTGCATGAATTCCAGCGAGTGGTTCGATCTCGACTGCTCGTGGTGAGAATCGCTGCGTGACTTCTCGCGTTGTTGAATCGAGAATTTTTTCGCCGCGATTGATCAGCACGACGCGCTCGCACAACTGCTCGGCCTGCGCCATCTGATGCGTCGAAAGAAAAATAGTACGACCTTGACGATGCAAATCTTGAACGGTCGAAATGAGAATGCGTGCATTGACTGGGTCGAGACCCGAAAATGGTTCGTCGAGCACGATCAGATCTGGTTCGTGAAGGACGGCGCCAATAAACTGCACTTTCTGTTGCATGCCTTTACTGAGTTCTTGGCAGCGCGATCGAAAGACGCCTGGAAGTTCAATTCGTTCTAGCCAACCTTCGACACGAGAGGACAGCCCCTGCCTAGGCAGACCCTTGAGTCTTCCCAGATAGATCAGAAATTCTCCAACCCGCATCCTTCTATAGAGCCCGCGTTCTTCTGGCAGATATCCGATGCGATCTTTTGCATCAAGTGCATCTCCACCAAGCACGCGAAGTTCTCCGCTGTCTTGACGAATGAGAGACATGATCATTCGTATCGCCGTGCTCTTTCCAGCACCATTTGGTCCGAGCAATCCAACAAGTGCACCGCGTTGGACTTCGAGATCAAGTTCACGTACGGCTTGAACTGCTCCAAAGCGCTTGGCAACGCTTCGAAGAATTACAGCAGGTTCGTTCGTCGAATTCGTGATGATTTGATTCACTCCTTTGCAGGCTTGGGAGGCGCGGTTGGTGTTGCAGGCGCAGGATTCTTCGCTGCATTCACAAGTGCTTGGATTTCAGGAGGAAGCGCGAAAACCGCAGGATCGATTGGGCCGAAATCGACTGCGCTGATGTTCAGAATTTGTGTCTGCCCCATCATGGAATTGTCTTGGACTTTGGCAATTGTTCGGCCAGAAAACGCTTCGAAATTCTTGTATGTCGTGGTTACTTCAATTTCACCCATCTGTGAATTTACTTTGGCAGATGAGCCAACCATGTGCCCTGATTCGATGCTGTAAAAACGGGTCGATTCGTCTGCGCCACACTTCAATTTGACTTGATAGCAAGGAGCTCCTGCAAACGTGATTTTTCCTTCGACAATTGGAGTATCGCATCCCATCGCTGGATTCAGTTCCGCTGCGATGCTGGACTCGCGAAGGACACGCTTGAGCTCTTCGGGCGACATAATGCTCGCTCCGCGCATTGGATCGATCGACCAACCCGTGGTTCCATTCGCGCCTTGGCGAATTTTTCCAAAGCCTGGAATTTCTGTTTCGATGAGCAACATACTTGGATCGATAGATTTGGTGACGATTGTTCCTTTGAGAGATTGTGCCGGCATTTCAATAGTTCCAGTTTGCGTTCTGGCTGTCTGCATACGGATGAGGTCTGCTCCTCCACTTGCTGCGACTGCCTTGGCGAAAATTTCCTCCGCACTTGGCATTGTGCCTGATGCATCGAGCGTTCCTTTGCTCGGTGCTGGTGCTGCTGGCAACTTCAAAGATGGCACTGTCTTTTGATCTTGATTTGTTGACTGACCAAGCGCAACACTCGAGCATGCGATGAGTGCAACTGCTGTCAAAAGTGCTGGTGCGAATAGAAATGGCGATATTGCGTTCTTTTTCATGGTGTTTGTTGGCTTTCTTATGGGCTTTTTACTTCGGACGAATTTCGAGAGCGTTCGTGCGCGATCCATCGGAGCGCGTCACGGAGTTCGCAATCAGGGGAAGAAGTATAGTCAGCTCTATTGGGAGGTGTTCCGATCTGTTGGCCCACACCGATCCCTTCGACCAAGTTGCCTGAAGGAGTGCGAAAGTCTCCGATTGCATGCAGGAGCACATCGCCATTTTTCAGATTGTGTGTTGTTGCAGGCAGCGCTGCACCCGCGGTTGTCTGACCGAACGCTTGAGCACGCTTCATATCCAGCAATCCAGCGGCGAAAATCTCGGAAGTGCTTCCAGTATGTCCATCGATAAGGATTGCAACGGGACCTGTAAAAACACCGATTAAATTTCCATCGCGATCAACTGTTCGAGGATTCGTTCGAAAGTCGAGTTTCATATCTCGACCTTGCATCGTCCCGAGCGATGTTGGTTCTTGGAGAAAATGTCCTGCGACTCCTGTTGCCATCAATCCAAGTCCGCCAGGATTGCCGCGAAGATCAATCACAATGCCATCCGCAGTCCGAAATGCGGTCAATGCATCGTCGATGGTTGCGGAGAGCGCCGTCATCCAAATGCTGAAGCTGAGATATCCAATACGCCCCGTCAATCGTGGATCGCCACCGATACTTTTGATCTCATCTTCTCTGAGCCAGCACCACTTGGATTCTGCTGCAAATGGAGGAAGATTTCCCATTTTTACAAGTTCGCCTGGTGGATCTTCGAAGGTGATGATGACTTCGTGTTCTTCTCCCTTGGAATCGACGAAGAGATATTTCGGACTCATCCCTGGCCGACCGCCGACGAATGCGCTGACTGCTTGTTCGCGAGCAAGTCTCTCGAGCGATGTGCGTGGCGTTCCAAACACTTTGATGATTGGGTCGATCGAATCACCCTCAGACGAAATAAGTTTCCACCCTGTCTTGATCCCAGCTGTTGCTGCTGGACTTTTTTCGGCAATTCGAGTGACGATTGCATCGCCGCCGAGTACTTGCACTGTGATTCCAGACCAACCGCCAACAGCACCTGGCGAGCCTGAAACAGAATTTGGAATGATTGCAAAGTGACTTTCGCCAAGCGTCTGAAGCATGTCTCGCAGGACGGTTCGAAATATTTCAGCATCGGCTGCAGCAATAGCGCGGTCGCGAAATTGCAGACGCGTTTGGTTCCATTCAGCTTGATTCAGTGAAGGGTCGAGGTGCGTGTCGCGAATGATGACCCACACTTGATCGAATACCAAGCCATTCAGCCTCGCCTGGGATTCTTCCATGGGTTGGTCTTCTTGGATCGCGGGTTGCACACTTTGCGCAGTCGATGCAGGTGAAACAGATGATGCCGGGGGATTCGATTGGCAAGCGCAGATGGAAGTTGTGCTGGCAAAGGCTGTAAGCCAAACGAGGATGAGGCATTGCATATGGGAAAGTATCGCATCTGAGAGCAGAAAATGTGGTGCAAGAGGCCATTCATCCGTTAATCCGGATGAATGATGGCGCTTAAGTGAAATCGCCGATATCCTTGTCTTGTGACTCCAACTTTTCTTGGTCAACTCGATTTGCGAACGCTCGTCTTCGACGGAGCGATGGGAACATCCATCCACGCATGCGCCGATTGCACTCCTGCGGATTACATCGGTCGCGATAACTGCACTGACATCTTGGTGCGATCGCGACCAGACATCATTCAGCGCATCCACGAAAGTTTTCTTGCTGCGGGTGCTGATGTTGTAGAGACTGACACATTCGGAACCAACAAACTTGTCGCGGCAGACTTTGATGAAGAAATGGTTGGTTGGGTATATGACCTGAATGTCAAAGCGGCGCAGATCGCTCGCGCCGCATGCGCAAAATATTCCGAACCTGGCCGACCTCGATTTGTCGCTGGATCGATGGGACCTGGAACGAAACTTATAACGCTCGGTCAAGCATCGTGGTCGGTGATGACGGATTCCTATAGAGAACAAGCCAGAGGATTGATCGATGGTGGAGCAGATTGCTTCATGATCGAAACATGCCAAGATCTTTTGCAAATTAAATGTGCTGTGACCGCATGTTTGGAAGCGCTTGAAGCAGCGGGAAAAACTGTTCGCGATATGCCGATTCTTGTTTCAGTCACGATGGAGACCACGGGCACGATGCTCTTGGGGTCTGATATCAGCGCTGTGGTGAATGCGCTGCGACCATTTCCGATTGCTTCGCTTGGATTGAACTGCGCAACAGGACCGACGGAGATGACCCCGCATCTTGCGCACATTGCCAAGCATTGGAATCGCCCATTTTCCGTAATCCCAAATGCAGGATTGCCGATTCTGGTCGAAGGTCGAACCGAATATCCGCTCCGCGCTGAGGACTTTTCGCTTGCAATGCGCCGTTTTATAGAGGAGTTTGGAGCCAACATCGTTGGAGGTTGCTGCGGAACGACGACCGAACATATTGCGGCACTTCGCAAGGCAGTGCCTTGGACTTCGACCAAGCCAAGCAGAGCAATCGAGTTGCCGATTCCAGCGTGTTCCAGTTTGTATACCGAAACTGAATTTCGCCAAGACAATTCTTTCTTGATTGTTGCCGAGAGAACGAACGCAAATGGATCAAAGAAATTCAAGACTTTGCTTGACGCGGAAGATTGGGACGGGCTGGCATCAATGGCCAAAGAAGAATTACGTGATGGTTCTCATGTTTTAGATGTCTGCGTCGATTTCGTCGGCCGAGATGGCGTGCGTGATATGTCTGAAACGATCGCGCGATTTGTGCGGCAGGTGAATGCTCCGTTGATGATCGACTCGACGCAAGCGGATGTGCTCGAGGCTGGATTACAGCATGCGCCCGGGCGGTGCATAGTCAATTCGATCAATTTGGAAGATGGCGAAGAGCGGATGAATCGCATCTGTCCACTTTTGAAAAAGTATGGCGCTGCATGCGTCGCATTGACCATCGACGAAGATCCACAAGCCGGCATGGCAAAGACAGCCGTGCGTAAGTTGGAGATCGCCGAGCGCATCCATGATTTGTTCACGCGCAAATGGGGGTTGGATGAATCCGATCTTTTTTGGGATCCTTTGACGTTCACGATCGCAACTGGAAATGCCGACGACCGAAAGTTGGGACTGGAAACACTCGAAGGAATTCGGCTGATTTCGCAGCGATTTCCGCGGTGCTCCATCATTCTTGGACTATCGAATATTTCATTCGGTTTGAAGCCCGCAGCTCGGGCAGTGCTGAACAGTGTGTTCTTGCATGAAGCGCGGACTCGTGGATTGACTGCGGCCATCGTGCATGTTTCGCGCATTCTGCCAGAGAGCAAGATTCCACCAGAACACTGGCAGGCCGCGCAGTGGTTGGTCTTTGATCGACGGGGCGCAGAACGACCTGAAGGACAACCAGAATCATTCGATCCACTTCTGCATTTCATTTCGCTTTTTCCAGATGGAGTTTCTGCGGTCAAGGCTGAGCCGATGGAGACTCTTAGAATTGAGGATCGCTTGCAGAGGCACATCATCGATGGAGAAGAGAAGTCGCTGGAAGCGTCACTTGATGAAGCACTCAAGATCTATTCGCCATTGGCAATCATCAATGATTATCTCTTGGCTGGAATGAAGACGGTTGGCGAATTGTTTGGCGCAGGTCGTATGCAATTGCCATTCGTGTTGCAGAGTGCGTCAGTCATGAAGAAAGCCGTCGCATTTCTCCAACCGCATATGGAGCGCGTTGGAATGGATGCGAAGCCGAAGGCCACGATTGTGCTTGCCACTGTCGCTGGTGATGTGCACGACATCGGTAAGAATCTTGTCGACATTATTCTCTCTAATAATGGCTATAAAGTGCACAATATTGGCATCAAGCAGAGTCTCGCACAAATCTTGGATGCTTGGCGAGCCACGGGCGCTGACGCGATCGGTATGAGCGGATTGCTTGTGAAGAGCGTGACGGTGATGGAAGAAAATCTACGCGAAATGAATCGTCAAGAGATTCGTGTGCCAATCATGCTTGGTGGTGCTGCGCTGACACGCCATTATGCGGAGGGTCATCTCCGGAAGGTCTATCAAGGCGAACTGTATTACGGCCGCGATGCATTCGAAGGACTTTCGGTGTGCGAGGCGATGGCAACTGGCACGCTGCCTGCGATCAACTCAGAGATCGATGCGCGACTTGCCAAGCGTGCCGCGGTCGATGCGAAGGTCAAAGCGAATGCGCTGCGAGCAAGCGAGATCACTGCGGTGGGAGTTGCATCGAAGAGCAATGAATTCGATACTGCCTTTCCCGATACTGCGAACTGCGATTCAGGTGCGACCGTTGGCGGAGTCTTGCTCCATGACAATCCGATTCCTGATCCACCGTTCTGGGGATCCCGTTTGGTAGAGCGTCTTGATTTGGACATGATTTATCCCTTCATTAATCGAACCGCGCTTTTCCGCGGGCAGTGGGGATTTCGTCGCGGCGATTTTGATGATGCGGCATATGCCAAGTTTCTCGACGATGAAGTCGAGCCAATTCTGACAAGATTGAAGGGCGAATGTCGTCAAGAAAAAATCCTCCGACCTGCGGTGGTGTGGGGATATTTCCCTTGCAATTCCTCGGATATGGACTTAATCATCTATGACGCAGTCGATCAAGACCGAGAAATCGAACGTTTCTCATTCCCTCGCCAGAAGGCTGGCCGGAAAATCTCGATCAGCGATTTCTTCTTGCCGACGACGAGTGGAAAACGCGATGTTCTCGCACTGACTTGCGTGACGATGGGAACAGAAGCAAGCGTTCGAGCAAAGTCACTCTTCGAGCGCAATCAGTACACAGAATATTTGTACTTGCATGGAATGGGAGTCGAGTGCGCAGAGGCTCTTGCGGAAATGTGGCATAAGCGTGTGCGTATGGAACTTGGATTTTCTCACGAGGATGATCCGAAAGTGGAACGACTCTTTCAGCAGCATTATCGAGGCAGTCGGTATTCATTTGGATATCCAGCATGCCCAGACATGGCTGATCAAGAAAAACTCTTCCGATTGCTCAAGCCCGAGCGAATTGGTTGTGTGCTTACAGAGAATTATCAAATTGATCCAGAGCAGTCGACAAGCGCAATCATTGTGCATCATCCGCAGGCAAAGTATTTTTCGGCATGACGCCCTCGCAGCGACAAGTACTGTGAAATCAGTGATAATGCGTTTGTGCACAATCACGAGTTGCTATTGATCGGTTCAGTGGGGGGCGGCCTTGGCGCGTGGACTCGTATCGTTGTGCGGGACGAATTCGTCTACAAAGGGATTGCAAGTTGGCGCGTGGTTATGTCAATCAATTTGGCTGGAAGCGCGCTTGCGGGCCTCGCAGTGCGAATGACTGAAGGATCGTTTGAGTGGGCGCTTTTCACGCTGGGATTTCTTGGTGGATTCACAACATTCAGTTCGATGTGCGTGGATATTGTCGTGCAATGGATTGCCGGCCGTCGTCGTGCGGCAGTCACCGTTGCGATGGGAACCATGATCGGCGGTCCGCTCATTGCTTGGATCAGTTCTGTTTTCGCTGCGATGTTTGTGGCTCGAAGTGCAATTTCGACCGCAGCAATTATCCCGCTTGCAGGTCGACGAATCACTCATCACATGTCCGGCTTGCTCGGTATCGCAGTCGGCGGTTTCGTGGGCACTGGTATTCGCATATTTGTGCAATTTCTTGCTCCAATAATTGGATTTCCAATCTGGACCGCCACTGCGCTGGTCAATGTGATTGGATCTGGTTTTGCAGGATTTGCGTTCCGCTGGCTTTGCTCTTTGGACGCAAATGGCGTGGCGCTCCATGAGCCTTCGCGAAGATTGACTCTTGAACGTTTACTTGTTTTCGGTTTCGCCGGAGGATTGACCACAATGAGCACGCTCTCGATCGAGATTGTCGAGGCGATGCGCCACTCCCTGCTAATCGGACTCTTGATTGGCGGCGTGAACCTTCTTATGGGATTGACATTTACAATACTTGGTTGGTGGATCGCATATCGATGTTTCCCTGCACGAGAATCGATCAGTCCAATTCCGATTTCGAATAAAGTGCGACAAGAGAGCGAATGAATATCGACCCGAATACATCTGCAAGCCCGCACGCACCGACCGAACTCGCTCCACTTCGCGCCGAGGTGTTGCGAAGTCTTTGGAAACTTCGCCGTGATTCATATGCGCAAGCGCATTTGTACGAAGATGCTCGTATTCGTGTGCATCGATCATTGACATGGCTTGCGATGTCAGAGTCTCGTTCCATAAACGAACACGACACGAAGTTGATCGAACTCTGGGCATCTGCGGGTGCGCTCTTCGGCAGATGGAGTGCGCTGCTTGGTGCGCCGCTTGCGCAACGAGAAGCGACCGCATCATTTGCTCGCCAAGTCATTCAGTGGGATCGTGACAGCATCATGCCAAAGTTGCTCGGCACTCTGCGTGTGAATGCTCCATTGATGTGGAATGATCCATATCTGACACAAGCTCTTGGGATGACCAGTGCGAATTCATCAGCGAGCCGCAGCCTGGAAATTCCTGCGGATGACTCAGGATTTCTCGCAGGTTTGTTGGAGCGAATCGGATTGACTGTTCATCAATTGACTTTGGGAGCGGCTTCGTATGGTGGTAATCAAAATCGAATTGCAGTCGATCGTTCCCTTGTCGCACTTGGCGAACTTGTTCCCGCATTCTTGCATGTCATCACCGAACATGGATATGTCGATGACTGGGGACCGCTTTGTTCGCCGCCTCGCGAGTGATGTGCGATTAGAGATCGCCCAGCAGAACCGCAAGCAATTCGATCGTCGCTTCAAGATCCGATTTGTGAACCATTTCGGTCACAGTATGGATGTATCGCGTACCAGGTCCGAATGCGATACATCGAGCGCCATGTCCTGATCGCTGAATTGCGCCAGCATCTTGCCCGCCGCGTGGCAGAACAGCACGCTGATGCGCGATGCGGTGCCGCTTGGCAAGTGCGCATGATTGCCGCACAAGTTCGATATCCGAAATCATCGATGAATCTTGGATCATCACTGCGACGCCGAGACCTTGCTTTGTGACGCGTTGATTGTCTGGAATACCCGGCGTATCGCATGCAAGATTCACATCAAGTCCGATGCCGATTTCTGCGTCTGCTGCGTTCGCTGCGACTTGCGCTCCACGAAGTCCAACTTCTTCTTGCGTTGTGAATGCAACCACGATGTCGCACGAATGACCAGCGCGCGACTTGGCGACGCGGCGAATTGCTTCGATTGCGGTGAAAACTGCCATTCGATTGTCGATTGCTTTCGAGACAACTTTCAGCGGAGTCTCGAAGAAAGGTTCGTGCATCACGACGAAGTCGCCGACTTGCGCAATCTTGCGCACTTCGGCTGGATCGCGGCCGAGGTCTATAAAAAACTCTTCTGTTCCAGGAACTTTGTTGCGTTCAGCATCGCTGGAAATATGGATCGGCTTTCCTCCAGGATTCAAGACGCCTTGAAAATCGCCGTGGTCGGTGATCACCATCACTCGGCGAGAAAAAAGATTGCGTGGATCGAATCCCCCGGCTGGATTCAGCCAGAGATATCCCTGCTCGTCGATGTGCCGAACGTAAAATCCGATTTCGTCCATATGCGCCGCGATCAGAACGCGCTTAGTCGCAACGCCTTTTTTCTTTCGCGTGGCTTTCTTGGTGCAAATCAGCGAACCCATCGCGTCGGTTGTCGTTGAGTCGAAAAGTCCTTTGATTTCTTTTTGGACGAGCGCACGGACGCGTTCTTCGCGCCCTGGGATTCCTGCTGTTTCACAGAGACGCTTGAGAAGTTCATAGTTCATGACACGAGTCTATGATTCTCCAATGAGTTCCGCTTCCTTCCACTCCGAGTCACCGCTGCGCGCACGTCATGACGAATTTGCAAGTGGCGAAACCGCTCGGCGTGCGACTGCAGCCGAGGATGCTCGTGGATCCGCTGACTTCCCACACGCCACCCACGCTGCTCAAGTTGCGTGGATTCCTTGGGGAGAAAGCGCCGAAATCGTTGGTGTCTTTGACAGAGTCGAGACGGAATATGCAGCGATTCGCAGAGGCGCAGCGCTGTGCGATCAGCCGCAGCGGGGGACTTTGGAAATTTGTGGTCGCGACCGAGTCGAGTTTCTTCAGCGCATGTTGACGCAAGACATGAAAGGATTTTCTACGGGGCACACGCGTGAAGCGTTCTGGTTGAATCGCAAAGGTCGCATCGAAGCAGATCTGTTGTTGTGCGAAATCGGCGATCGCATTCTCATTGACTGCGCTCGTGCTGTTGCAGTCAACACGGCAACAACTCTCACGAACTTTGTCTTTGCAGAAGATGTGACAATTGCCAATGTTTCAAGTCGCGACTATCGCCTTGCTGTGCATGGTCCAGAAACGCTTCATTTGTTAGAGCTTGCAGGTGTAAATGCGCAAGCCGTCGAAACGCTTGCGTCACTTCATACTTGCGTTGCAACGTCGATTGGTGACATCTCGTGCGTACTTGCTCGCGTCGACACGTGTGGTGTTTGTGGAATCGAAATATTTGTTGAACGCACCGGTGCGCTCGCATTATGGAATTCACTGCTGAGTGTTCACGACCTATTGCAGGGTGGACAACGTCGCGGTCGTCCATGTGGTTGGCATGCTTTCAATATGGCGCGCATTGAAGGTGGTACTCCGCTCTTCGAAGTCGACTTTGGTCCAGCAAGTTTGCCACACGAAACAGGGCTGATTGATCGGCGCGTTTCTTTCACCAAGGGGTGCTATTTGGGGCAAGAAGTTGTTGCGCGCATGAACAGTCTGGGCAAGCCGAAACAAATCGTTCGAGCATTTCGCATGATGTCTGATTCACTTCCCGTTGAAAGTGCGCAAATCTTTGCGGTCGGCAACGAAGGGTCGATTGGCGATGAAGTTGGCGTTGTGACAAGCAGCACAATGAGTCCAATGCTTGGCGCAGCATGCGTGGGATTTGCAACTGTTCGTTATGCCCATTCGTCTGCGGGGACGGAGTTGATCATTGCAGCTGATGGTCGCCCCGAACGCGCAACTGTTCAGGCGGAATTGGCGGCGGTGAAAATTCCAGTTGAGAGTGGAACTTCTGAGAAGCAAATCTAAACCCCAGGCTTTAACCCCACGCTTTAACCCCCAGTCTTTAACCCCCACGCATGAACCCCCAGGCAATCACCGAAAACGAATGGGCATTCACACCAGATGTGATCTTGTTTATCGCCGCCGCAATACTTTCAGTGGGAGTCACAGTATTTGCACTCATTCTTTTTCGGCGCGCTGCGCGAGAAGAGCAACGGAAATTTGACGCTTCATCCAAGCGCAGTGCCGAGAAGAAATCATGACTATCGATCGACCCAAGGTGCGGATGACTGAAGTTGGTCCTCGCGATGGCTTGCAAAACGAATCCGTCCGTATTCCAACTGCAATCAAGATTC
The DNA here is from genome assembly GCA_945862215.1 of Singulisphaera sp. GP187. Taxonomy (GTDB): domain Bacteria; phylum Planctomycetota; class Phycisphaerae; order Phycisphaerales; family SM1A02; genus F1-60-MAGs104. Next base: position 15,539 of record CAMAXY010000004.1, on the reverse strand, counting down.
AATTTGTCGATCAACTCTCCGCTGCGGGATTTCCAGAGATCGAAGTGACCAGCTTTGTCAGCGCAAAGTGGGTTCCGCAACTTGGCGATGCATCCGAAGTCATGCGCGGCATCACGCGTCGTGCTGGCACGATCTATTCGGCGCTTGTGCCAAACGAACGAGGGCTCGACGAAGCGCTCGAAGCACGCGTCGACAAAGTGTCGGTCTTTGTCTCTGCGACGGAGGGATTCAGCACACGCAATACAAATGGATCGATTGATGAAGTGATTGCGCGCATCGCTCCCGTTGTGTCGCGCACGAAAGCGGCTGGAAAACCCGTACGCGGATATGTCAGTTGCATCATTCGATGTCCATACGACGGTCAAGTTGATCCCTCGCAAGTCGTTGAAGTATGCGCACGACTTCTAGAAATGGGTGTCGACGAAATCGATCTTGGCGACACGATTGGAGCCGCGGATGCAGATTCGATCTCGCGACTTTATCAAGCCGTTGCACACATAATCGAACCAAGCAAGACGACTCTGCATTTGCACGACACGCACGGTCAAGCGATCGCATGCGCATTGCGTGCTTTGGAAATTGGCGTTCGGTCTTTCGATTCGAGCGTCGCTGGATTGGGTGGTTGTCCATATGCGCCGGGCTCAGCGGGAAATGTCGCAACAGAAACATTGGCGCATGCGATTGTCAGCGCAGGCTTCGACACCAACATCGACATTCAACGCGCATCAGATGCAGGTCTTTGGATGCGCCAACAGCTTGCGCTCTCGCGTGCCGCAAGTTCGTAACGTCCACCGCGGTGACGGATCGCACGCAATTCAACAGAAAGTTCGGTGGCAGAATCGTCGATCATCACAGCGCGCGGCGATGATGGAAATGTAAATCCACCAGTGTTTATGACATGTCTTCGCGTACTGGCGGGTGTGGCACCAGTCATCCACGAACCAGCGCGATGCGAGTGTCCGCAGACCAACAGTTTCGCTGCAGGACGAAATCGATCTACAAAGTGTGCAGCTTCACGTGGATAATTTCTCCACCATGCGAGAACTTTCGCCACTCGAAATGGATTGAGCCCAATGGAAATCAGCGCAGTCGGCTCTGTGTATGTCACGGGCTCATTCCACTGCGACATCGATGCTTCGCCTGCGGCGGCGAGAAAACCTTCGAGCGTTTTTTCATTTCGCTCGCGCGCTGCAAACAGAGTTCGGCTGATGATCTTGTGCGCTGGAGTCCACGGCAACATCGAATCGCTGAATGCGTGACCATGCGTCACCAAGATTGCGCCTTCAAAGAGATCGACAAAGTCCAATTGCGCTGGGTCGTAATCGTGATTGCCATTGATGCGCGTCACAGAAACGCCGAAGCGCGCTGCAAGATTCAAAGTCGCATCGAGCAACTTCAGCGCTTGATCTCGGTGATGTCTGTGGTGAATATCAGCCGTATCACCATTCAAAATGACACGATCGCTCGCTTGGAAAAGGGGAGCGAGGGTTTCTGGCGTTCGTGGCGGTCGACCGCAGGGAACATCGGGCAATCCAAGGTGCAGATCAGATAAAATCAGGGTTCGCGGCATTGGGGAGGGCGTTGGGGCTGGTCAGGGCTTGGCATTCGGCGAGGGATCGGATACCCTATCCGACTCGCTGCTTCCAGATGTTCTGGAAGCCCTCTCAATGGGGTCCGTGGCGAACTTCTTGGTGCGAAACCGCATAAGCCCAAGACGGAAGGATTCGCGGTCGGCGCATTGCGCCGTGGAAAGAAATTATGTCTCAATTTCAAGCACCTCCTCCTCCAGTCATTCGCCGCCAAAAAGATGCAAAGGGTCGTCTCTTCATCGATTACAAGCAGGTGGATGAACTTCGCCGTGCGATGACCCAAAACGGAAAACTGCTTTCGCGAAAGCGTTTGGAGATGTCCGCTGGAGATCAGTCGATGCTTGGGCAGGCTGTCAAGCGCGCGCGATTTATGGCGCTTCTGCCTTTCACGAACGCAGCAAACTGATCGGTCGTTTGATCGATTTGATTCGATCGACAATCCACTTGATTGCAATCTCGATTCGACGCGATGTCGATCGGAGATATTCTTTCATGCGAATCCCTACGATTCGCAGGCGAATTCTGCGCAGTCCATGATCTGCAGGTTGCAATTTTAATCCGCGGGCAATCGCTGCAGATGCTCGGCGAAGTTCTCCATGAGTCATCGCATCGAGAGCGATGTTGTGCAGAGTCTCCATGCAGTTTCTGTTTAGCGCAAGCATTCGACGCGTCGTGCGACGACCTCCAACACGATCTCCGGATTCGAACTGAGCCCGCGCGAGTCTTCGCACAAGTCGTTCGTCCTTTGCATGTCGTTTCAGCGAAGCGGTGAGAATTCGAATCGCCACTGCTGGTCGGCCACATTCAATTGCGGTTCCTGCAGCTCCCAGCGCAATTGACGGATCTTCAACGACGGGTGAATTGGCTGGGATATTTGCACGGGCAAAAAGTTCTTCAAGATGTCGCCCTGCCTCGTTGCGCAAGTTCAAGCGCGAAAGGGCTTCCACCAAGCGCAATCGTACGGCGGTGTCCGTTACGCCAAGGGTGATCACAAGCGAATATGCAGCGCGCGCTTCGTCCAATCGACCTGCGCGCAGAGCGATATCGCCAAGTCGAATATGCGCAGCATGATTCGCAGGTTCGAGTTCGATAATTCGTCGATATTTTTCTTCGGCTTCAACGGTGCGTCCTAATCCTTCAAGCGTGCGACCAAGTGCGAGCAATGTGCCAGAATCGCCTGGTTGTTCGCGCAGTGCTTGCATCAAGACTTGATGCGCGGATTCCAATTGTCCTGCTCGAAGAAAGACGATTCCAAGACGAGTCTTTACTGCAACGAGTTTTGGATTCTGCGACATCGCTTCGCGATAACACCAGATCGACCGCTCGAACTTTCCTTGTTGCGCAAGAATATTTGCCATCTCGACCAAACACAAAGGCATTTCAGTCAAATATTGTTGTGCAAGAAAATACACAGACTCGGCTTCCTCAAATCGATTCAGCATTCCAAGCGCCATGATTCTCATCGAATATCCGGGCTCGAGTTTGGAATCGATCTTTGACACGCGCTCGCAATATCGAACGCATTGATCAGGGTGTCCTGTGCGAATCGATCCTTGCGCTGCGCCAAGAAGCGCGTGTGCATGATTTGGAAGAAGTTCGATCGCTCGCTCATAGGAAGCGAGCGCTTCGGGATGTCGACCCAGCGCATCAAGTGTCACGGCAAGATTGTGATGCCACTCGCCACGATCTGGTTCGGTCGCAAGCGCGCGCCGAAGTTGGGTCGCAGCTTCTTCAAGTTTTCCAGATTGGAACAAACCTCGCGCGCGTTCAACGCGAGCTTCTGCACTTGTCCATTCGCCAGAATCGTCTGCCATAGGTGATATTCAATTCTAGTATCGACCGCATTCAATGCGGGCAAAAAAAGTACTGATTTTCTATCGTTATCGTCCAACTTGGATGCAGATGGGAGTGAAAAAACCGCTGAAAAACTGCTCGGACACAACGATTTCTTAATAAACCTCAAGCATGCACCGATGCGTCGGCCGCACTCGGCGCTTGATCTGCTCGGTGGTCCACTCGGACGGTGCAATCGCGGCGATCTCCTCGTGCACTGTCAGATATTGTCCGCCAAGTCCAGCAATTGCGAGCGCCTTGAAAATCCCAACCTGCATTCCCGCCAAACCACATGCGTAGATCAGAGTTCGATTGGATTCCAAGAGCGGTCTGAAAAAATCCAAACGTGCGTCTACATAATGATGCGTGTGCGGTCCGTGTCCAGGCTGTTGGAGTGGTTCACGACTGATGACCGTGTGATACGTAAAATTCGGATGCGTGCTTGCAAGATCGCGCAACCAGCTGTCGTAGAGCAAGTCGGTTCGATACGGAGCGCCCATCACCAGATGGATTTTACTTTGGCATGGGCCCGACCACTTCGCGTGAGCGGGCGAGCCGGCGGGAGGCCCAACAAGCAACTCGTGAATCATTCCACGGAATGGAGCGATGCCTGTTCCGGTTGCCATAAAAATATAATCATGATCTGAATGATTGACAGGCAGAACAAATCGTTTTCCGTTGGGTCCAGAAACGAGAATTTCGCTGCCTACGGATTGATCGCAGAGCCAATTGCTGCAAACTCCCAAGATGAGCGGATGACCGTCAGATCGGCTTGGGTCATCTTGGTCGGGAATTTCTTCGATTGTTCGTTTGCAGGTCGTTGAAATGATCCGCCCGAATCCATCTTCACCATAGGAAGGACTTGCGATCGAGTAGAGGCGCACTTTATGGGGTCGCCCTTTGCTGTCAACGCCTGGCACGACGACACCGAATGATTGTCCAGCCAAGAATGTTCCTTCGAGCGGTGTTCCTGCAAGATCGATGCCAATGTGACGCACAAAACTTGCGGATTTCCCGCGGATACAGGAATCGCTCGAAGCTATGCGCGCAACAACAGGCGCGCCGGGCAGGACGACGTGCATTTTTGCTTCAGGAAGGAGTGGGTCGTTGAGGTGGACTGTCATCGCATCACAATCGTAGGAAGTTCCAAAGATCTGGGAGAGAACAAGAATGAAGAATGCAAGAACTCGGGAAGAAATTGTAAGCCCGCAGGGGTCGAACCGCCGAAATATGTTGCACGAAGTGGCGCGAGTTGCCGCCACGAACGCCTCCTTGACACGCCGTGCGTCAAATGGGGTATCCGATGAAACGCACGACGCGATCAAGGAGGATCGCCATGGACAAGTTCGTCATTCAAGGTGGTCAACGACTTTCTGGGCGGATCCGAGTGGAAGGTGCGAAGAATGCTGCATTGCCGTTGATGGCAACTTGCCTTCTGACGAATGAACCTGTCACGCTGACCAATGTTGCAAGTCTGGCGGACATCGCCAACATGCGGCGGTTGCTCAACACGCTCGGCGTCGATGTTCATCTCGGCGATGATCGGGTGACGATGGAAACGAAAGATCCGAATTCCATTGAGGCGCCATACGAACAAGTCCGAACGATGCGCGCTTCGATTTGCGTGCTTGGGCCAATGCTCGCTCGCCGCAAGAAAGCAATCATCTCGATGCCGGGAGGATGTGCGTTTGGTGATCGACCAGTCGATCTTCATTTGCGCGGTCTGGAAAAACTTGGCGCGAAGATTGAACTGCGCAACGGAAACATTCACGCGAGTGCCGATCGTCTTCGCGGCGCAACGGTTTTCCTTGGCGGTCCATACGGATCGACAGTCTTGGGAACTGCCAATGTGATGAGCGCCGCAACTTTGGCGCTTGGAAGAACAGTCATTGAAAGTGCTGCGTGCGAGCCAGAAGTTGTGGATCTCGCCGACATGCTGATTTCGATGGGCGCGAAAATTCGCGGTGCAGGTGGTCCACGCATCATCATCGATGGAGTGGACGAACTCGGCGGAACAAGTCACCGCGTTATGCCCGATCGAATCGTGGCGGGAACATACGCAATCGCAGCAGCGATCACAAATGGCGAGATCATTATTGATGATTTTCCCTACGATTCTCTGCTTGCCGTGGTTGATCGACTCGGCCTGATCGGCGTTGATATTCAGAAAATCACTCCAGATGCAGACGAGCGTTGTTGCACAGTTCGAGTGACCAGTCAAAGACATCTCAATCCCACGGTCATCACCACGCAGCCACATCCAGGATTTCCAACGGATCTTCAGGCGCAATTTATGGCGCTGCTCTGCAATGCGACCGGCAATTCTGTGATCACTGAAAAAATCTATCCCGAGCGATTTATGCACGTCGCGGAATTGCTCCGTATGGGAGCGCAACTCCTTCGACATGGTCCAACTGTTGTCGTGACTGGAGTTCCTCGTCTTGTTGGTGCAGAAGTCATGGCGAGCGATCTGCGCGCATCGGCCAGTCTTGTGTTGGCGGGTCTTGCAGCAGAAGGCGAAACCACGGTGAACCGTGTCTATCACCTTGACCGCGGATATCAACGCATGGAAGAAACGCTGCGAAGTCTTGGAGCGAAGATAGAACGCGTCAGCGACAAACCTGCAAACGCCGATACATCAGCTGTGCGTGGCGCTGGCATGGCTTCGGGCGCTGCTCAATCGATGCAAGAAGAGGGCTGACGCAACCGAGACGTTCAAGCTTGGTCGGTCGCTTGGTTCCATCAATGCGTTTGGATTTGCCATTGGAATGACCGAGGTTGCATCGCACATTGCGCGAATCTCCGCAGAAACTCCCGCTCCTTCAGAACCCAGAATCACTGCAATTCTTCGGGCATTTTTGATCGCGGGCAATTGAAAAACTTCGTCGATTGGCACAGCGTCAGTCGTGTCCTCCGCAGCGATCAATGCAAAGCCGTGATCACATCGCAGTCGCGCGAGATCGCCGAGGATGTCATTCGATTCTGCCCACGGAACTGTAAACACACGTCCAGAAGAAACTCGAATCACTTTGCGATGCAAAGGGTCTGATGATCCGCCCGCAAGCAAAACTCCAACGCCGCCGAACGATCCTGCAGCTCGAAAAATTGCGCCGATGTTGTCGGTCAGAACAACGCCAGAAGTGATCAGTAAATTTTCCGACTTCGCAAGAACTGCAAGCATTGCTTCAGTCGTGGTCTCTTGCGGCCGAAATCCCAGCGCCAAAGCACCCTTGTGCATTTTGTATCCAGCGAGTCGTGTCATGCATGTTTCGTCTGCGATATAGATCGGGATTTTTGGTTGGACATCCTTCGAATCTTCACCAAGAAGTTTGCGCAAGACATCGTCCAAAGATTCTGCGGCGGCGGGGGTGAGCAACAACGAGTGCAGCGCGACTCTTGGCGCGGTGGATGCGGCGCGTTTGTGCGCGAGCAGCGCATACAAAAAACGCCGCACAACCCGAGGACTTTCAACACAAAAGAGTTCGTCGCGACCGCGTAGGTCCGCGTCACGAACGCCACGAAAAGAAATGATTCGCGGATCCGTCTCGTCCGCGATGCAGATCGCGTCGGCGCGCATGATCAGGGTTTCGCTGGTCCAAGCAAGCGATTGAGGAGTTCTTGAGAGGTCTTATTTTGATTCGCACCAGCTCGTGTGATCCACTGATTGAGCAACTCGATGAGTTCTGGATATCGACCTGCAAGCTTCGGGTCTTGTTCGAGAAGTTCACGAGTGAAGCCAATCGCAAGATTCAATTCGGTCGTACTGCGGACAAGTTCAAGCGCAATCTTTTTGAATTGAGCTTGCTCGCTTTTGTCTTCAAATGTGCCCCCCAAGAGTGTCCACGGCATCAATGTAATTTCGCGAACGGAGCGATTGAGTTGCACGCCGGCGATTTGCATATCCGCTTTCGCACTCCCAAGCGAATATTTGGCATCTTGCAACATGGCCATCGTCGATTCATAGTTTTTCTCGATGATCGCACAGTCCTTCTTGAATCGGTCAATGAGATCGGCGAGTGGCGGCAGGATTTCATCGTTCCATCGCGTTTTGAGAGTCGTGATCAATTCGCCACTTGTTGAGAGGTTGGACTTGATTCGATCGAATGCTGGTTGGAGTTTTTCTTTATCGAGAACTTTTCCTGATCCAAAGAGCGCAAAGATTTCCTCAGATTTGGCTGATGCAATGTCATACCCATCCTTGATCGAATTCCCTTGCGCCTGCCACATCTCCCAATCGGTGTTGAATATTTTCTTGATCGCATCCAAATTATCTGCGCCAGTCTGCAGTCGTTCCTTCAGGTCCGTGGTTGGAGAACCGAGACTGAATTCCGTGATCGTCTTGTACGACTCGACGATCTCTTCGGCGCGTTGAGGTCCAAACAAGAGCGCAAGAGAGGATTGACTTGGAGTGACATGCAACATGTCATCATCAGGCAAAGCTTCCAAAGAAAAAGATGCAGAACTTGATGGCAGTTGGATAATCAAATTCACACCTGCGCCGATGGGAGATTGCTGCACTGTGATCGTGGCAGTTCGAGGTATGCTCAAATCGGCGAGCGTCGAACAATCCGCACGAAAATAGGGAGGATTTCCATCAACGCCTGGCTTGAAAGTGACAGCTTGAACTGTGCCAACATTCAATCCACCCAAGAGAATTGGTGTTCCGCGCTTGATCCCATTGACCCCTCCTTCGAATGGAAACTGCACTGCACTGGGAGTCATCTTTGGCCCAGTGAGCGATGGGATGCTGACCAACGCCGCGAATAAAATTGCAACGCCAAAGATGACGAAAGCGCCAGTGCGAATGTCATGTCCCGTTTTACGTTCCATTTTTATGTCCCATTTTATGTTCCTGGGAGCGCATCGCTGTCACGGATTACTTCGCCTTTGATTCACCCGCAGGCTCAGGCGACATCAGAACATTGTTCAACTGTTGTTGAGCCAATTCATATTTGGCAAGTGCATCAAGCACCATTGTCTGCACGGCTTCGCGGAAGTTGACATCTGCTTCATAGCGACCAGGATCGCGTTCGATGACAAGTCGCAGAGAATCTCCAGCCGAGCGAAGATCGCCAGCGGCCATCGCAAAGCTTCGAGCCGATTCGTAGAGATTTTCATGAGCGATCTGATCGCTGTTTGGCTGATAGAGAATCTTCCATGGACTGCGTCGGATTTCCATCGAAGACAACTTCAGTTGCGCAGCGGTCGTGCGAAGATTTGAAAGCATCTCGGCGATATCAGGCGAGCGCTCCAGCAGAAGTGTGTGCACGATTTCTACAGACTTTCCGAAACTGTCTACCGACGCCTCTGCATGTCGCAAGGCGCTATCCAGAAGTGGGACGGTCTCTTGATTCAAATGGTTCAGAGCGTCTTTTGCAATCAATGCAGAACTATCGAGATTCGCAATGGTTGAGTCGATTTTTGGTCCATTACGCACCAGAATTTGCTGCGCATCGGTCAGCGAAGAATCGAGTTTCTGCATCGAAGTCTGCGCGGAGGTCAAAGCCGTTCCGATCTTCGTTCTCCAATCGCTGTAATCCGTTCGGATGTCGCCCAAGACAGTTCCTGCATTGTCCAAGATGGGAACGATTTTTGTTTGATAGTCATTTGGAACGCTTTCCAGAAACTTGCTGAAGGTGACGAAGTTGTCGATGATTTCATTCGCTTTCGTTGCGTTGTATGGCCCGAGCAATGATGCCAAGACGCCACTGCTTTGTTGCGCTTGAATCTGGGAGCCTGCAGGAAGAGGATCTCCTTCAGATCCCAGCGCTACGAAATTGAGTGTTGCGGTCGATCCCAAGAGTGTCAGGATTCTCAGGACTTTCGCATCCTTAAAAACCTTGACATCTTCATCCATGACGATGTTTGCGTTGATCGCTTTGAGTTCCTTCTGCTCTCCAATGACGGGCACGATATTCACCACTCGTCCACGGGGGAGGCCACCGATTTGCACGGCCGAACCTTCGCTGAGTCCGTTGATTCCATCTTCAACATTAAAGACCACGACATAGGGCGTTACTTTTTCAAACAAATTCAGTTTGGCCAGTGTGACGCCGACAAATGCGAAGAGCGCAATTCCGCTCAGTAAGAAAAAACCAGTTTTAATTGCAGGCCCATTCATAGAACTTCAGAATACCTTTATCCGCACATTGCGGTTGGCAAGAAGATCAACTTCCGACGAGTGCTTCGTTGGTGGGAAATCGCTTCAGAGCGGCGAGAAGTTGCTCGATTTGCACGTGCGGCGGCATGGAAATCAGGCGTCGGCGCAGAGCCGTGATGGTCTTCAGTTCATGTTCGGTCAGCATCAGATGTTCTTTACGAGTTCCGCTTGCCGCCAGATTGATCGCAGGGAAGAGTCGTTTTTCGGAGATGGATCGATCGAGAATCAATTCCATATTTCCCGTTCCCTTGAATTCTTCGAAGATGATTTGATCGGCGCGGCTTCCAGTGTCGATCAAGCAGCTTGCAATGATCGTCAGCGATCCACCTTCTTCTGCTCGGCGTGCAGCACCGAAGAGTTGCTTTGGAATTTCCAGTGCGCGCGAATCGAGTCCGCCAGACATCGTGCGTCCGCCAGAACCATATCGCCGTGAGTTGTTGAATGCGCGTCCAAGTCGAGTGATGGAATCCAGAAGCACCACGACATTTCGCCCAGCTTCGACCATGCGTCGCGCGCGTTCAATCGCCAGAATTCCAAGTGCGGTGTGTCGTTCGACATCTTGATCGTTGCTCGAGGCCAAGACTTGCGCGGGAACATTGCGTTTGAAATCGGTGACTTCTTCGGGACGTTCATCAATGAGCAGGGCGATCAGTTCAACATCGGGATGATTGTGCTTGATGCCATACGCAAGGTTCTGAAGCAGAATGGTTTTCCCAGCTTTTGGCGGCGCAACGATCAATCCGCGCGTGCCGAATCCGATCGGGCAGAAGAGGTCGATCAATCTGCACGCAGGCGGGCATCCTGGATATTCCAATGTCAATCTTGGCGCGGGGTCGAGCGCGGTCAATTCTGAGAATGGCTTTCGCTGCGAGAAAGATTCGGGGGTCATTCCCTCAATTTCCACCAGTCGTTCGACCATTTGGCGGACATGTCGACCGCGTCGAGTTTTCGTTTCGACCTCGACCACTTCCGCGACAACGCTCATGCATGGGCGAAGTGCAAATGTGTTTGCAAATGATGACGGCACGACTGGGTCGTTCGGACTTTCGACCAAGCCATCGTTGAACTGTCTTATTCGACCCTCAGGACCAGAGGCCCATTCAAGGATCCCGCGAACTGTACTCATGTGTGTGTCGACCGAGACGAAATGTCCTGCAGGTCGACACGACGAGTAGAGCAGTTTGTAGTTTGAATGTCAAGGGATGCGAAGTGTGCGGTCTTACGGGCGAAATTCAACCGCGAGAGGGCGATTTTTGCCCGCAATCAAAGCATGCGAAGGGGGCTATGAAGGTTTTCAACTTCGATCAACTTTGATTGGACTTTGCGCTGATTTGTGCCAAACTCTTTGTATTCGATTTAGCAATCGCCATCTCTGTCTCGTATTGATGTTTGTCAATAGATCACCGAATCACAAACTTCAGGAGACAACAATATGAAACTTATGAATGCAGCAGGGATAATCGCTTGCGCCGCAGCGTTAATGTTTGCTCCGCTGAATCAACAAGCAAACGCGCAGTGTCTCGCAGATGTGAATCACGATCACTCTGTTGATGGATCAGACCTGACAGTAATCTTGAGTACATGGGGAACAGACGGAGGATCCGCTGGAGGCGACATCAATGGCGATGGAACTGTCAACGGAATCGATCTCACATTTATTCTGTCAGGGTGGGGAGTATGCCCAGGTCCAACTTGGGCAACTGTGTTGGAGTGGGCGCCTGATTCCGCGGTAGTGACCGATGCAAATCTTCGTGCTGCGATTGTGGCAAGTGGATTGGCATGGCGCGTGCGCGACAATTCCAGCAACATGGAGATGTTGTTAGTGCCTGCTGGGACATTCACGATGGGTTGCAGCCCGTCGAATTTGCATGCGTGCTATTCCAACGAGACCCCTACGCACCAAGTGACTCTGACGCAGGCTTTCTATATGGGTCGTTATGAAGTGACACAGGCTCAGTGGACTGCAAAGATGGGGAGCAATCCGAGTCAATTCCAAGGGCAATCTGACAGCCCCTCGCGTCCTGTCGAACAAGTCTCTTGGAACATGATTGCATCAGGACCTACTTCTTTTATGTCTCGCACAGGTTTGCGCTTGCCAACGGAAGCCGAATGGGAATATGCATATCGCGCTGACACAACAACAGCGTTTCACAGTTATGCGTTGTCTCCAACAGAAGGGCTGCCAAATGGTTTCAACGGCGACGCACTTCTTGGCAACATAGCGTGGTACTCAGGAAATAATGGCGCATTAGGATCTTCTAACTATGGAACGAAGGCTATCGGCGGCAAGCTTGCCAACGGACTTGGCTTACATGACATGGCAGGCAATGTTTGGGAGTGGTGCCAGGATTGGTATGGGCCTTATTCATCAGGAAGCGTGACCAACCCCACAGGACCCACGACTGGTTCGTACCGTTTGTTGCGCGGCGGCTACTGGTTCTATGAGTCCAGCGAATGCCGCGCGTCGCGGCGCATCAGCATCACGCCTAGCAGCATCATCAACTCCGTCGGCTTCCGTGTCGTGAGGAATCCGTAGGACTATTCCGCAGCCTTCGCCAATCCCCAATTTGTCAGCGCCCGTAAACCCAGCACCCGTAAACGCCAAGCTTTCGGCGGAGCCAACACAAAAGAATTGCATACAAAAACTATTTTCGATTTGAGAAAAACGTATTCCCAAAAACCCAATCCACTCGAAAAAAACTTTTAATGCATTTCAGATTTCTTCAATCCGACATCGCGCATGCAACTTTTGCAGCGAGTGAAGCATTCGCAAAGAGCAATGCGAGATTTGCCTCGACCACCTCTTGACCATTTGTCGAACTCGCAAGCCGTGCCAACAAGAACGGTGTGGTCGCAGCCCCTCGAATGCCCAGAGCCTGCGCGTCAACCATCGCAGTCTCCAAGGCGTGTTCTGTTTGCTCAGCAGGAAGCGCAAAAGTTTCTGGGCAAGCCTGCATCAACAGCGCTCCGCACGAAGGTCGCACTGACCAGTGCGCGGCGACAACTCGCGCGGCCTCTGCCGCATCTTGTACTTGATCTGGCAGAAGTAAATTCTGATCGGGAGAGACTGTAAAACGAGGGAAAAATCGACTACCGAATCCCAAGGTTGGAATTCCTAAAGTTTCGAGTGCTTCAAGAGTCGCGGGCAAGTCGAGCAAAATTTTCGCTCCTGCGCTGACCACGAGGACAGGGTGAGTCGCAATCGCCATCAAGTCTGCGGAAAAATCCAAAGTCTTTGACCATCCTCGATGGACTCCACCAATTCCTCCCGTGGCAAAGAGAGAAATCCCCGACATTGCAGCGATACAACTTGTCGATGCAACGGTTGTTCCGCCAGTGCGTTGATGCGCGATGGCGGATCCCAAGTCGCGCAGCGAAACTTTCGACGCGCCATCATTCGCACAGAATTGTTCGAGTTGCGTCGAAGTCAATCCCACGCACACGCGTCCATCGATAATCGCGATTGTTGCGGGAACAGCTCCGCTTGCACGCACTGCAGCTTCTGCGCCGAGTGCGGCGGCAAGATTTGCGGGGCGATTTGCATCCCACTTTGGAAACGCCGTCACAAATTTCGCAGACATCGCACGTGGTTCGCGCGCAAGTCCGTGGGTGAGAATCGTCGATTCGAGTGCGACGACTGGTCGTCCATCGCGCAGTGCTTCTGCGACTTCATCGGTTGCATGCCAAGAGGTCATGGAAATATTCAAGCGGGAGTGAGTCACTCGATCCCCATTGGCATTATCGCCGACGAGTTGTCAGCCGTCCGCCGAGTCGCTTAGGTGGCGCTTGAGTTGGAACGAGTCCGCCTGGGAATCGAGTCAGATCTGTCGCATCAGGCTTGTTTGCAAGTGGATTGCGCGACTTTGATTCCATGGAATTCTGACGGCGGGTTTGATCGAGTTCGCGCTGCGCATGAATGTCCGCAGGAACTTGTCCAGGAACAAAGTCGTCATAGACCGATACAGGAATTTCGATGTTCGCCAAACTTTCGATGCTTGTCAGAAGATCGCCTTGATCTGGACAAACGAAACTCCACGCAACACCCTCGCGTCCAGCGCGCGCAGTTCGTCCGATGCGGTGGATATAGATTTCTGGATCTTCTGGAAGGTCATAATTGATGACGTGGCTGATGTCATCGACATCCAAACCGCGGGATGCCAAATCACTCGCAACGAGTACGGACAAGCCACCTTCGCGCAGTTTGACCATCACCTTGTCGCGCTTGGTTTGATACATATCGCCGTGCATTTGGTGCGCGTCGATGCCGTTCTTGCCCAAGAAGAGAGAAACCTCGTCCACGGTGCGCTTCATACGACAGAAGACAAGCGTTAACGCTGGTTCTTCTTTGCGAAGAAGATGCAAGAGCAACTTTCTCTTGTCCCATCGCTCGACTGCAAAGTATGACTGACGAACTTGCGAGACAGTCAAACTTTGCGCTGCGGTCACAATCTTTTCTGGGTCGCGCAGATATTGCCGCGCCAACTTTTCGATGTCAGGCGAAATCGTCGCCGAAACAAAGACGGTCTGCGGATGATTCTTCAGCGAGCCAAGAATGCGGCGGATGTCTTCGCGGAAACCGATATCAAGCATTCGGTCGACTTCGTCCAGCACTGCGTATCGAATGTTCTCGTACGACAACACGCGTCGCTCGTGCAGATCCATCACGCGCCCTGGAGTACCGACGATAATCGCTGGACCGCGCTGAAGTTTTTGCACTTGGGTCGAGATCGGCTGGCCGCCATAAATTGGCACGACTTGATGGCCAGAAAACTTGGCGAATTCGCTAATTTCTTTCGCAACCTGAATCGCAAGTTCGCGTGTTGGCACCAAAATCAAGACCGAAAGCGCAGAGTCCTTGGGAATCATGTGCAGCGCAGGCAGGGCGAATGCGGCGGTTTTTCCCGTTCCAGTTTTGGCTTGTCCAAGGCAATCTTTGCCCGAAAGAACGATGGGAATCAAGTCCGCTTGGATGCGAGTTGGATGAACATAGCCACGCTCAGTGATGGCACGAAGGATTGGTTCAGAGAGTCCCAGAGAGGCGAAAGTCTGATCCGCAGCGAAAATGTCCTGGGACCGTCCAGCAGATTTGCTGGGAGGAATGTTCTCAGTTGTCACGAACCTTTATGGTAGCGAGAACATGATGCCGATACAACTACGGGCCCGCAAGGATGCGAACCACAAGCTGTCTCAACATCAACCTCGCCGCACTCGACAGAAATGTCGGGGTCATTCGTGAATTGATCGCCGCTCACTGCGATCTCTGCGCTGTGGTCAAAGCAGACGCGTATGGCATGGGCGCGGCTCGAATCGCCCGACAACTCGCAGAAAGCGGCGTCAGCATGTTGGCGGTGTACAACCTTGCTCAGGCTGAAGCGATTTCCCTTGCTGGAGTCACAACTCCGCAACTTGTCTTGATGCCCGTTCGCGAGATTGAACTTGGTGGAGAGATTCATCGGCTCTTGCTCGCGGGCCGATTGCACCTTGTCGTCCATGGAGAATCGCACGCGCGCGAACTCGCTGCAATTTCCGAGCAACTCGGCGGTGGGCCGATCCCCGTCCATCTGGAAATCGATACGGGAATGTCGCGCGGAGGCGTGATCGCAAGCGAGGCAGGCCGAACATTGGCATTGATCGCCGATGAACGACGGTTGCGCTTGGTCGGAATCTTCACTCACTTTTCCGACAGTCGCGTGGATGATGTGCGAACGCATACTCAGATGGATGCGTTCGAGAAATTGCTTTCAGATCACGCCGCGCATATCCCAAGTGACGCGTTGATTCATGTTGCAAATTCCCACGCAATTCTGCGGGATTCTCGCTTTCATCGCAAGATGGTGCGAACGGGACTTGCGTGGACTGGGTTGGTCGAATCGCACTCCGATGACGGCTGGAGATTGCCACTCGAATCAATCATTCAGTGGGAATCGCAGATTGTGCACACAAAATTACTGCCGTGC
>CAMAXY010000003.1 GCA_945862215.1 Singulisphaera sp. GP187 | reverse complement strand
TATGAGACATTGCCGACTTTTGTTGCCATTACTTTCAGCCCATCCGCAAGCAATGCTGACGGTGCTGAACGCTCTTCGTTTCTGCACAAAGCCTTCGACAGCGTTGTTCGAGTGCGCTTGAACTCGCTTTGTTCTTTGCGAACAATGGCATCACTTTCGGGTGAAAGGTGTTGTCACGGCATCTCCAGAGTGGGGAGGCGGATTTGTTCAGTATCGCTCGAGTAACTTGAGCCGCTCACTTGGGTCAAAATTGAGTGTTGCATGATGAACGCCCCTTCAGTTCAGCGCAACACTTTGGCGTGAGGCAGATATCGCGCTCAACAGACTTCTTGCGGTGTGCTCAGCGATTCGGGTTCGATTCGTCGCGCAGAATCTTGGTGCAGGATCGGCGTTCAAAGCAGCGATTGACGATGTCAATCAAGATGGACTTGTCAAAGGGCTCGATCTCTCTTTCTCCTCTCGCAGTAGGTTGGACCAAGAGGCAGCAATTTTAACGGCGACCAATTAGTAAATAGAAATGATTTCGCATTTCTTCACAGTAATTTTGCTTGATTTCGTCCGCTTGTTTCTGGTCACCATAGACTTGGATGATGGCGCTTCAGGCTGCGATTGTTCTTTCTGATACTGGTCCCGTGGCAAAGCGCCTCGTGGGATTTGAACATCGTCCTCAACAACTTGAAATGGCAGCGGCGATTGATGCGTGCCTTGATCGAAAGGGACGATTGCTGGTCGAAGCTGGCACCGGCGTTGGAAAAAGTTTTGCATATCTCGTTCCTGCGATTCGAAGAGTGGTTGATCACCAAGAGCGTGTCATCATTTGCACGAACACGATTGCGCTGCAGGAACAATTGGTCGAGAAAGATATTCCGCTGCTGAACGCTGTCATTCCAGAGGAATTCAGCACGGTACTGGTGAAAGGTCGCGGGAATTATGTTTCGCTGCGCCGACTGAAACTTGCAAGCGCTCGGCAAGATCGCCTCTTCGGCGGCGAAGAAGATCGCCATGCCTTGCAGGGTCTTGAAGATTGGGCATATGAAACACGCGATGGCACAACGACATCACTTCCTGTCATGCCCGCGCACAATGTGTGGGAGCAAGTGCAGTCTGATGCGGGAAATTGCATGGGTCGCAAATGTCCGACATACGAAAAATGTTTTTATCAAGCGGCGCGGCGACGCATGGAAGGCGGCGATTTGCTGGTGTGCAATCACTCGCTTTTCTTCAGCGACTTGGCGATGCGTGCTGCTGGAGGGCGTGGTTTCTTGCCGCCATATCACCATGTGATTCTTGATGAAGCGCATTCTCTCGAAGAGGTCGCTGCTGATCACTTTGGTGCGCGACTGAGCGAAGGCGCTGTCTTGCACTTGCTGCGAACTCTTTGGAATCCCGCAAACAATCGAGGGGCAATCAATGATGTCCCGATGAAAGATGGTGGCGATGAGACGCTGGAATCTGCACTGCGTCAGATTGAAATTTGTCGTCGTGTATCGGATGGTTTCTTTGGCGATCTTTGGCGTTGGCGCGAATCGCAAGGGGGCGAAGGAGAGTTTCGGATTCGATCTACGAATGTCGTTACCGATTCGCTCAGCGGACCACTCAAAAGTCTTGGAGTGCTTTTGCAATTAGTTCGCGAACGAGCTGCTGATGAAGCAGATTCATACGAGATCAATTCTTATGCACAGCGGGCTACGGCACTCGCCTTCGCTTGTGAATCTCTTTTGGCGCAGACTATGCCTGGTTGTGTGTACTGGATGAATTCGTCTGCACGCCGCAGAGGTCCTTCGGCTGGTCGTCCAGAGATCACTATCGCCGCTGCTGCAGTTGATGTTGGTCCGCTGTTGGCGAAGCACCTTTTCAGCCAAGATGTTTCTGTTGTGTTGACATCTGGAACGCTTGCGACCAGTCACGGCAACTGCGCGCTCACTGCGGCAAGTTTGGGAATCACTGATCCACAGATTCTCATCTTGGGAAGTCCATTTGATTACGCGAGGCAAGTGCGTGTTCACGTCGAGCCTCAGATTCCAGATCCACGCGATGATGGTCATATGCAAGTGCTTGCAGAGCGTGTCTTGCACCACATCGAAGAGACGGACGGTGGTGCGTTTGTGTTATGCACGAGTTTCCGTTCGCTCAACGCGCTCGTCGAAGCGACCATGCCTCGACTTTTAAAGCTTGGTTTCCCAGTGCACGCGCAGGGTGCGGGAGTTTCAAACAACCTACTTTTGAAGCGATTTCGAGAGGATGAGCGCAGCGTGCTTTTTGGCGTCGCAAGTTTTTGGCAGGGGATTGATGTGCGAGGTCGCGCGCTGCGCAATGTGATTATCACTCGCTTGCCATTTGAAGTTCCCGATGCACCGCTTGTTCAAGCGCGCCACGAAGCAATCAGAGCGCGTGGAGGAAACCCATTCAAGGACGACACTCTGCCACGAGCAATCATTCGATTCCGCCAAGGATTCGGTCGACTTGTGCGCAGTGCGACGGACACGGGTCGAGTCGTTGTGCTTGATTCTCGGATCATGACTAAAAATTATGGCCGAATGTTTTTGGATGCGCTGCCTGAGGGAGTGCGCATTGAAGTATTCGGTGCGGATGAATATTCGGCTTGATTTGTCAGGTTTGCTGGCTGACAGGATCAGTTCATTTTTCGTGTTTTAAAACGTCGATCACTTCTGAAATGCGATCCAATCATGGATTGGTTGCCAAGACGAATAGAAGTGTCCAATGCGAATGTCTGCGCTTATAATAATCGGAAGGGCCACGAGCGACTGGGCGACTGGTGAAGAAGAGGGGGGCTTGGTTGCGAGGCCATGTTTGGATTTTCAATTCGGTGGAACGGTGATTTGAGTGGAGCGATTGACGGGGCGATGTTTAATACAGTTTGCAAGTAAGCCAACTTGTGCGGCAGGCATTCGAGCCACCGCTTTGATCGACAGAATCCAGCAGCAAAGTGTGCAGCCGTGAAAAGTCCTCTCGGGGCTCAGACAGTCCTCGGCGACCGACACGATCCGTTCATTCGACGCTCTTTTGCAAACGCAGTCGGCCGCCTGCGGAACTCGCCCGAGAGAACTTTCCAACGGCTGAAACGATTCCAGTTGTGCGGCGGATCGAACGCGATTGCTTCTGCATCTCCTTATTCGTAATAGCCCTGTTTACGGGCAAATTTGATTTGAAATTGAGCCATCTTTGCCCGTAAACAGGGGGTACGCATTTCGCAGGACGATTTCTGCCCGTAAACTCTTCATGTCAACCTTGAATGCCAACCTTGCCTGCCAATCTTGCATGCCAATCTCAATGAATAAATCTGTTGTCATAATTGAATTTATCTTGGCCTTGGCCTTGGCTTGGATCAACAATCACATCGCCTCATTTGAGAAGCCGGTCACGATCTGGCGAATGCGATCATTGCTGCCCCGCGTCCCTCTTACCCCCGCAAGAACTTCAAGTCCGGATACGCCTGCCCCAGCACTTTGCTTGAAAGTTTGTTGGACGGTTCGCTCATCCACTGATCAAGAATAGTTGCATACACACTACGGAAATCCGTGGTGAATTTCAGATCGCCATTATCAAGATCGGTCATCGATGGATGCGTTCCGTGCACGCCGCCTTTGACTCCCGTTCCGATGACAAACATGGGCGCCGCCGTTCCGTGATCGGTTCCGCCCGAGGCGTTCTGCTTCACGCGGCGCCCAAATTCGCTGAACACCATCGTGACAACATTTGCGTCATTTCCCTGTGCTTTTAGGTCATTTTGGAATGCAAGTATCGCATCTCCAACCTCGCGCATCAGATTTCCGTGGCTGCCAGCTTGTCCGCCGTGGGTATCAAATCCAGCAATCGAAACGTAGTACACGCGCGTCTTCATCTGATCGCGAATCATTGCGCCAACGGACCGCAACTGCGTCGCCAATTTCGTATTGGGATATGCAACGAGTGGTGTTTTCGCCATCGCACCTCGGATGCGATCGCTTGAAAGTTGGGCATCAAGTGCGGTTCGCATCAAGAATGCAGTTTGCGATCCAGGTGTGACTCCTTCGAGCGCGCCAGCTCGATTGATCGCTTCATAAGGATCCGCCATGTCACTTGGCAAGTCTTTGCCCATCCATTGAAAGAGCTTTGCATTCTCAAACGAAACTGGCTTGCTGACGGATCCAATCATTGCCAGTGGCGCAGTTCGCCCGATCGCAATTTCTGCATCCGCTTGCGGTGATCCATTGCACGAGCAGTCCACATAACGTCCGATCCAACCATCGCCACGGCCTTTGGATGATCCCGTGTGCCAAATATCCATCGAAGCAAAGTGCGAACGGTTTGGATTGGGATATCCAACACCTTGGATCACAGCCAAGCGATCCGAGTCAAAAAGTTCTTTAAAACCAGTCAAGTTTGGATGCAATCCAATGCCGATCTTTTTATCAAGTTCGATGGCTCCATTGTTTTTTCCAGGCGCCGCGATTCCCAATTGTGGACGCGAGCGGTAATAGTCATCGCTGCCATAAGGGATGACCGTGTTCAGTCCATCATTCCCACCGCCCAATTGAACCACCACAAGAATCTTGTCTTCGGGAACTCCAGCATGGCTTGTGACTCGACCGTCGACAGGAAGAATGCCAAGCGCAGAGTGCTGCAAGAACCATGGGATGGAGGCAACCATCGAAGCAAGCGTGACGCCTTGTTGCAAGAAGATTCGTCGAGAGAATGGTTTGGTTGGTTCCATAGTTTGCTTTCAGTTTGGTCAGCAGAGTTGATACTCGGGCATCGCGGTCACGAGACAGAGCGCAGCGACAAGTCGTTCGCCCTTCAATGGTCCGTTGAGAGTTTGCACATACTTCTTGAATTGCTCGCGTCGTTCTGTTGAAGCATCGATCGCCAATGCGATGTCCATCAGCGCATCGGCTTCTTTCGAAGCATCGCCACTTGTTCGTGCGGCGATCGCTGCTTCGAGCGCACTTGTGTTCCAGTGCGCCAAACTTTCGTCCCAGTCAAATGCATCTGGGCGCTTGCCGGTAATCAAATAGACCGCAAGATTCTGCCGAACAAAGAAGGTGCTTGTATTAATCCACGTTTGACCGCACTCCCAGCCCTTCACGTTTGGAGGCATGAAAAGACTCTGCCCCATCAAGTCCGTTGCGGAGTTGAGCGTCGACAAATCGCGCGGCGGAACTCCAAGCTCGCGAATTGTTTGAACCGTCAATTGCACTGGACTCTTGATCGTCGCGCCCCTATTCGCAGCGTCATAAAAATGCTGACTTCGAAAGAGCATTCGCAGCACGGGTTTCATTTCGTATTGCTTCTTGCGCAGTTCTTCGGCCAACGCCTTGGTGACTGTAGCAACCTTTGTATCTGGCATTCCAGGTCCGTCATTGATAAAAAACCGATAGAGTTTTCGGCAGAGAAATTCCGACGACTCCTTTCGCGACAAAATGATCCGCGCGAAATCATCACCATCCCATTCGCCTTTCTGACCCAAGATGGTTTTGGATTCGCCGTCGTGCTGGCCTGCGTTGAACTTAAACGCATCATCTTCAAATGTGTATCCAGTCAGCGCACGCGCACCTTCCTTAATGTCGTTTTCGGTGTAGGCATTCCCTTCGCCAAGCACGAAAAGCTCCATCAATTCGCGCGCAAGATTTTCATTCGGTCGTCCCTTGCGACTTTCGTCATTGTCGAGATATTTCAACATCGCAGGATCGCGCAGAATGCGCATGACCAGTTGCGAAAAATTGCCAACAGCGTTCTTTCGAAAAAGTTGGTTCTGCAGAAACATGTGATAACTGTCTTCGATTGTGCGATATCCAGTTGCAAAGTGTCCATGCCAAAACAGCGTCATCTTTTCCTCAAATGGACGACCCGTTTCGATCATGCGGCGAAGCCACCACTTCTGCACTTCCTGCGCTTGCTTGCGGTCGAGTCCGTCGCGTTCGTTTCTCAATTTCTGAATCTGAGCAAGCGCATTTTCATCATTGGACTTGCGCGCCTGTTGAACCATCGATCGTTCTTCATCGTTGAGCGGCCTTCGAATGTCACGATCAAATTCTGTATCGCTGATCGCCTCCGCTGGGAGAGAGTCATAATTCAGCAAGTAATCCACCGCACCATCAGGCCCCATCGCGACGAGTGCGTCGACTTGTTCGCTTGTCCCACCAAAGCCAGCTCGATTGAGCAGATGCCGCGCAGTGGTTGCATTCCACTGAGACTTGCTGATTGGACTCATCGAAAGATTGGTCATGCGTTTGCTCGAGGCTTCAATATGCCTTTGTTTAAATATGCAATGAGTAGGACAAAAATCAATCCAATTGGTACGAAAAGCATATCGGTGCGGTTCTGCATAAACCCGAGTTCATAAAACGGCAAGCACGCTGCGATGGCAAGCCAACCAAGCCAGTCGGGGATTTTTTGCAGGCGAAAGAGCAGAAAGAATGGGAAAACAAGCCCATAAAGCACCAGCATCCGCAAATAGGTTGCTTCGCCGCCGCCCAGAAAATCACCGAGGGAGTCATCAGCGGCGAACCGTGTTATCCAACCGAGTGCAAGCCCCAACAGCACCACCCAAATCCCCGCAAGTCGCCAGCGCGGTCGAACTTCTCTCGCATGCGCTCCAATTGTGAAGCAAAGTTGAATTGCCCAAAGCGAGAGAAGAGCGAAGGTGATCGTCGATCCATTTGTTTTCAAGTCCCAAAATGAGGCCACTCCAAAGAGTGTTGATCCAAAGACAATTCCAAAGACCAGAAATGCATGTCGACTCGGCGACTTTTCAAGTGCGCGGTGAAAGGTCAAATCTAAATAGGGGCAGGCTATAAATCCAAGTGCGATCACTGGGATGAGCCCAAGTAATGATTCAGGTGGATTGGTACCGCTCGCTGGCAATTGCATTATCGATTGCGATCCATCTCCAGAGAAAAAGTTCCAGCCAACACACACTGCGCTTGTAGCGGTGACGATCACAGCAAGTCGAACCCATCCGCGATCGCCAAACGAACCTGCGAGCACAATTGCAATTGCAACAATTCCAAATGCAATCGGTGGAGCGAGCATCCATCCAGCGAAGAATGCTTGATATGCCATGGTTGCGAGTGAAAACCAAAGACAGACTCCCGCACATCTTTCGCGCACAAATTGTTGACGCGCGGGGGTCAATACATATCCAAATGCAGCGCATCCGATCACATTTGGAATCAGAAATGCTAAGAATCCTGGCCATCCAAATTGTCCAAGCAGCACGAAGGGCAAAAACATTCCAATGCACCAAGTCCAGCTTGCGGCGCAGAAGATTCCCCAGCCGATGGTGGGAAGTGCACGATTAGTCATCGTCGCGCTGAATGCTTGGCGGGCCTTTTCCCGCTTTCTTTTCCCAAGTCCCATTGCCAGCGCGTTCGTATTTCGTGAATCCTAAACGGTCGAGATTTTTATTCGAGAGTCGTTGGCTATCGCTCCCGAATTGAATTTGGCTTGCGACAGGTACGCGCCGGACGGGCAGGCCGCTCTCTGGATGCGCAGTCAACGCATCCTCGGACATCGTTTGAAAAACTTCGAAGTGCTCTCCGTCGTTGCCATCGGGAAGCACTACGCAGTAAAGGTAAGTCGGCATGATCAATTGATTGTATGGACAAGCTTGCGCACGATGTCCCGTGCACGCACGATGTCCTCGTCACGGCAAGCGCCAGATTCGCGCTCGATAATTAGATCGATTCCTTCGCCACCAATTTGAACGCGGCTCACACTTGCAAGAAAAGAAGGCCACGGCACACTCCCTGTGCCAACGGGAACTTCCGTTCCCCACGTTCCTGGGTTCTTGGTCGCAATTGCATCCTTGATGTGAACTTGCCGCAGCCACGGCGCGAGCAATTCGATCGCTTCAAGAGGATCGCCCATGCCATACAAAATCATGTTCGCAGGATCGAAATTCACTCCCACTGAAGGGCGATCAAGTTCGTGCAGTGCATGCGCCAAAGTCGTAGCGCTCTCTTGTCCTGTTTCCAGAGCGATGCCAATACCGCGTTGACCAAAGATGTCCGCAATCGTGCGCAGTCGATCAAGCATCGTTCGTCGAGTTGGATCGTTCGTTTCGTGCGGCAGAAAACCACCGTGCAAAGTGACGAGATGAATGCCAGTTTGCTCCGCAAGGTCTGCAACTCGAAATGCGCGATCAAGATTTTCGCCCCACTTGATATCGCTTCGAACGCCGCCAGTTTGTGCGATTGATTGGAGCGTGGAATAATCTTCGCCGGCCATCGCAAGCATGCCGCTGATAACTTCGACTCCTTCGCCACGCAGAATGTCGATTGCGCCTCGCCACGCTTGCTGATCGATGCAGGGAGTCAGCGCAAGTTGAACTCGCGGAATGCCCAAACTTATAACCCTCTGCGCCAAATCCATGGCATCCAAAGGTCGCAAACTCCAAGAACAAATACCCAATTTCGCCATAGTAAGGTTCTCGCAAGCGTCGATGCTATCATCATCATTCAACGAGACTTGCCTGTGACGACCATCAAATCCGAGCATCCTCCTCTGACACTTGCCGAACGATTCGAGGCATATGTTTCTCGTCTTTCAACGCGCAACAATTTCTGGCATCGAGTCTGTTCTCTCATTTGGTTGCCGTATGCCTTCCGTTCTGGCATCTCGATGAAGAGTCTTGGAACTGATCGATTTGTCGCCATTCTTCCATTTCGTCGCATCAATCGAAATTGGTACAACGCGATGGCGGGTGCTGCCCTTCTGGCAAACAGCGAAGTGGCTGGAGGCATGTATCTCTTCTCGCGTTGTGGCGGTGAGTACATCGTGGTTTGCAAGAAATTGAATTACAATTTTTTGCGTCCATGCGTTGGACCTGCGGTCTATCACGTCGTGTGCAACGAAGATCTCACCGAGAAAATTGCGGGAGGTCGAGAATTCAATATTGACATCGAACTCGAAATCCTGCAGCAAGTTCCTGGAATCGGTGCGGGCAAGGAAAAGCGTGTTGGTCGCTGCGATGCGACATTCCACTGCGCTCCCAAGGCAATGTTGAAGGCACGGCGCCTCGCGCGACGCTGATCTTTCTCTGATGGATCAACTCGCCAAGTCAAAGGTTGAAGAACTTCGCGAACTCCTCAATCGTGCGAATGCTGCGTATTACGTCGATGCAGAATCGTTGATGCCAGATTCGGAGTATGACCGTTTACTGCGCGAACTCGCAGCGCTGGAAGAAAAATTCCCTGAACTCGAAGATCCCGCCAGTCCGACCAAGCGCGTGGGTGGGAAACCCATCGAAGGATTCTTGCCGATCACGCATCGACGCCCGATGCAGTCGATCGACAATACTTATGACATGGAAGGATTTCGCGCATGGGCTGCACGCTGCGAGAAGACGCTCGGTCATTCGCCGCATTTGATTGCGGATCCAAAAATTGACGGAGTTGCAGTCAGTTTGCGCTATGTGAAAGGGGTTTTGGAATATGCGGCGACTCGTGGAGATGGAGAGATTGGTAATGATGTCACTGAAAATGTGCGTGCGATTCGGGCTGTGCCTTTACGACTTTCGCGCACGGGAAAACGATCGCTTGCGTTACCTGATGTACTGGAAGTTCGAGGCGAAATCTATATGCCGAATGCGGAATTTCACCGCATTAATGCAGAGCGCGCTTTGCGTGATGAACCGCTGCTCGCCAATGCAAGAAATGCGACTGCAGGAACGATCAAGAGTCTCGATCCTGGTGTTGCCGCATCGCGCAGGCTTGCATTCATTGCGCATGGTCGTGGCGAAAGTATTGGCGGTCCACAAATTGACAGCCACAGCGAATTTATTGCAGCACTGAAAGAGTGGCACATTCCTGTGAATGATCTTTCTGTTCAATGTGCAAGCCCTGACGACGCCATCGCTGCAATCGAGTCCTTTGCATCTCAGAGAGCAACGCTTCCATTTGGTGTTGATGGAATGGTGGTTCGCGTAGATAATTTTGCAGAGCAGGAAATGCTTGGAGTTACGGAGAAGAGTCCGCGTTGGATTGTTGCATTCAAGTATCCCGCTCAACGCGAGGTGACCACGTTGGTGCACGTCGAGTGGCAAGTCGGCAAGGGTGGAACTCTGACGCCCAGGGCAACGATGGAACCCGTTGTTGTTTCGGGTTCGAAGGTTTCCCATGCGACGCTGCACAACATAGAAGAAATCCGCAGAAAAGATATTCGAATCGGAGATCGAGTTGAGGTTGAAAAAGCAGGAGAAGTTATTCCGCAAGTTGTCGCTCCTGTGCTGAGTGCGCGCGTGGGAACGGAACGCCCGATCGAGCCTCCAACTGAGTGTCCTTCATGCGGTGGGCCAATCATTCAAGAAGGACCAAAACTTTTCTGCGCAAATACAAATTGTCCTGCGCAATTTCTCGAACGACTGAAGTGGTTTGTGGGTCGCGACCAAATGGCAATCGAAGGTCTAGGCGAGCGATTGATCGAACAACTTGTCGAAGCGAAGATCGTTTCGCACTTTGCGGATCTGTTTCGATTGCCACGCGAGACAATGGCGAAACTCGAATCCGAGAGCGTCAACAAATCTGGGAAAGTCGTTCAGCGCCGCATCGGGGAAAAGACCGTCGATGCGATTATCGCAAGCGCCAACGAAGCGCGTGGGCGCGGATTGGCGAGAGTCCTTGCTGCGCTAGGGATTCGACATCTGGGAACGAGTGCATCGAAGATGCTTGCGCGCAACTATCCAGACTCAGATGCGTTGATGGCTGCCACAACGCATGATTTGCAAGCACTTGACGATATTGGAGAGATCACTGCGGCTGCGCTGACGCGCGATTTTTCAGACCCTGTGATGCGCGAGACTTTTCGGCGACTTACAGAGTGTGGGGTCGATATGAAAAGCAAGGAATACCGCTTGGTTTCTTTGGTTTCTGCAGCTGCAGATGATTCCGATCCGTTTCGTGGAAAAACAATCGTATTAACTGGAACACTCGCATCATTCGACCGTCGTGCGCTGACCGAATTGCTTGAACAGCGCGGTGCAAAGATCAGCGGCAGTGTTTCGGCGAAGACGCATATCTTGATCGCTGGCGCGGAAGCAGGTTCAAAGCTCTCACGTGCGCAGGAGTTGGGCGTCGACGTGTGGGATGAAGCTCGTCTTCGAGAGGCACTCGATTCGTCTTCGCAATCCTGAACTTCACTCCACGATCACTTTGATTGAGCTGGCGTTTCAGCTGGCGTTTCAGCGGGGGTGACAGCTGACGTTGCACCAACAGCAGATGTGCCGAGCGCTGTAAAAAGTTCCTGCTGATTATTCCACTGATGCGTTGCAATCCGTCCTTGCGAATCGATCATCGCACTCCACCAAGTTGTGATATTTTTCTGTTCGCTCTCGATGCCGAACATCATGGACCCAGATTGGATCAGAGGTCCTTGAAGATTTCTCCAAATTCCCGTGACGCTCAAATCGGCAACCGAATCGTTTCCTTTTTCGTCAACGCGAATCAGCTTCCACTGCACAGCAGAAGGTCCGCGACCATTCCCAGTGACTTGCGCATGCCACTTCGATCCTTGCCATTCGAATGCGGGGGAATTGACGACTTGCGATCCTGGAAAAATCGATCCACCAACAAACCACGCAAAAAGTCCTGCGAGAACGATGAATATAACGATCTTGATCGCAAGGCTTCTCAAGCCAAGAATGAGTTGGACGTATGAGGACACGATTGCAGAATAGGCGAATTGTGTTTCTCTGCCCTTACTTCAAACGCAAGCGGATTAAAAATGAACCCAGCCTTGATAAAGTCCCAAGCACACGACTGCGGCGAGCGAAACTCTCCACCAGCCAAAGAGCGCGAATCCACCACGGCCGAGATAGCCGACGAGCCAATACACACTCAGCGCTGCGCTGATGAATGCAGCGATTAAACCAATCGTCATCGGCATCCAGCCGCCGAGTTGTTCGATCATGCCGCCGGTCTTGATAAGTCCAAGTGATTTGTATGCGCACGCGGCGCCGAGCGTTGGTAGCGCCAGCAGAAAAGAATATTTCGCGGCTTCGCGGGGAGCCATACCAGTTGCAAGTGATCCAAGAATTGTCACCATCGATCTGCTTGTTCCTGGAAAAAGCGCGAGGCACTGCATAAGCCCAATTCCAAGCGCCGCTGGAATGGTCAGCGATGATCCGTCGCGCCCAGTCTCCGATGCGTTTCGAGCGCGCGCGCGCACCCACGGCGCAAGTGCGATCATCACAACTCCGCCAAGAGCAAGTGCAGTAATCACAGGACCTGGCGCAAAGAATCGCGCCTCAAACCAATCGCCCAATGTCTTGCCAATGATCGCCGCAGGGAGAAACGAAAGAAAAAGATTGCGTGCCAAGCGCAAATCACGTCGATGCGTTTCGGATTCACGTCGCAAACGAACCGATGCGAGCATCGCTCGAATCATGCGCAGAACATCAAATCGATAGAGCCCAAGCACCGCAAGAACTGCCGCTCCTTGCACGACAATATTAAAAGTATCGATTGATTTTCTTGCCTCTTCGCTGCCAGCCAATCCAAGCCAACGCGAAACCAAGATCAAATGTCCAGTCGAACTGACAGGCAAATATTCAGTGATTCCTTCGACAATTCCAAGTATGAGAGCATCAAATGGGGTCATGGTTGGTCTATCGGCAATTTACGGTGACTTTGTGCCGTCAACGTTCTTCAGCCACGGCAGCATCGCACGCAGTTGTCGACCCGCATCTTCCATCGGATGATTCGCGGCAGCAGTTCGATCTGCAATCACTCTTGGAGAACCCTGGTGTGCATCGGCAATGATCCGCTTCGCAAACTCGCCGCTCTGAATATCTCGAAGGACATCCTTCATTCGCGCTCGCACGGATGAATCGATCACTCGTGGACCTGCATCGATCGCGCCAAATCGCGCAGTCCCCGAAATCGCCGAGCTCATTCCTGCAATTCCACGATCACAAATCAAGTCCGCAATTTGCTTCACTTCATGGCAGCATTCGGTGTACGCCAAGAGCGGGGGATATCCCTCTTCAACCAAGATCTCGTACGCACTGCGAATGAGCTCGGTCAATCCACCGCAGAGAACAGTTTGTTCACCAAACAAATCCGTCTCAGTTTCATCGCGAAAAGTTGTACGAATGATCCCAGCTCGACCGCTGCCAATGCCGTGCGCCCAACCAATTGCAATCGCCTCAGTTTGTTTGGGATTTTCGCCTCCATGATGCACAGCGAGCA
Source organism: Singulisphaera sp. GP187 (assembly GCA_945862215.1). GTDB lineage: Bacteria > Planctomycetota > Phycisphaerae > Phycisphaerales > SM1A02 > F1-60-MAGs104. Next base: position 117,217 of record CAMAXY010000003.1, on the reverse strand, counting down.
GACTTGGAATTCCCATTCCTTGCAGAAATCGCTCGCGCAGCGCTGTGCCTGGTCCCTTTGGTGCAACGAGCACAATTGCACGATCTTTCGGCGGCTTGAATTGTCCAAAATGCACAGAAAAACCGTGCAAAAAACCCATAACTGCTGTGGGGTTCATAGCCTCGAACAAGGTCGGACAGACGGCCCCATGAACTTCGTCTGGGAGGGAGACAATCACAAGGTCCGCTTCGGCAACGGCTTGGAGGTGATCTTGGGCTTGGAATCCATCGGCGAGAGCTTGCGCGCAGGAAATCGATCCAATTCGACCGCCGATGATGACTGAAATTCCACTCTCTCGAAGGTTCAGCGCGTGCGCACGACCTTGATTTCCATAGCCAATCACCGCAACTCTTTTGTCAGAAATGACTTCTGCCCCATAAATGAGTTCGGAATTTGCAACAATTTCGCTACTAATCACATAAAAATCCTATCAAAGAACGGTTTGATTTGCATTCTTGAAATTCAATGTCATATTCAGAGTGTCGATGCGTTGTGTTTGCATAATTCAAGATCTCCTCAAATATTGGACGATAATAAAGTGACAATGGTCGGAACACTCATTCATGAAGAAAATCGCCGGGCGGCTGATAGATTTGCCCCGATGACTGGATATACCCGAGTGGTTATCGCTCCCGAAAAAACAACGCCAGAACACACGGAATTTGAGGGTCATGCCTATGACATTTCGCTCAATGGATTGCGTTTCGAACTTGATGAACCTCTCGAGGAGGGTTCCAGTGTTGAAATTGAACTTCACCTTCCTGGTCTTTTGACTTCGATTCGGTCCAAGGCTCGTGTTGTCCGCATCTTTGATGAAGATGGCGACCACGGTCCGCGCAGAATGGCTGCGACTTTTCAGAGTTTTCATTCGCCGCTCGATGCCTCGCGCTTGACGGCCCATCTTGGGAGTGGTTACTTCGGACCCGAGAAGTAATCTTCGATCCTCGTGATCGTTTGCGCACAATCTTCCGCTTCCTTTGACACTCTTCTTGACACTTTTCTTGACACTCTTCAGACAATTTATGCATTGCAGAGGACCCCGTGACAATTGATGATTCCGTCAGGCAGCAGGTTGAGAGCGCCGTGGGGCATGTCTTTGCAAACCCATCATTAATCAAATGCGCATTGACGCATGCTTCATTTGTCTCGCAGCGTATCGAGAGCAATGAGAGACTCGAGTTGCTGGGTGATAGTGTGCTGGGTCTTGTGGTCTGCGATCACTTGTACGCGCGTTATCCGGATGCAGACGAAGGTGAATTAACCAAGATCAAGTCATACCTCGTCAGTCGATTGAAGTGCGCTGAGTATGCCAACGAAGCTGGAGTTGTGTCACTCGTTGTCTTGGGAAAAGGATTTGCAGGTTCTGCGATTCCTTCATCGATTGCGGGTTCTGTTTTCGAAGCGCTGATTGCTGCGGTGTATCTCGATGGAGGAATGGAATGCGCGCGTCGATTCATTCTTCGATTCGTCGAACCACATGTTGACTTGACCGAAAGAATGGGGCATCAGATGAATTTCAAGAGCGTGCTTCAACAAGTTGCGCAGTCGATGGAAGAAGGAACGCCGAACTATTTGGTGATTGATCAGAAGGGGCCAGATCATGCAAAAGCCTTTGAAATATGCGTGGAAGTTGGGCGTCGGCGATTTGCCAGTTGTTGGGGATTGAACAAGAAGAGCGCAGAGCAAGCTGCCGCGCTGTTGGCACTTCGTGAACTCGGCTATGCCGATGGTGAAGAGCCCAATGTCAGAATCACGTGGGGAATTGCGCTTGCGAATCAGTTAAAAGCGAGCGCCGCAATTGCAGCGCAGACAACCGCAGGATCGGATGATCCATCGACCTCCGTATCCGCCAAGGTGGAATAGAAAACGGCTCGTTCTCGTGTGAGTTGAGCGAGTTCCTCGGCGAGTGGATGTTCTGTCAACGCTGCTCGATCACCCAAATCATTGCTCAGTCGCTTCACAAGCACATCAATCGGTGAAGTCATCAACACAATGCGCCATCCTGTTTTTCGAGCATCTTGGATGAGTGGTATGCAAGAAGGATTGGCAGGCGCACCGCCGCCGATAGCAAGAATGGATGGAGAAAGCGTGGATGAGTCTTGTGGTTGCAGCAGCGCGTCTGATTGGAAAAATTTGCGAAGAGCAGCACTTTCCGCATCGCGCCAGATTTGTTCGCCCTGAGTTTGAAAGACATCGCGAACTGATGATGCGCCCAAGAAACTCAACGCTAAAGCGTCGAGATCGCAAAAGGATGAATTGAAGTATTTCGCAACCAACTCTCCGACGGTGGTCTTTCCGACACCGCGCATTCCGATGAGGACAATTCCTCGCAGGGGCGCAGCGGGAGAGGGAATCACCGAGGGTTGATACGACGACCAAGCCGTCGTTTGCGGTTGATGATCTTTCGACCAGCGCTCGTCTTCATGCGAGCGAGAAATCCGATTGCTCGAACTTTCTTTCTTCGGCTGACTTTATGTGGGTAATGCATGGCGAGCCAAGAAGTCTAGACGAAATCCCATAAACTGCAAGTCCAGTGGCTTCCTGCAAGAAAAGTAGGCTCAGGACCGGTACCCCAAAGGGGTTCTCAGTCTGGTTGATGCCGAACGACGCGTCCTTCGATCAGGAAGATGACGTCGTCCGCAACATGTGAAGCAAGATCTGCAATGCGCTCGAAACGCTGGGCAATGCTGAGGAATTCGATCGCCATCGACGCAGAATCCGCACTCTTAGGGATTTCCTCGCGCGCCCAAACCAGAACGGTCTTGTGAATGTCGTCGATTCGTTGATCGGAGCGCCGAACTTGACGGCAAAGTTGCGCGTCTTCATTCGCCATTGCGGACAGCACATCGGAAAGCATTGTTCGAGCACCGAATGCAAGATCGATCAGCGACGATGGCAATTCAACCGCATCGACTTGACTCAGCTTGATGATTCGTTTCGCAATGCCGCGTGCGAGATCACCGATACGTTCCAATTCACCACTGATTCGAATGACAGCAAGGACGAAACGCAAGTCGGTTGCGACTGGATGCGCCAGCGCAAGCAAGCGCATGCACTGAGCTTCGATAGAAACTTCCATCTGATCGATTTCGTCGTCGCCTCGGCGGACCGCTTCGGCTGTTTGAAGGTTCGAGTCAATGAGTGCATCGACAACATCGTTCACGCGCTGCTCAACAAGCGCACCCATACTCAAGAGAGATCTGCGCAGTTCGATAATGTCATTCTGTAAATTGACTCCCATTGTGTTCTCCGTTGTATGAATCAGCCGAATCGACCTGTGACATAGTCCTCTGTTCGGCGTTCTTTGGGTGTTGTGAAAAGGACATCTGTTGGTCCAGTCTCGACCAATTTGCCTTCGTAGAAGAAGGCGGTGGTATCTGAAACACGCGACGCTTGCTGCATATTGTGAGTAACGATCACGATGGTGTACGTCGCACGCAATTCGCGAATCAGTTCTTCGATGGATGCAGTCGATCGGGGATCGAGGGCCGAACAAGGCTCGTCCATCAGCAGAAGTTCAGGGCCGACCGCGATTGCCCGCGCAATACAGAGTCTTTGCTGTTGACCACCAGAGAGGCCAAGCGCCGAACTTGTGAGCCGATCTTTCACTTCATCCCAAAGTGCAGATGCTCGCAGTGATTGTTCGACCAATTCTTCGAGATCTGTTCGTGAATAAATGCGGTGCAGTCGAGGTCCGAATGCGACATTATCGAAAATAGACTTTGGAAATGGATTTGGCTTTTGAAAAACCATTCCGACTCGGCGGCGCAGGTCGACCACATCGAGAGTTGGCTCGAGCAGTGAAACTCCGTGAAGTGCTATCTTTCCAGTTGCTCGCGCACCTGGAATTGTGTCATTCATTCGATTCAGCCAGCGCAAGAGGGTGCTCTTGCCGCAACCCGATGGCCCGATGAATGCGCAGACTTGCTTGGCAGCGATATCGAGATCGATTGCGTGCAGAACTTGATTTTTGGAATACCACGCAGACAAATTTTGCATTTCAATAGCAGTGTCGTTACGCAGTGTCATTGGCTCGCCGATCGTCGGCGATCCAGAGTGTGAATGAGAAGTGGATGTCGTCGTCGGTTGTTCCATGTTCGTCTCGGGAGAGGGTATGGCCTTCATGACTGCAGTGGTCGTTGGAGTTTTTGACGGATGATGATTGCAATCGTGTTGAACGCAAGCAATACAACAAGTTGGACAATGATCGCAGCAGCAGCAATCTTGTGAAAATCACTTTGTGGTCTTCCGGCCCAGTTGTAAATCTGCAGTGGAAGGACTGTGAAATCACTCATGAGATTGGCTGGAGTTTGAAAGACAAGCAAGAATCCGCCGATGACCAGCAGGGGTGCCGCTTCGCCGATTGCGCGGCTCATCGAAAGAATGGCGCCAGTCATGATCGTCGGAAGTGCTGCAGGAAGAGTCACATGCCAAACAACTTGCCACTGTGTTGATCCAAGCGCAAGGGCAGCTTGACGCAGCGATTGCGGAACAGATCTGAGCGCTTCTTGACTGGAGATAATCATGATCGGCAGGACGACCAATGCGAGCGTCAATCCGCCTGCAATCACGCTTGGACCAAATGGAATCTGCAGATAAAAAATACTTTCTGCATTTCCAAATGTCCAGGCATCGTCGGCGGATCGAATTCCAAAGAATCGCACGAATGCGACGAGTGCCAAGATTCCATAGACAATGCTTGGCACGCCAGAAAGGTTTGAGATGTTCAGTTGGATCAGGCTCTTGATTCTCGAGCGACGCGCATATTCTTCCAGATAGATTGCAGTGCCGATGCCAACTGGAATCGCAACGATCGCGCAGATTGCGCAAACCCAGATCGAGCCCATGAGTGGAGCGATGATTCCCGCTTGCGCAGGTTTACGCGAAGCGAATGATGTCAAGAAAGACCATGAAAGTGCTCCAGTTCCTTCGATTGCAATCGTGATCAGCAGTGCAGAAAGAACAAGAACAGCGATTGTTGTCGCGCCAAGACAAGCCGCCCACATCAATCGATTGGAGAGGATCCGCTTCGCTTGAGGAATGGTGCGTCCAGTTTTCATTCGTATTCCTCGCGATATCGCTTCAAGATGATCGCGCCCGTCCACGTCATGATGAAGGTGATCAGAAACAGCGTGAATGCGACGGCATAACTTGATCGATATTCGACTCCGGCTGCAGGCGCATCACCAAGGAAAATCTGCACCATGTACGCAGTCATTGTCTGCACTTGTTGACTTGGATTCACGGTCAATTGCGCCAAGCCGCCCGCAGCAAGAGCGACGATCATGGTCTCGCCGATTGCGCGTGTCAACGCAAGAAGAAATGCTGCGACGACGCCAGAAAGTCCTGCGGGAATCACAACTTTCGCCGTGACATCAAACTTTGTCGCGCCAAGCGCATAGGCACCATCTCGCAGAGATTGCGGGACAGCGCGCAGCGCGTCTTCGGAGAGTGAGCAGACGATCGGCAGAATCATTATGCCAACTGCGATGCCTGCGCCCATCGCGTTATATGTGCCGAAAGATGATGAAAGTGGTTGCAAGAGATATGGCGTGATAAATGTGAGTGCGAAAAATCCATACACGACGGTTGGCACGCCGGCGAGAACTTCGAGGACGGATTTCAGAATTGATCGTGTTCGAGGCGAGGCATATTCACTGAGAAAGACCGCAGTCAGTAGTCCGACAGGCATCGCGAAAATCCCAGCGATCGCCGTGACGAGGAGCGTTCCAGAGATGAGTGGCAGAACACCAAAGAGGGGCTTGGCTCCAAGGAGTGGGCTCCATTCGGTGCCAGTGAAAAAACTCCAGAGAGAAATCTCTGGATGATCCGCCATCGTAAAAAACCCAATGCTCTCTTTGACCAAGACGGCGATGATTACAACTGTTGTCAGCACGCTGAGAAGCGTGAGTGCGATCAAAATGACTTTAATCGAGCCTTCAAACAAACCATGAAATGCAGCAGAGCGAATTCGTCCGCGCTGGGAAATTTCTGCTGCGGTTCGAGCTGCGATCGAGGTCATATGGAATTGCCACCAAGAGTATCCGATGGCAAAATGCCTGGAATACTTCGAAAAATTTGATTACTTATAGATTGTTGAAAACGACCCATCGACTTTTTTATCGTCCTTGACGAACTGCGTTCCGAGTCGGCGTGCTTTCCAGTTTGCGTTGGACTTGGCGAGAATGTCAGCAGGCAAGATGACGTAGCCCACTTCGCCGATAAGTGCATCAGCTTTGTTGAGATAAAACTCGATGAATGCGACGACTTCGGGTTTGCTTGCGCTCTTCGAGTTCACATAAATAAAGAGTGGGCGCGAGAGGGGATATGTTCCATCGTTGACCGTCGATGTTTGAGCAGCAACTGGCGAACCAGATGCGCCGATCACAGGCACGGAGCGGAGTTTGTCTTTGTTCTCCTCAAAGTATGCAAGGCCAAAGAATCCAATTGCATCTTGGTCGCCACTGACTCCCAGAACAAGAACATTGTCATCTTCGGAGACGCTTATATCTGAGCGAACTTTGCCTTCTTTGCCGACAATTGCTTCCTTGAAATAATCAAAAGTTCCAGAATCTGTTCCTGGAGAGTAGATTTTCATGGCTCGGTCGGGCCACGTTGGGTCGATTTCCTTCCAAGTTTTTGGTCCGCCGGTGGAATAAATTTGTTTCAATTGTGCCACTGAGACACTCTTCATCCAATCGTTTTTCGGATTGACCACGATCGAGAGTGCGTCGTATGCAATCGGTATCTCGATGAACTCGATCTTATTTGTGGCAGCGAGTGCGACTTCGCTTGGAGTAATTGGTCGCGACGCATCTGAGATTGCAGTTTCGCCAGCACAGAATCGTTTGAAGCCTCCGCCAGTTCCTGAAATTCCAACAGTGACATTGACCTTTGGTGCTACTTTGGAAAACTCTTCTGCGACAGCTTCGGTGATCGGATAAACCGTTGAGGAGCCGTCGATTCGAATCGATCCCTTCATTGCAGCAAGATTTACAGGCGCGTCTTGATTCGCCGCGACAAGAATTGATGCCGTTGATGCGAGAACAATGAACGCTGAGCACTTTGCAAGCGTGCGGAGTAAACGGGGTTGAGCGTCGTGTTTCATATTGTTCTGTTGCATGAGTAGAAGTATCGGAGATGAATGTTCAGATTGCGTTCAGAATCTGTGAAGTGGGCGCTATCCCTCTTCAGATACCTGCGGTATTCGCATCGAAAACACAGTTCCGCCTTCTTTGGGGCAGTTGACGCTGACGGAGCCCCCATGAATCATTGCGATGTGCTTGACGATGGAAAGGCCAAGACCTGTGCCACCGAGTTCGCGACTGCGAGCAGTATCGACTCTGTAAAAACGCTCAAACAATCGTGGGAGATGGAGAGCATCGATTCCAGGTCCTTCATCACTCACGCGCAGTTCGATGTGACCATCCTCGAGTTGGGCAGAAATAGTGACCCTTGTATTGGGCGGAGAATATTTGAGCGCGTTTGAGACCAGATTCAGAAGTGCTTGGGAGATCAATCCCGCGTTGACAACAAAGCACAGATTTGGATTGATTTTGATTTCAAGCACCATCTGTTTTGCTGCGCAGACAATTTCGACTTGTTCCGTGGCATCACGCACCACGCTGAGTGCATCAATGCTGACAAATTCCAATTGCGATATTGCTTTGGGTTGATCCAAAAACGCAAGAAGCAGAATGTCCTCAACAAGCGTGGAAAGACGGATCGTATTTCGATGCATCACGCCAAGAAAGTGAGCGACTTGTACGGGATCTTCCGATCCGACTTGCATCAGAGTCTCCAGATATCCCTTGATATTGGTGATTGGCGTGCGCAGTTCATGCGAGACATTTGCAGCAAAGTCTGTTCGCACATTTTCTAAGCGCCGAATTTTGGTGACGTCATCGAGTGCTAACAAGAGGCCGTCGTTCCCTCCTGAGGAGTTTTTTAGTGGATCTGCTGCGACGAAAATGGATTCAACGGAACCACCTGAGAGTTTGATTTCACGCGTTGCAGCGACGCTGCCAGTGAGCGATTCTTCCGCAAATCGCAGCAATTCTGGTTGGCGGATCACCTCTGCCAGAAGTCGTCCGCGGTATTCGCGCGAATCCAATCCCAGCATTTTTTCGGCAACTTCGTTCGCACTTCGAAAGCGCATTTGAGCGTCAAGCGAAATGAGGCCAGTCTGAATTGCACCAAGGAGAGTTTGAAGTTCGTCGCGTTCGATCTCCGCCCGTGCAAGCGCTTCGGCATAACCACGCTGCGCGCGAGCGATTCCGCGCTGCATTCTCAAGACCAATTCGTCATCCGAATCTTCAAGCGTGGCACCAAGTTCGCCATCACCAATCCGCGCAAGCAGTGCATACATCTGATCCACGCGGTGGCGATTGATCGTTTGCGTTGCGTGAGCCAAAATCACACCCATCGTGAGCATGCCAATGACGCTTGCAATGACAGAGATCCCGCAAAGTGCAAGAATTGCTGATGCGACAAAAATGATCGATGCACAAAGACGAAGCAAACGAAGCAAGGAGATCGAATTCGGCGGAACCATTGGTATGTCCCAAGGTATCCGTTGGCGAGGGATGTCGGGAGCGGCTATTCCTTTTCGCCATCAGAGAATCGATAGCCCACGCCGCGCACCGTCTCGATGGAATCACCCAAATCTTGCATTTTTCTGCGGATTGCAGTGATGTGGACATCGATTGTTCTCTGCGACAGAACGGTCAGTGGGCCATGCACGGTCGAGATAATTTGATCGCGCGTGCGAACAAATCCTGGTCGCTTTGCAAGCATAAAGAGCATTTCAAATTCTGTGATTGTCAGCGAGATCGTTTCTCCGTTGCAAATCACAACGTGTCGTTCTTTGTCAATAGTCAACTTTCCGCCGCAACGCACCAAGACGCCATCATGTTGTTCGACTCCAGGAATGCCGTGCTTTCGCATTGCATTTTGCAGGCGCGCCATTAAAACGCGTGGACTGAATGGCTTGGTGACATAATCGTCAGCGCCCATTTCAATTCCCGCAACAATGTCTGCTTCACTTCCACGCGCAGTCAGCATGACAACTGGAATTTTTTTGGTCTCGTCGTTTTCTTTCAGTCGACGACAGACTTCAAGTCCGTCAAGATCTGGCAACATCAAATCAAGTACGAGCAAATCAGGAATCGATTTGCGTGCAAGTTCGAGCGCGCGTCGCCCGGATCGAGTGATCGTCACATCAACGCCTTCGCGCTCGAGATGAAACTTCACAAGATCAGCAATTTCCGGTTCATCCTCTACAACAAGCGCAGTTCTATTTGTGTTGATCATCAATTCAATCCTTCCATGGGTGGAGGGGCATTATGAGGTTTGCGACACTTCGACGCATCGAACTTGTGTGAAGATTGAGTGAATTGATTTTACGGAACAAGCAAGAAAGCGCCATCAATGGCTCGGATCGCCTGTCTGCCGGTCACCGCTGGCAGTGTGATGGAGACTCCGTCTGCTGCGAGGATCCCTAAAAGAGCCATGGCAGTGGTTTCTCGAGCATCGCTTGGCACGCCATATTCGTCGGTTGTTCGCACTGAACCCTTCCAAGAGCTGCCGGATTTTATGGCAAGGCGCATCGCACTCATCAACCCTGCATTTCGCACTCCGCCTCCAGCGAAAAGCACAAGCACGCGGGAAGTGCGTTGATTTGCGGGGATCGTTTCGCCAATCGCCTGAGAGATAGCTTGTGCGATTGCTTGCGCTGCGGTTGCAAGCGCATCAGAAGGCGATAAACCAGAAAGATGCGCTGAAGCTTGCGCCACGATTTCGTCTGTTGTTCCAAGTGATCGTCCTGATTTGCGTTGTTGATCGAGAAGAGTGTGCAGAGGTTTGAGAGCCAAAGGATTCACACGACCAGAAAGTGCGAGCCGTCCATCTTGATCAAATGGAATATTCGCCATCGTTCGAGAAATATGATCGAGCAGTTGATTGCATAAACAGAGATCGAATCCGCGGATGCCATCAATCCATGCGGCGCGTTTGTCGGCAGGATTGAAAACTGAATTGCCAGTCGCGCGTGGTTCTGCGGGAAGAATGGTCGCGTTAGAAAACCCACCAAGATTGACGACAGCTCTGCATGATGCTTTCGAGCGAAACATCATCCAGTCCGAGAGTGGTGTGATCGGCGCACCTTGTCCGCCCGCAGCAAGATCCGCAGCGCGAAGATTGCTGACAACGGCACAACCAAAATCTTGTGCGACAATTGATGCATCAATCAATTGCAGCGAAAGCGGGGGTTTATGAAAGAGCGTTTGACCGTGCAGCGCGATCAGATCTGGCTTGCCATGGACCTTTGTAAGTTCGCGAAGCGGCGGCAAATGCGCGAGCGCCAAATCTCTTGCAAGTGCAGTGAATGCACCAGCGGTCAGCGGTTCTTGTCTTTGTGCGGCGCGAAGTCGCGCGGTCAATTCGCCCAAAGGTGCGCTGACTTGTCCCAGGAGTGTCGCACGCGCTTTCAATCCGCGACCAGAGATTCGAACTGCAGCAGTATCGATGCCGTCGATACTTGTTCCAGTCATGGCGGCGAAAACCAAACGCGTTTTTGATCGGGGAGACATGTGGGGGGCAGTATCGCATTTGCTAGACTTGTGTGCCAATGAGCAAACGAATTCTTGTCACAGGTGGCGCAGGCTTTCTTGGTTCGCATTTGTGCGATCGATTGGTTGCGCAGGGGGATGAAGTTGTTTGTTTGGACAACCTTTTTACGAGCCAGAAATTGAACATCGAGCACTTGTTGCAGAAGCCGAACTTTCATTTCGTTCTTCATGATGTCACCGAACCATTCAAGTTTGAGGTCGATGAGATTTACAACCTTGCATGCCCAGCTGCGCCTGGTCACTATCAATACAACCCGATCAAGACGATGAAGACAAGCGTGCTTGGAACGATGCATGCGCTTGGATTGGGCAGGCGATTGAATGCGCGCGTGCTGCAAGCGTCGACAAGCGAGGTCTATGGCGATCCTGATGTGCACCCGCAGGTCGAGAGTTATCGCGGCAATGTGAATCCGATCGGTCCGCGATCGTGCTATGACGAAGGGAAGCGCGCCGCTGAAACGCTGATGTTCGACTATCGCCGCGTGCACAAAATGCGCATCAAAGTGGTGCGAATTTTTAATACATACGGGCCGAGAATGCATCCATTCGATGGGCGCGTGGTCAGTAATTTCATTCGGCAAGCAGTCGCGGGAGAGCCATTGACAATTTATGGCGATGGCAAGCAGAGTCGATCATTCTGTTATGTCGACGATCTGATTGACGGACTGGTGGGCGCCATGAATACTTCAGATGATTTCACAGGGCCAGTGAATATTGGTAACCCCGTGGAATTTACAATTCGCCAATTGGCAGAACATGTTGTGCGGTTGGTGGGAGGTGCTGCGAAGATTGAAGTTGCACGTCCTCTTCCGCAGGATGATCCCAAGCAGCGTTGCCCGGATATTTCTTTTGCCCGCAGCGTGCTGAAGTGGGAGCCGAAGGTTCCGCTGGAAGTTGGATTGAAGCGAACGATTGATTGGTTTCGCTCCGTTGATATGTCTCAGTTCAAAGCGCCAACGCCAAATTATTGATTCGAAGTTTTATTCGAATTATGGATTCAAAGTTTTCGCCACTTACTGCTCGTGGAAAGTTTTGCGCGATTTTCGGCGGGGGTGAAAAATTGTGTCAGTCCACACTTTTCGCAAACGACGACATCGAAGTTTGGAGTGGAAAACCATTTCGTGCCAAGTTGCGGCAAGTAATTTGGCGCATAGCCACCGCCGCTGCTGGCTTGAGTTGTAAATAATTCGGAAGATTTGCATCGGTCGCAGGTGCGCGGGAGTTCGTTCGCATCATTCATAGTGTTCTGGCTTTCGATTTTGCAATGGGTGATTCACCGAGATGAATATTTTTTCGATGGTGAAAGCGTACAAGGGGAATTGGGTTGGATTTTGAGTTATTATCGGACTGCTTGGACAAGAAAAAAGGGAGTGAATTGATTTGCTTGCCTGCGGGTGGTTATTGTGTTGGTTGAACGGTATCGCATAAATAGACCCTAAAAAAATCCGAACAAACCTTGACAGCAACCGATACTATCTATACCGTACAAACACCAAACGAAGCAAGGATGCCTCAATCAGTGCTTATCCAGCGTGGATAAGTGAAAGAGGCGGAAAGGAATCCAAAATGATTTCAAACGGAAGCATCGCAACAAAGTCCCCCGTCAGCACCTCTAACCCAGCAACTGTTTCGCTCGCCGCATCTGCGACGACTCAGGCAAGGACCGTGACCACTACGCCGGCTGCGGCTACTTCAGCCACAGCCACTTCAGGCACAGCCACTTCAGGCACAGCCACTTCAGCCACAGCCACTTCAGCCACAGCCACTTCAGGCACGGCCACGGCCACGGCAAAGCCCACTGATGGAAAATCAGACAAGTCAGAAGGGAGGAGCTCAGATACAAATACACCCATGGAAACAAAGAACGCAAATTCAAATGGGAATGCAACTGGACCGGCTGCGAATACAAAGCAAACAGCCGCGGCGGCAGCTGCTGCGAAAGCAACCGCAGCAGAATCTGCTGGTCGAACGCGCGCACTCGAAGCCGCAGTGGGACAGATCGAGAAGGCATTCGGCAAGGGATCGATCATGCGATTCGTCGGCGACAATCTTCCGGACATCCAGGGCATCAGCACTGGGACATTGAGTCTCGATCTCGCTCTGGGAGGTCGTGGACTTCCAAAGGGACGCATCGTCGAAATCTTTGGCCCAGAATCTTCGGGAAAGACCACGCTCGCGCTGACGGTGATCGCCAACGCGCAGAAGAATGGTGGCAACGCTGCATTCATTGACGCCGAGCACGCTCTCGATCCATCGTGGGCAAAGCGGTTGGGAGTTGATTTGGAGGAGATGCTCATTTCACAACCCGATACTGGCGAACAAGCTTTGGAAATCTGTGAACTTCTTGTGCGATCAAATGCAGTCGATGTCATCGTCATTGATTCGGTTGCTGCGCTGATTCCACGCGCGGAAATCGAAGGAGAAATGGGTGATAGTCACGTTGGATTGCAGGCTCGATTGATGAGTCAGGCGATGCGAAAGTTGACTGGTGCTATTGCCAAAAGCGAAGTGATCGTGATCTTCATCAATCAGTTGCGCGAGAAGATTGGCGTGATGTTCGGCAGTCCCGAAACAACGACGGGTGGACGCGCGCTCAAGTTCTATTCGACCATTCGCATCGATATTCGCCGTATTGGCGCGATCAAAGATGGTGAGAACAATGTTGGAAATCGCGTGCGCGCAAAGGTGGTTAAGAACAAGATTGCACCCCCATTCCGTGAAGCAGAATTTGACATTATGTTCAACGAAGGAATCAGCGTCTCGGGAGATCTCATCGATCTCGCGGTGAATCATGGAGTTGTCGACAAGGCCGGATCTTGGTTCAGCTATGGCGATGTTCGTTTGGGACAAGGTCGCGAAGCATCGAAGCAGTTCATTCGCGAAAATCCCGATCTTGCGGCGGAGATTCGCAGTGGGATCATTGCCAAGCGTGCACTCAATCCAGATGCGGCGATCACACCTCGAACGCCTCGTGGCGGGGAGTGATTCGGTAGAAAATCGAAGATTTCGCTTCGGAGGCTTCGCGTTGTTCATCATGAACACGTGCTTGCCTCCGAGGCAAGATCTCGCAGTTGAAATTTGAAGTCGGTCGACGCATGTTGAACACAAAGTGATACACAGTTAACACAAAGTGAAACACAGTTAACACAAAGTGAAACACAGTTAACACACATTCAACACACATTCAACAGGGGCCAGGGCGTCGAACGACTATTTTTATAATTCCAAATATTTCAACAGTATTCCGCAAAATTCATCAAATTCAGAGAGTGCTACAATGTCCAACCGTCGCGGGCGTGGCGGAATTGGCAGACGCGCAAGATTCAGGTTCTTGTGGGGTAAAACCCGTGGAGGTTCGATTCCTCTCGCCCGCATTCGCTCGCTTTCGTACGAGAAGATTTTGATGCTGAAATCAAATCTCAATCACCGCCCACTTGCACCAGATGGACCAGATGGACTAGATGGAAGTGAAGGTCGAGGCGGTGAAGACCCAGTGCAGGTGAAACTGTGATCTATCTGGACAATAATGCGACAACTCGACCTGCCGAAGAGGTCGTCTTGGCAATTCAAGAATCATTGCGTGAAAATTGGGGGAATCCGTCGAGTCTCTATGCCGACGGAGAGCGCGCTCGACAGGCAGTCGAGCATGCACGGGAACAAATCGCGCAACTCGTCGGGTGTGCGCCACGCGAGATTATTTTGACTTCGGGCGGAACAGAATCGTGCAATCTTGCGTTGGCTGGATCGCTGGGCGGATATCTCGCAGCCGGTGCTGGATTGCGTAAGGTCATCGTGACAACTCGCTTCGAACACAGCGCGGTTCGAGAATGCGCACAAGAATTGGTAAATCGATTTGCCAATGAAGGAGCAGAAGTTGTATGGCTGGAAGGTGGTCGAGATGGAGTCATAGACCCAAAGACTCTCGAGCATTTACTTCAGAAACGTGCAAAAGAAATTGCAATTGTTTCTGTGATGTGGGCGAACAATGAGACCGGAGTTCTGCAGCCGATTGCGCAATTGGGATCGATGTGCCGTCAGTATGGAGTTCGTTTTCATACAGATGCGACGCAGTGGGTCGGACGAATGCCAACCGACTTGTCGTCGATCGAAGTTGATTTGCTCACATTATCTGCTCACAAATTTCAAGGACCAAAGGGAGTTGGCGCTTTGTACTGTCGTCGCGGCACCATGCTGCGATCGGCAATCATCGGCGGTCCACAGGAACGAGATCGCCGCGGAGGCACTGAAAATGTTTCGGGAATCATCGGGATGGGAGTCGCCGCAGAAATGGCGGAGATTTGGCTGAATCAGACGCCCAATCCATGGTTGCATTTCGAATCACTGCGCAATCGATTCGAAGAGTTGGTTTGCGCGGGAATCCCAAATGCAATCATTCTGACGAGTCAGAATCTTCGTGTGTGGAATACGAGCAACATTGCATTTGCAAATCTAGAAGCCGAAGCTGTGCTTATGAATCTCGCAAGGCATGGAGTCGCAGCATCAGCGGGAGCGGCGTGCTCATCTGGATCGCTGGATCCATCGCCAGTTTTGTTAGCAATGGGAATCCCACCAGAAATCGCTCATGGAGCTGTGCGGTTTTCGATTTCTCGCAATACAACAAATACAGAAATTATCTCCGCAGCAAATGCTGTAATCGAATCCGTTCAACAACTCTCGCGATCAATGCCAACCGCATAAAGAAGTCAACCTCCTGTAACGAGGCAGCTCTCGCATGCGACTTTCGACAGCGACTATCGGCCGCGACCCGCGCGATATCGGCCAATCAACTGCTGAGTGCTCGAGTCATGCGCGGGCTTTGGTGCAGCGCCAGAAAGTTCTGGAATGATTCGCTGTGCCAAAACTTTGCCGAGTTCAACGCCCCATTGATCGAACGAGTTGATTCCCCAAATCGTTCCTTGCACGAAAACTTTGTGCTCGTACAACGCAATGAGCCTGCCCAAAGTTGCGGGCGTCAGTTTGGGGCACAAGATTGTTGTTGAAGGTCGATTGCCATCAAACTCGCGATGTTGAGCAAGCCATGGAGCAGAACCTTCCGCTTCAACTTCACTCAAAGTCTTGCCGAATGCCAACGCTTCCGCTTGTGCAAGCACGTTGGCGATCAACAAATCTTGATGCTTGCCGATTGGATTGAGCGGTTCGCAGAAAGCAATAAAGTCGCATGGAACAAGCGGCGTTCCTTGATGGATCATTTGATAAAACGCATGCTGACCATTCGTTCCAGGCTGACCCCAAACAGCGGGGCATGTGGACCACTGCACGCGAGTCCCATCAAGCGTGACATGCTTGCCGTTGGATTCCATTTCAAGTTGTTGCAGATACGAACTGAATCGATCGAGGTATTGATCGTATGGAAGAACCGCAAGAGTCTGCGCTCCCAGAAAATTCGTATTCCAAATTCCAACAAGCGCCATCAGCACCGGAAGATTCTTTGCAAATGGAGTCGTTCGGAAATGTTCATCCATTTCGTGGAAACCTCCAAGCATTTCCTTGAAAGCTGCAGGTCCAACTGCAACCATCGTCGAGAGTCCGATTGCAGAATCCATCGAGTATCGCCCGCCGACCCAATCCCAGAAGCCAAACATATTTGCAGTGTCGATTCCAAAGGCTTTCACCTTTTCTGCATTGGTTGAAACCGCAACAAAATGCTTTGCAACCGCGGCAATATCGCCACCGAGTGCCTTCAGCGCCCAGTCACGCGCCGTGTTCGCATTGGTCATTGTCTCGAGCGTGGTAAAGGTTTTCGAGCAGACAATGAAGAGAGTCTCAGCAGGATCGCAGTCTCGCGTCTTCTCTGCAAAATCTGTTGCGTCAACATTCGACACAAAGCGGAATGAAATGTCACGTGCGGTGTAAGCGCACAGAGCGTCATACGCCATTGCAGGCCCCAAGTCACTGCCACCGATGCCGATGTTGATGACATTTCGAATGCGCTTTCCAGTATGACCCTTCCATGCACCGCTGCGGATGGACTCGGCGAAAGAACCCATTCGATCGAGAACTTCGTGGACGGCAGGAACAACATCAACACCATCGACCATGATGCGACTTGTGCGCGGTGCGCGAAGTGCGACATGCAGCACCGCACGATCTTCAGTCACATTGATCTTGTCTCCACGAAACATCGCATCGATGTGCGTTCGCAATCCACTCGCGTCTGCGAGACTGAGCAGCAGTTCCATAGTCTGCGTGGTGACACGCTGCTTGGAATAATCCATGAACATATCTCCAGGACCTTCGATGCTGAGAGATTTTGCACGTGCGGCATCGCTTTTAAACATGTCACGCAAATGCGCATTCGCTTGCTGAGAATAATGTGCCTGCAACGCTTTCCATTGTGGAAGGCTGTTCAGAGGAGTGCGGACGGCGTGGGCAGGGGAGGATTGTGCAGTTGTCATTGCACGAATATAGCAGTGAGCTTGTGAAAAAATATGCCGCAATCGACTCTTGATGGATTCTTAGTGTTTCTCAAATCAATTTTCGTTATGCTTATATCTTCGATTCAATCAGCACATCAACACTAAGGAGATTCTGCAAATGCGCTCAACTGCTTTACTTGCCATGACCGGCCAATCCATCTGGCTCGACAACATCACTCGAAAATTGCTCGACTCTGGTCAGTTGGCAACTTGGATCAAAGATCTTTCCGTGGTTGGCCTGACATCCAACCCATCGATTTTTGAGAAGGCAATTGTTGGCAGCAGCGATTATGACGCCCAGATTCGTCCATTGATGTCCAAGGGAATGAAGTCTGAGCAGATTTTCTTCGAATGCGCAATCTCAGATCTGATCCGAGCATGTGATCTCTTCAAACCTATTTACGACCGCACTGGCGGAATCGATGGATGGGTTTCTCTCGAAGTTTCTCCACTCTTGGCCAACGACACGATGGCAACGGTTGCACAAGCGCGCGACCTGCATGCGCGGGCGAAGCGTCCAAACTTGTTCATCAAAGTTCCAGGGACTCCAGAAGGAATTCCTGCGATTGTTGATTTGATCGCAGACGGAATCTCGGTCAATGTCACGCTGCTCTTTTCCAAAGCGCACTTCGATGCTGCATCAGATGCTTATCTGCGTGGTCTTGAAAAACGTGCTGCTGCGGGACTGCCACTTGGCGCTGTGTCGAGCGTCGCAAGTCTTTTCGTTTCACGATGGGATCGCAAAACCGCGCCAAAGTTGCCTGCGGAATTGAAAAATACTGTTGGAATCGCAGTGAGCCGTCAGTGCTACAACGCATACTGCGCGCTCTATGCATCCGATCGATGGCTTGCCCTTGAAGCGAAAGGCGCGAGACCTCAACGCTTGCTTTATGCAAGCACAAGTACGAAAGATCCAGCGCTTCCGCAGACTTTGTATGTTGAAGGTCTTGCTTCGCCTCGCACGGTCAACACAATGCCAGAGGAAACGCTCATTGCCCTAAGCAAAGGCGCAGCGATCAAGAATGTGCTTGCACCAGGTGATACTTCGTGGCAGAACACGCTCGATGCGGTGAAGAAAGCTGGCGTCGACTTGGATGCATGTGGCAAGGAACTTCAGATCGAAGGTCGCGATTCGTTCGACGCAAGTTGGAACGAACTCATTGCCAAGATCGAAGCCAAGGCCACAGTCTTGGCCAAGTGAGTTAAGAAAAACTGATTAAAGAAAACAGTTTCACTTTTTTCGCGCGGTTCAGTTCGACCATGCCGTAAGCAAGTTTGTCATGTCGGAGCCATTGACGGTTCCGTCCTGATTGATATCTGTATTCGAATCATTCGTACCCCATGCTGACAAGAGCGCTGTCAAATCTGGACCGCCAACGCTGCCATCCCTATTGATGTCTGCACGGTTGATGGTGCCGCCTTTACTGAGTCCGCTCGAAGGGATGAGAGCCTTCGAAGTATTTGGCCCAGACCACGAGACGAGTAAACCTGCGCCGCCACCATTTTCGAAGAATTCGATACGCAGAGCATGCTTGCCAGGGGCAAGATCGACGGTCCCACTTTTTTCAACCATCCCATGCAGTCCATCGTTGGCCACAATTTGAGTTGTTCCAATAAGCAGCCGAGATCCGTCATCCGAATTCGTATAGAGCGTCCATGTTCCCGCAGTAGGAACATTCAGCCAACCAGTGAAGACCGCGCCGACTTCATCTGCTCGATTGCTTGTTGCAAAGTTTCCGCCTGTGCTATCGAAATTCATTTGTGCAACGCTGGTTGTGCTATATGGAGTGAGTGCATTAAAATTTGGAAGGACAGCAGGTGCGTTCAGGATGTAGTACTGAGTCGCCATTCCTGGCGTGTCACCAGTTGGATTTTCAGGCAAACGCATTGGTGTGAGATCGATGGTCACAGTTGCAGTTGCTTGAGTGCCGCTTAATTCTGCAATTGTGTAATTGAAAGTAACAGTGGTTGCAGCAAGGTTTGGAGAAGTGAATCGCACAATGTTTCGCCCGCTTGGTCCAGCGCCAACAACGATCACCGCCGAGCAACCTTGACCAGGCTGAGTGATTCCAAGCAATGAAATAGTTTCGCAATTGAATTTCACGTCGTTGCCCATCACGTCGATATCGATTGTGGTTCCAGGAACTGCGCTCATACGCTCAGGTACGGCCATCGCTGGTTGAGCTGCAGCAGAGAAAGGGCAAGCAGCAGATTGCAAATACGCCTGAATCGATCCAACATTAAGCGCGTGAAAATACAAATTCATATTCGCCATACCGCCTGGGCAGATATGACAATAACTCATGATCGTTCCAAGATCATTCGTCGCTGCGGAACAATCTTGCGGACTCGATCCGCAACCATCTGCTGGTGGCGTGTAGTTATGAGTATGGGGCGCACCATAGTTGTGGCCAAGTTCGTGAGCGACCACCATGATGTCCCAGTTCGAATTGTTGTTGTCGAGCAAGGGATATGGAAAAGAACCAGCAAGATTGGCAGAAACGGAGTACGCAAATGAACCACATCCCGAGTTCAGCCACGCAACCCCTCCGCCAAGTCCACGACCAGAAAGTAATGCCGCAGATTCACGTGGTGATGTCTCGGGTTGGGCTTCCCAGAAGTCGCGAAATTCTGTGAGCTGATTTGAAGTGCTTGTCGCATTCCAAGGGTCAGTGCCATTCGTCCAGAGTCGCAACGATCCCATACCTGGTCGCAAATATGTATCGCGAGAATAAATATCCGAAAGTGCCGCAAAGAGTGTTCCGACATATCCAATCGCAGCTGCTTGATTGTTTGCAAAGAGTGCGAGAAACTCAAGATCCGTATCGATTGCAATTCGCGATTGCCAACAGGGCTGCATCGAATCGGCGATGCCACCTTCGGAGCCAGCGCCTGCAACCGAATCAGGTGGCTGAAGCGCTTCGCAAGTCCACTTTGGGACATCAAATGTTCCTGGCGGAACATCATCCATTCCATAGGAGACGATCGGTCCATTGCCACCTACGCGTTCGTTGGACACAATCCATGTCTTTCCATTTGCCTGAACATATCCAACAAGAAAACCATCGCCGCGAGAAAGCAGCACGCGAGACTCTGGATCATTGAAGAGTGATCCGACATAGCAGTCGATCGCTGGAATCGCGATTGGAGTTTCGATGACCATGCCATTTGCTGCGATCGTTGCGCCAACGATTCGCGGATGATTCTCAAATGGATCGGCTCGATGCATAATCAAAGAGTGAGTTTGGGATGGTCCAAATGGAACGGATTCGATCAGCACATCACCATGAGCACTGAGTGCTTTCCATTTCGACTCATCGATCGTTATCGCAGTAACAGATTCACGAAGATGCTTTGGAATGAGTGTTTGATCTTGACTGCGCACCAGTGGCGAGTCAACTCGAGCCACCGTGCGAATTTCGATTGGTGCGGGATCATTTGGCTGGATCTGCGCAGCTGACGAACCAGCAGAGATGACGGTCAATTGAACGAACAACAGAGAGAGAGATCGAAAAATATTTTTATTCATGGGATAATGCTTGATTGAGGTTATTAGAACACGAAAAACCTGAAATCCAAATTAAATCTTCAAGAATCGGAAATCGCAAGTCGGCAGAATGCTTCTACGCCTGTCGAAATTGCATCATCGTTGAAGTTAAAAGATGGATGATGCAAGGCTGGCATGCTTGGGCGACTTGGATCTTGTATTCCAAGCAGAAAAAAACTTGTAGGAATCTCTTTGCCATAAAAGGCGAAATCCTCTCCGCCCATGAACGGATTTTCCATTTCAACAAGTTGAGCTGCAGGAATCTGAAGCGCCGCACATCGGACTGCATCCGTCGCAGTGGGGTAATTCACAGTTGGTGGGCATCCCGAAGAAATTTTTGTATCTGCAGTGCAACCATGCATTCTCGCAGCGTGATCGACAATTTCTTCGATTCGCTTGATCGTGTTCGTACGGACCTGTTCGTTGAGTGTCCGAATCGTTCCTTCAAGCGCCCCATCTTGAGGAATAACATTAAACGCATGTCCTGCCATGACGACACATACAGAGACAACCACTGCGTCGTTGGGATCTGTGTTTCGACTCACGACCGTTTGGAGCGCAGTGATAATTGCGGCCATGGCGATCACTGGGTCATTTGATAAATGCGGCCACGCGGCGTGAGAACCGCGTCCATGCACAGTGATTGAAAAATAATCTGTCGAAGCGAGAAGTGGTCCGTTTCGAACTCCAATGGAATTGACTGGAAGCCACGGCCAGCAATGCAATCCGTACATCTCACTGATCGAAGGACCGAGCAGGCCAGTCAAGCAACCATCGGCGATCATGCGTGTTGCACCGCCGAGATTTTCTTCTGCAGGTTGAAAGAGCAGAGTGACTGGGCGGGGCAAAGGCGCGATCTTCGCCAACTTTGCCAGCACACGAGCGACACCTAGAAGTATCGTGGTATGTCCGTCGTGACCACATGCATGCATAATTCCAGGGGATTGTGATGAGTATGAAAGTCCCGTCTCTTCGATGATCGGAAGTGCATCAATATCAGCTCGCAACCCAATTGACTTATCGCCTAGGCCAGGGAGTTGTGCGATCACTCCTGTTCCTCCGCCCAATCCACTTTGGAATTTTATCCCGGCAGAATGCAATTCACGCTGAATCACTTTCGAAGTTCTTGTTTCATTCAGACCAATTTCTGGATGCGTGTGCAAATCGTGACGAATTGCGATGAGGCTTGGAAGTTCGTCCTGAATCAGTTGCGAAAGTTGTGCGCTGTGAGTCATTCAAAGAAGGTTAGCGCACGCTCTCGCTTGGTGAATCTTCCGCCAGCAAGCGCATCAGTCGCGCAGAGGTCCCAGTCCAGCTGATTTTCGACCTGCATTCAACTTTGCGGCCGCGAATTTGTCTTCTCGAATCAATCGAGTCAACTGACTCATGGAAACTCCCAAAGTTGCTGCCGCTGCAGAGACATCAAAATTCAAGGCAGTGACTAAATCGAGAGCTTCAGCAAGAACTATTGCGTAGTCCCAGTGATCAATGCTGACCTGAATTCTTCGATCCCGTCGTCTGCTTTGCCAAAGCGCACTCGGTTGATGTTCCGCGGTGACTTCGAGTGTTCGAACCAGAACTGCAAGTCGAATGCGAAGGCGGCGAATCGCAACGCGACGATTTTCAACTTGACTACGACGCTCGGTTCCTTGTGCGTCTACTTGCGTTGGGTTATGCGTGACGAAAATTGCAGTCTCGACTCGATTGCGATGCTGACCTCCTGGACCCGAGACGCGTCCAGTCTTCAATGTGCATTGCCGAACAAGTTGTTCTTCATCAAGAGAAACAGGAT
Source organism: Singulisphaera sp. GP187 (assembly GCA_945862215.1). Classification (GTDB taxonomy): domain Bacteria; phylum Planctomycetota; class Phycisphaerae; order Phycisphaerales; family SM1A02; genus F1-60-MAGs104. The sequence continues at coordinate 94,774 of CAMAXY010000003.1, read as the reverse complement.
GTCGTCCCGAAATAAAAATCGAATCAGATGCAGAGGGGAGATCGCTCAACTGCCACGTCTCCGAGCTCCGCGATCGCCCCGAGCGATTTCGGAGAGCGGATGTGCAGCAAGATCCCATCCATCGCATTCCCCGCGAGCGATTCTCAATGCGCCTGCGCCAGCGATCATTGCGGCATTATCTGTGCACCATCGAAGATCGGCGATTCGAAGTGTGACGCTGCGCTGTGCACATGCGATTGCAGCTTCGCGTCGCAAAAGTGAATTTGCAGCGACACCGCCTCCAATCAAACAAGAGGGTGTGGCATGCTCATCTAGTGCGAGCGATAAATTGCGAATGATTTGTGCGACGACAACTTTACGAAATGACGCAGCCAAATCTGCAGAATTTCTAGCATGCTTGGGATCTCTCGCGGCAAGCGCAAGAGCAGTCTTGATTCCGCTGAAAGAAAAATCTCCTTTATCCAGCCTTGTCATCGGCAGTGCAATCGCATCAGCATCACCAGTTTCGGCAAGCGCATCCAGTTTCGCGCCGCCTGGGTATCCGAGTTCCAATATGGACGCAGCTTTATCGAATGCTTCACCTGCGGCATCATCGATTGTTGCGCCAATCAATAGCGCTTCCAGTGGAGAGCGCATAAGAAATAGACTCGTGTGTCCACCCGATGCGACAAGTCCAATCGCCGGCCACTCAAGCCCAACTTGATCGAGCAGCCCGGCGACAAGATGCGCCATCACATGATCGACTCCAACGAAAGGAATGTCGAGCGACCATGCGAATGCTTTTGCTGTGCTCGTTCCAACAAGTAACGACCCGATCAATCCAGGGCGATGACCCGCGGCGACACCAGTGATTTCATTCATCTTGATGCCGGCATCGGCGCACGCGCCTCGAATGACGGGGATGATTCTGTCCAAGTGTGCACGACTGGCGATTTCAGGAACAACCCCCCGATATTCCGCATGTAAATCATCCTGTCCAGCTGTGCGGCAAGAAAGAACCCGCAGTTGATCGCCATCAATGTTGACAAGCGCCGCGGATGTTTCGTCACAGCTGCTTTCGATACCAAGGATGATTCGCGGCGGCATATGTGTCAGAGTATCGCCGTTCATGCGTAGACTTGCTGAACTATGGAGACAGGTCTGCGAAGCGCATCAATTCAGGCGGAGAGAGCCATTCTGGCCGCGGTGATCTTGAGTTCTGATGATGCAGCGCTGAATAATCCCGATCCACTCAGCGAACTTCGCGCACTGGCTGAGACAGCAGGGGTGCAGACCGTTGGGCAACTGATCCAGAATCGCCACGGTATGGATGGAAGAACATGTCTTGGAAAAGGAAAAATTCAGGAATTGAACGCAGCGGTCAAAGAACTGCGTGCGGGAGTTGTCGTGTTCGATCATGATCTCAGTCCGAGTCAACTTCGAAATATCGAGAAAGAACTTTGCTGCAAGGTGATTGATCGAAGCGAATTGATCTTGGACATTTTCGCTAATCGAGCAACATCCCGCGCAGCACAATTACAGGTTGAGATCGCACAACTTGAATACACCGCGCCCCGATTGCGTGCGATGTGGTCGCACTTGGGACAAGTCACAGGCGGATCGCCGATGGGAGTGGGAACGCGCGGTCCAGGTGAACAACAACTCGAAATCGATCGTCGTCTTGTTTCGCGGCGCATTGTCGCTCTGAAGCGCGAACTTTCGGAAGTGCAAGCGCGAAAGACGCGCGAAGTTCAGACTCGCCGAGCAGAGCATTTTACGGTTGGAATTGTGGGTTATACGAATGCAGGAAAGAGCACGCTCTTTAATGCGCTGACAAATGGCGGCGCATTCGCAAATGACCAACTTTTCGCGACGCTCCAAACTCGAACGGAGGCTTGGAATCTTGGTGGTGGCAATATTGTGATGCTCTCCGACACGGTTGGATTCATTCAACGGCTTCCGCATCATCTTGTCGCAAGTTTTCGTGCGACACTCGAAGAGACTGTGCATTCACATTTGTTATTGTTGATTGTCGATGCGGCAGATCCAAATGCGCATTCACAACTTGCGACTGTTCGTGAAGTTCTCGACGGGATTGGCGCAAAGAATCAGCCTCGCTTGGTTGTTCTGAACAAGATCGACAAGATGGGGGTAGCAGTCGGTCCCATTGGAGAACGACCGCCATCTCTCGAAGAATGGCGCAAGAAAGAACCAACTGCCATCGCCGTTTCTGCGCTGAACTCGGCAGGATTCGATGAACTTCGCAAGATGGTTCGCGGGAATTTGCTTGGCGAAATGCGTGAGGCGGTTCTTCGGATTCCGCTTCGTGATGGTCGCGCAGTCGATTTTCTGGAGTCTCGTGCGACCGTCACCAATCGCGATTATGACGAAACAAATTGCATCATCACTGTGACTTTAGGGCGGCGGCATATTGAACAACTTATTGCGATGGGGTCTCGATTCACCGTGAATGATTTGCCGGTTCACGAAGGTTTGCTTGCGCTTTGGCCACCTCCGAAAGAGAGCTTCGTCGAGCGTATTCCGCCGCATGAACGACTCGTCGGCGACGGCGCATAGTTTTCTTTAGCGGTTTGTGGGCAGGACTTGTCGAAAAAGTTCAGCGCATGCGCCACGAACGACGGGGGTGACTCCACTTCGAATCCATGCGACCGAATCATCGCGAACAGAGTCGAGTGATGCCCACACTGCGATTCGACTGAGAGTGCCGCTTGCACAACCTGACTTTCCTGCGCCGGCCCAGAACCCATCATCTGCATTGCCCAAAGCAACGCGCTCGCCGCGTCGTGGATATTCATCCCATCGTTCGACTGGTGTTCCTAGAAGTGCCTGAGAGAAAATCCATTTTGCAGACTTGGGGCCGAAGACCACAATAATATTTTCCCCACCCGCAAGAAATTGATCGCGCGCTTTGCGCAGAAGTCGCCGCACGCGATCGACTGCAAGTCGATGATCATCGGTGATACCGCTGGTCAATGAAACACCGCCTGTATCACGCGGTGAACGTACGCGACACCTTCCGCGAATTTCACCGCTTCGACTTCGCACGACGCATTCATCTCCAACTGCCGCACGGCCGAGGAAATTTCTCATCGCATCTGCAGTTGATCGCAGTGCGCTTGAACTCAATCCATTTTTCCACTCGACTTCAATCAACAGTCGGCGATCGACATTCTCAAGAGATCGAATCGCAGATGGAATCCGCGGCGATCGAGGTTGAGTCAGATCATCGTCTGCGTCCATGCACTTCACGTGTAAGTGCAAAACAAGCGATCCTCGGACTGCGACAAGATCACAGGATCGACCTGCTTGCGTGGGGATTTCGCTGCGCACGCTGAAGCCCTCAGCGCTGAGTCGCTTTGCAAGCAACACTTCCCGAAGGAGCGATGTGTGCAGTCTCGAATTGGGTATCGAACGAGTCAATCGCTTGGACATTTGCCCCATTCCTGCAGCGGCGGGGGACTTGAGCCAACTTTGGGCGTGATTTGAAAGCGTATTGATTCGCAGATTCATATGTTTTTATGTCGGAATCGAGTGTATTCGCCAAATGATGTTTCGATTACAACAAATTTACAAGCTTGCGAAAGTCGCCCCTTGACTCATCCGATGAGCCTTATGAGAAAGAGACCCAAACTATGACAAACATTCATATTCACCCGCGCATTCCACGACTTGGAGAACTTCTTGTTGCACAAGGACTGCTGAGACAAAGCGAAGTCGATGCGGTCCTGGCTCGCCAAGCCGAGATCGGTCGCCCATTCGGACTTCTGTGCGAAGAAATGTTTGGCATCGATCCAGAATTCATCGAAGCAGCGTGGGTCGATCAATATCGCGCGCTCTCCGCATCATTCGACGCAGATTTCACTTGTGTGAATCCGGCAGCAACTGCACTCGTGACTGCTCGACAAGCGTGGCAATTTCGAATCTTCCCGCTTCGGATTGAAAATGCAACATTAATCGCAGCGACAACACCCGGACATCTTGCACGCGCATCGAGATTTTGCAGTGGTGTGTTGGCAATGCCTGCGTTGTTCGTGGTTGTTGATTCATACGAACTTTCTAGCGCGTTGGAAACGCATTATCCGATTGATGGAATGGGAGTGGAGACCGTTCGGTCGATCCACAAGCGATACGGAAAAACTGCGTAGGCAGTCAATCCAAAACCAATGGCAACACTCGGAACCAATGGCAACACTCGGAACCAATGGCAACACCCGGACTTGAACCGGGGACACCCGCATTTTCAATGCGGTGCTCTACCAACTGAGCTATGTTGCCTGCGGCACCCGTTCGGAAACGGAAGCGTCACAACCGAGAGTACGCAATTGGGGCATTGTGTCAAGAATGGCATCAACGCTCGAGCCCAAAGGCAGTGCTTCGATCTGAGTCAAAATCTGCGAGAGCAACCACCGCGTGAGCATCTGGCCACCGCGATAATTCTGCATTCGCAGTCCGTTTGCGCACTGGGAGTTTGCCGTACGGGAATTGGTGCGTAAAAGCCTCCAGAAACGCTCGACCAAGAGGCTTGCTTTTTCTGGGCTGAGTCGCAATTCGGCTGCTTCGCGCAGTCTCCATGTATTTGCAAATTGCACGTGGTGCCATGCTTGCTGTTCGCCTCGAATACATGCGCAAGCAATCACGACATCTTCCACCCATTGTTCTGGTTGAGAATCTCGCTTGCAATCAATCCAATTGACTTGAGCGATCACGCATTCCACTCCGACATTCCAACGAGAGTGCGAAATGGAACTTGCAAAATATGCGCGGCGAAGAGAGTGGGTGCGATCAACAACAGTGATCGTCTTGTGCTTCTTCAGCTTTGCAGATGGCAATGCAATAATATTCATTACGTTGATTGACTTTGATTGAGACCCACAAAAAATCTTTCTCGACCGACCTATGAAACGTGAGAGAAGTTTACGAACTTTGGTACAGCCGTCAATGCAATCAGACGAAATTTTACAGTCCAAGGAATTTTCTTTGGATGTCCGATATGACTTTGAACTTTGCGCGGAAAGTTCGCAGTTCATCCAAGTCGATTGCGTGACTGATAAAACTTGGGTCGCTTTCGCAAAGCGCCTTGGTTTCCCCAAGAAAATCTACGATTGTTGATCCACCAGAATAATTCGTATTGGGCTCGTTTCCGGTTCGATTGGCAGCGATAACCCACACTTGATTTTCAATTGCACGCGATGCAAGCATGGCGTGTTTCTGACGCAATCGCAACGCGGGCCAGCACGCGCTCATCGTAAAAACTTCTGCGCCGGCCAAGAGCGCGTGACGCCATAACTCGGGGAACCGCAAGTCGTAACAGATCATTGGCGCAATTTTCACCCCTCCACAATCAAAGACAACTGGGCCAGAGCCAGGGGAGTAGGAACGATCTTCGCCACCAGGTGTAAATAGAAAACATTTTCGATACTGGCCAACTTCCGATCCATCTGGCGAAAAAATTGTTGCAGTATTGGCGATGCCGCCATCGGGTTGCCGCCGCGCAAGCCCGCATTGCAGCCAAATTTTGTGCGATTTCGCAACGCGAGATCCCCACTGCACCGAATCCGCCGTTGCAGCGAGATCGCTGCGCATCGTAAAACCAGTTTCGCAAAGTTCTGGAAGAACAATAAAATCTCCAGCATTCGGCGAGCATTTTTGCAGCGCACGCTCGATTTCTGCACGATTCGGGATCGGTTCTTCCCAAATGGGATTCGTTTGAATCGAATGAAAACGCATATTGAAACTCGACAAGGGCGGCCGACGGGATTTGAACCCGCGACATCCAGGATCACAACCCGGCGCTCTACCAACTGAGCTACGGTCGCCAACTGATGAGGGAAGATAGTAGGAAACTTATGCCGACTCCGCAAAGGAGCGAAAGGCGATCCCGTGCTAAACTATATGGTTCACCCCATAAGGAGTCCAATATGAGCACTATGACAGCCGTTTCGTCATCCCAACGCCACGCATTTGGCACCGCAAAAATTCTAAACAATCTTTCCGCAGCGATTCTTGTCGAACACGCACTTGCCCGAGGCGAAGGAACGCTTGCAGCCAATGGTGCGCTCGCATGCGATACAGGAGATCGAACGGGGCGCAGTCCAAACGACAAATTCTTGGAAGATTCCGCTGGCATTCACAACAACATCGATTGGGGCAAAGTGAATCAGCCGATGTCTCCTGAACATTTCGATGCACTTGAAAAATTAGTTTTGGCAACTCTTGGTCGTCGTGAGCATTTGTACCGATTCGATGGATATGCCGGCGCAGATCCTGCATTTCGCCTGAAAGTTTCTGTCTTCACTGAAGAAGCATGGCACAGTCTCTTTGCAAAGACATTGTTTATCAATGCGGCTGCGACAGATTTGAACAATTGGAAGCAAGACTGGACGATCATCGATGCGGGAAGTCTGCGACTTGATGATCCAGCGAAGTATGGAGCGAAAGGTCCAGTCTGTATCGCACAGAGTCTTGAAAAACGAACTGTGTTGATCGTTGGAACGCGATATGCGGGCGAGATCAAAAAGTCGATTTTTTATGCGATGAATTATGACCTGCCTGATATGAAGGTTTTCCCGATGCATTGTTCGTGCAATGTCGATCGTAAAGATCATTCAAATGTTGCGCTTTTCTTCGGGCTTTCTGGAACTGGCAAGACCACGCTTTCGGCTGATCCAAATCGAGATCTCGTTGGAGACGACGAACACGGTTGGAGCGAAAAGGGCGTCTTCAATATGGAAGGCGGTTGTTATGCGAAGTGCATCAAGCTTTCGCGCGAAGGAGAACCGGAAATTTGGGACGCGATCCGATTTGGAAGCGTGTTGGAAAATACGGTCATTGATCCTACGACTCGTATTCCAGACTATGACAGTTCTGCAAAGACTGAAAATACGCGCGTCACATATCCCGTGTCGTACATCAAGAATGCCCGAATGCCGAGTATTGCATCGCACCCACGCAATGTGATCTTCTTGACGGCTGATGCATTCGGTGTGCTGCCACCAGTTTCGCGACTCACTCCAGAACAGGCGATGTATTACTTCCTCAACGGATACACATCGAAGCTTGCAGGAACCGAAGCGGGAGTCACCGAACCAATGCCGAATTTCTCCGCATGCTTCGGCGGACCATTCATGCCTCGGCCGCCGATGCGATACGCAGAAATGCTTCGCGACCGAATCGCAACACACAAATCGGATGTTTGGTTGTTGAATACAGGATGGACTGGCGGCCCATACGGAACTGGATCAAGATTCAAATTGGCATACACCCGTGCATTTGTCACAGCAATCTTGGATGGATCACTTCGTTCTGCGAAATTTGTCAAGCATCCAATTTTTGGATTGCAGATGCCGACAGCTGTTGAAGGCGTTCCTGCTGAAGTTCTCGATCCTCGAAATACTTGGGCAGATAAAGCAGCGTACGACGTGAAGGCGAAAGACTTGGCGACGCGATTCCGTGCAAACGATGCAAAGTTCGCAATCACTGACGAGGTTCGTGCTGCTGGCCCAATCACTGCATAGGAGATCACATGTCCGCCATCATGACTGCGACCCCAACATTCGATCAAGTTGTTGAAGCTGCGCGTCGGATCGAGAGCGGGATTATTCGAACGCCATGCGTGCGAAGCGCTGCGCTTTCAGAGTTGTGTGGTGCAAATGTTTGGTGCAAGTTGGATTATCAACAGTCCACAGGTTCCTTCAAAGAACGCGGCGGTCGAAATGCGTTGATGCAGTTGGATGCAGCGACACGCGCCAAGGGAGTCATCGCTGCAAGCGCTGGCAATCATGCGCTCGCGCTTGCGTATCACGGCCGTGCGCTTGGAATTGCAGTCACAGTCGTCATGCCACGATTTGCGCCCCTTGTGAAACAAGTTCGATGTCGCGAATTTGGCGCTCATGTATTAGTGCATGGCGACAACATCGCCGATGCGCGGCAACGCGCTGACGAACTTGTTGCTTCGCAAGGCATGACATACATCAACGGATTTAATGATCCGCACATCATCACAGGAGCGGGAACGTGCGGGCTGGAAATATTTGAGCAATGCCCCGAGCCAGATGCGATTGTCGTTCCCGTTGGTGGAGGTGGATTGATCGCAGGCATCAGCCTCGTCGCCAAGACTCTGCGCCCCGCAACAAAAGTGATCGGTGTTGAATCCTTGCGCTGTCCCAGCATGTCTGCTGCGCTTGCAGCGGGCCATCCAGTGCGAGTGACCTCTGAATCTTCACTTGCCGATGGATTGGCGGTTCCAGAAGTTGGGCCTCTCGCATTTGAAGTGGCACGAAGCAGAATCGAACAAGTTGTGACTGTTTCTGAGGAAGCAATCACGCGCGCAATTTTGCGTATTGCCGAATTGGAAAAAGGAGTGGTCGAAGGCGCTGGAGCAACTCCGCTTGCGGCACTCCTGGAAGGGAAATTACCTCAACTCGTTGGCCGCAAAGTTGTGCTTGTTCTCTGCGGAGGAAACATCGATCCAACGACTCTGTCGAGAGTCATCGAACACGGTTTAATGCTTGATGGACGTCTTGTGCAATTTCTTGCTGTGATTCGTGATCGGCCAGGTGGTTTAGCAGATCTTGCAACTGCAATCGCTTCGACTGGCGCAAGTATCAAGCAAGTTTCTCATGAACGTGCATTTGGCGAAGCAGACGTCTCGAAGGTTCAAGTGCTTTGTCAGATTGAAGTGCGGGGTCCGGATCACTGTGAAGAAGTCTTTCACGCTTTGCGAGCCAGCGACATCGAAGTTGTCGCTCGTGGTGGCCTGCGAAACATCGCAGCGATTTAAATGCCTATGCGCATCGCGCTCATTCAAATGGATTCGGTTGTCGGAGATCTTGCGCACAATGCTCAGGCGATTCTGGCGCACGCTGTCGCAGCATCGAAGAACGGCGCCCAAATCGCAGTCACTCCCGAATTGTCGTTGGTTGGATATCCGCCGCGTGATCTTCTGCTGCGCAGTGGATTTACACATGCGAGTGCCGATGCCGCGAATCATCTTGCGAAGCAATTAGCGCAAAATGGAGCGGGTGATCTTGCTTTGATTGTCGGATTGCCGTGGCATATTGACAATCAATCGACTGTGATTTTCAATGCATGTGTTGTGCTGCGTGGTGGGAAGATCGAGTGCGTTTATACGAAACGACTTCTGCCACACTACGACGTCTTTGATGAAGCGAGATATTTCGCGCAAGGATCTGAGCCCATAGTGATCGATGTTGCAGGAGAGAAAGTCGGCATTCTGATTTGCGAGGACTTTTGGAAAGGTGCGGATGTCGACGAAAGTGGGGGGTATCAAATTGATCCGCTCACACAAACTGTTCGATCTGGCGCAAAAGTGATCATCGTTCCAAGCGCATCTCCTTTCTTTCTTGGGAAACAAAGTCGAAGACTTGATTTGATCGCACGTGCTGCTGCGAGCCATAAAATTTCAATCGCAAGCGTGAATGCAGTTGGCGCGAATGATGACTTCGTTTTTGATGGCGGTTCTTGCATTCTTCATCCAGATGGCACAGGTTCATTCGCCAAAAGATTTGGGGAGGAAGTACTTGTTGTGGATTGCACTGCAACATCTATGCAACCTGCAAACATGCCTCCCGACGAAGAACTCGCACATGCAGTGACTAGCGCAATTCGGGGATATGTTGGTAAGACTGGTCATCACGGCGTGCTTCTTGGACTTTCTGGCGGAATCGATAGCGCACTCGTCGCTGCACTTGCTGTTGCCGCACTTGGACCGAAGAATGTGCGAGGCGTTTCGATGCCAGGCCCATTCTCGTCCGAGGAGTCTCGCACCGATGCGATGGATTCTGCAAAGCGACTTGGAATGAAACCTCCTGATGTTTTGTCGATCAACGATGCATATAGGTTGATGGGTGCGAATATCAGTCTCGCTGCAGAAGTTTCTGGAATCACGGACGAAAACCTGCAAAGTCGCTTGCGCGGTTTGACTCTGATGACACTCTCAAATGCGACGGGTGCGTTGGTCCTTTCGACGGGGAATAAGAGTGAATTTGCAGTTGGATATGCAACGCTTTATGGCGATATGTGCGGTGGGATGGCGCCGCTTGGTGATCTCTTGAAGACACAAGTTTTTTCTGTCGCACGCTGGCTGAATGCAAATCCAAGTGCGCTTGGTTTTTCATCGCCGCCGATACCGCAGTCGAGTTTGACCAAGCCGCCCTCGGCGGAACTTCGCCCAAATCAAACTGATCAAGATTCGCTGCCAGAATATTCCGTGCTCGACCAAATTGTTTCAGGCTGGGTCGACGACGAAAAATCCGCCGAAGAAATTACACAAACGACCGGTTTGGATCGAGCATTGGTTGCTCGTTGGACAGCAGCAATCGATCGCGCTCAATACAAGCGCAATCAAGCGCCGATCATTCCAAAACTCAGCGCAAGAGCTTTCGGGCCGGGACGACGGATGCCACTTGCCATGCGCTGTCGGTTGGTCGACGACTCGTCCGACGTTTGAAATTGAATTGACGACGCTGCTTGCTTGGAATCATCAGCAGTCGATCTGCGCCGATGCGATACGCGGTCAAAAATCCTCCGTACACACACCCGGTGTCGATTGCAGCAACAACCGCACGCCCATCTGGTCTGCGAAGAATCAGCGGGCGAGAGAGTGGTTTATGCCCAACGATCAGCAGACCATCTTTTCCGTCATATTTCCACCACCAATCATCCTCGCCTTGTGCGGACTTGATCGTCATCCGCATTCGCTGCGTTGTGCGTTTGAATCCAAGCGCTGGATCAACACCTGCATGGACCGCAGTCCAAATTGGATTACGCCCGCGCAGAAATGGAGTTCGCATCGCACGCCGGAGAATTTCCTGTGCGTCTTCTAATAAATCAGCATCGGCGAGAATGTCAACCATTTCAGCAAGCCTCGGCGGAAGTTCGCTCGTTCGCCCATCGGGACCAGCGCGTCGAAGCGCCGCAAGCGCGCGTGGTTCGTGATTTCCACAGACCAGATCGATCTGCCACCCAGCTCTTTGACGAGCAAGTATTTCTTCGACCACAAGATCGGGGCGCGGTCCTTTCGTAAGCAAATCTCCGATAAGAACGATGCGTGATTTTCTCGCCCAAGTTTGAAGTCGATCGAACATTGCTTGAAGTTCTTCGCCACAGCCGTGGATATCTCCAATCACGACCGTGTCACGCATCGCCGTACAATACTTTGATAATGACGATTCGGATTCTCCCAACCGCGCTTGTCAATCAAATCGCCGCCGGTGAAGTCGTCGAACGACCATCTAGCGTGGCAAAAGAATTGATCGAAAACTCGCTGGATGCTTGGGCGACCAAGGTCATCGTGCGAATCGAAGGCGGCGGACGCGAACGATTGGAAATTATTGACGATGGAGGAGGAATTTCCCAAGAAGAACTTGCATTGGCGCTTGCTCCTCACGCAACCAGCAAGATCAGTACGAGCGACGACCTGAACCGAATCAATACATTTGGATTTCGTGGAGAGGCTCTTTGTGCAATTTCATCCGTCGCTCATGTGCGGATCACTTCTGCAGTGAGAAATGCGTCGCAAGCTTGGATGATCGAATCTCGATTCGGTCAGTTGAGTGAAACGAAACCTGCCGCTGGCACAGTTGGAACAACCATCGAAGTTCTAGGATTATTTAATAACGTTCCTGCCCGGCGAAAGTTTTTGCGAGGTGATCCAGCGGAAGCAGCGCGTGTCACCGAAGTTGTTTGTAATGCAGCACTCGCATATCCAACGGTTTCGTTTCGCTTGGAGAGCGGTGGGCGAAAAGTTTTGGACTTTGCTGCGGCAAAGGATGTCTTTGGTCGAGTCGCCGATGTCTTCGGCGATGCGCTTGGCGAGAGTCCGTTGACAATCGCAGGAGAAGCAGAGGGAGATGATCTGAAAAGTCGAATCATCGGAGTGACGTGTCGTCCAGAAAGCATGCGATCGGTCAGTCGAACACAGCGCATCATGGTGAACGGTCGACCCATCGTTGATCGATCGCTCATTCATGCCGTACGCGAGGCATATCGAGGACTCGCGGAGCCTTCATTGCAGCCTGTTTTCGTGATCTTTCTGCAAGTTGATCCTGAGATGGTTGATGTCAATGTGCATCCACAAAAGAGCGAGGTTCGTTGGCGCAATCCTGCTTGGATGCACAGATTGGTCTATCGATCCGTGCAAGATGCTCTGCGAGGTGCAGATCTGACTGCAGGTGGTTCGAGTTTGCTTTCAAGTACGCAGAGTGATCCAGCCGCAAAGATCGACATGACTTCGACGCAGCATGCGCGGCAGAGTCATTGGCCGACACGCGCAACGCGTGCCATGTCAAATATGCCAAGCATGTCAAGCGGACCGAGTGCAACACGGACTCAATCCTTCCCTTCATTTCTCAGAGATACATCTGCATCTCAAACTCCTCCCCACGAGACGCTTCTTCCAACTCCCGCAGTTGCTGTTCGTGAAGTGCTCCAAGTAGACAATACGTGGTTGATTCTTGCCGAAGACGATGCGCTGGTCATCGTTGATCAGCATGCATTGCACGAACGCGTGATGTTCGAAGAAATTCGAGCACGTATTGGCAGTGGTGATCTCATGTCGCAGCGACTCTTAGTGCCAGCGATGGCGGATGTTCCGCCGGAAGCTCTTGCGCATTTGGAAACTTTCGCACCCCTGTTTGCGCGCCTCGGAATCGAAGCGACGGCGGCAGGTCCTCGAACCGTCGCCGTGCATGCGTTTCCAGGTTTTCTGACGGGTCGCAAAGTTGATGCGGCAACATTTGTCGCCCGTGTTCTGACCAGCGACGCGCTTGCAAGTGCCAGCGAATCGACTGAAGATTCTGCACTGCGCGAAGGGGCGCTCGCTGATGTTCTTGACATGATGGCTTGTAAAGCCGCAGTGAAAGGTGGCGATCGACTTTCTGTTGCAGAGATCACGCGATTGCTTGACGATCGAGCAACTACTGATCGATCTACGAATTGTCCTCATGGAAGACCGACTTCGATTCGAATTCCAATGAGTGATATCGAGCGGCGATTCGGTCGACGCTGAGAACGCCCGATGGCAAATCAGTCCATCTCTTCTTCGAATCGGATTTCGTGAAAGACAACCTGTCCTGTCCGAAGTGTGCACGCGATGTAAGGCTGACAAAGTTTGCAGCCTCCGCCGCAACCAAATTCTTTTCGGACATCTTCTCTCGTGACGACTCTTGACTGCGCACGTGCCCAAGCGTCAATTGCGGCGAAGGTGGTGTCATAGCAAACACATCGATCAATGTTGATGGGCGTCATAAGATTCTGTGCATTTCAATGTGACTATCTCGGGTCGTAGGCAGAATCGTCGTCGCTGAGAAATCCATTTGCAGGCCATGCGAGTGGCGACTGGAGATATTGAAATGAAACTGCAGAATTCTCCACCGCATGCATGCCCTTGCACTGTTGGCATACGCCGCGAACATGGCCATCCAACCATGCAACATTTGTGCATCCTTGATGACGAAATGCTTGCGCCCCCGAGTAGACAATTCCCAGGTCCATTTCGACTGACGCACTCGGCGCACGCATAAATTTATTCGCGCCGCCTTGCCATCCGCCATCGCCAAAGAGGGCAGTTTCAGCGGGACGGTTGTGTTGGCTGACCGTCAAACCGCGACGCGCGTTTTTCCAACCGCTTAATACTTGGCCATCGTCTCCCATGATTGGCCACGATCCTTCTGCGCCGATGAATGTAGTGTTGTAATTGAAGCCCGTGTATGGATCCGCGCCGAAGGTGCTCGAGCCGATGAATGATGGACATTGCTGTACTTGAAATGGATGGTCGGTGAAAGACCATAATGGTCCAGGACGCACTTGGCCATTTGGCTCTTGCACGAAGTCCCACGCAACGGTTCGAACACCCGATGAAGTCATTTCAAAAAGTATCGCTGGCGGAAAGACTCCTCGAAAAACATTTGAGTATGACTGCGCGGCAATTGAAAGTTGTCGAAGTCTTGTCGCGCATTCGCTACTTCGACTGCTCTCGCGCACGCTCTTCAATCCAGGCATCGCAAGAGAAGCAAGCAGTGTGATGATGCCCATCGTGACCAACATTTCAATAAGTGTGAACGCTCGACGGGACATTCAGGCGCTCCATCCAGCCAAGATTGCAGCAAGATCCAAGCCATCGACAAGTCCGCTGTGATCAATATCTGCCGCCGAGGACGCCGTACCAAATGCAGTAAGAACTGCTGCAAGATCCGCGCCATTTACAAGCCCATTCCCATCGATATCTGCAGGATTTCCACTTGCATGAACTCGCGCAACGGCATCGATTTCCACATTGGGATGAATCCCAGTTGGAACAATGATCCGAACCGCAATCGCTTGGGTCAATCCGACACTTGCAAGATCAACTCCTGCGCCTCCCGCGGATCCGTCATAGATGTCCACAAGTTCGTCGTATGTTTTTCCTGAGAGCGACGCTGCAGTCCACGTGGGATCCACGGGAGTATTTGGGTCCGTCGCAATCACGCCGTTTGTTGTTGCATAGGCACCACCATCGACCCACCCCATCGTGGGGCAGAGTCCGTCCGCAAAAACATTTGGAATCGAAATCCACGTGATTCCATCTGCGGAGACTTGAATCGTTCCACCGTCAGCGGCAAGTGCGCCAACGACTCCGCTTGGATATGCGGCGTCGGTGAAAAAAGAATTTCCAAACACGATGAAGTCAATCCCAAATGGATTGTTCGCTTGATCGCGTAGTGGGGGTTCGAAACCCAGAGTCAGTTGTCCACCTGCACCAATGGAAACAATTTCATTTGTACGGAAGCACGGATGAAACGGAGTCACAGCACCTGGAGCGATTCCCTCACCAGTAAATCGTTCGGGAGGCCCAAGAGCAACAAGAGGATTTGTAAAACCGTTTGCAGGATTTGAGCCTGCGACATACGAGAGGACGTTGTTTGCAAAGTCGCTTGCGCTTGTTGGCAATGCGATTAAACCCAATGCGACAAATATCGCAATGGCGATACGAAACAAGAAACACTCTATGAATGACATGTTGAATTGTTTGAAGCCGGCGTGACGCACCGTGGTCCCTAGTCGCGAGGGGACAGCGCAAAGTGAATGCAGGTCTTCCGACTTCGGGCACTCGAACCTGCCTTCCCAGATATTGCAAATGCAATTTCCAGTGGCGACTCTGGTTCGGGCTGGGGAGGAAAATCCTCCACCCGTTACGGCGGCGCGTCCATAGCGGATTTTCACCGCCTTCCCTCGCAGAATGAGTGGCGCCAGCCATCCACGCTACGCCTCGGCTCACGAGTGCCGAGGATCAATCACGCATTGGAGGATACCAAATTCATTGCCCATGATCGTTGCACGGAGTGAGTGAATGCGCTACTTTTACCCATTCTCATGTTCGATCGAGCCAAAGGCTTGTTTTAATCAAGTCCGCTAGGAGCAGAATTCAATTGTTTGACCAAATACTTCGTTCCTTCAGGATTCTTTCTGCAGTTCTTGCCGTCAGTTTGATTAGCGGATCTTCGCAATCAAACGCCATGATGCAGGGTGATGAACCCATAGATCCACCTGTCGAAGAACCATCCGCCGAACCATCCGCCGAACCATCCGCCGAACCAGCGAGTGCGAATGCACCTGCGGCGACCGATCCTGCAGAACAATTCGTTGCGACGGCTGCGCAGTCACATGATCTCGACATGGCGATGCATTTCATCTTGATTGGCAAGGCAGATATGACGAAGGCTTCGATCCAAGCTCTCTTTGATTCTGAGATAACGGATGAGCAGATCGCTCAATTGGTTGACGAGAAAGGGATTCGCGAAAAATTTGAAAGATCGTTGATCCGAGGTCGAGGATTGGACGGATCGGCTGAATTAGTGGCTGAACTGGAATCTCGATACTTTGCAGGAACTCGCGCAACGAGTCGAAATGCATTGCGCATCGAGGAGGCTGTCCAAGGTCTTGGTGGATCCATGCGGCAAGAAATGGTTTCTCGTCAAAGACTTTTGGCTGCAGGTGCATTCGCAGTTCCTTCTCTTCTTAAGGCACTCGGAGATGTCCAAAATCTGAAGCTCGCAAATTCAGCTCGCTCTGTTCTCGTTGAAATGAAGCGGCTTGCTGTCGCGCCACTTTGTGCTGCCCTTGCACATGTAGATCCAGATACTCAGCGAAAAGTTTGTGAAGTGCTTGGAGAAATTGGTTATCCCAGCAGTCAGGCCTATCTATTTGGTCTCGCGACAGATTCTGCAACAACTGCAGATGTTCGTACTGCTGCGCTTCGTGCATATGCGCGACTCGGGGGAACGTCACAGGATGCTGCAAGCCAGTACACAGCCTTGTCGAGACGATTTTTCGATCAAACCCCTTCGCTCATTCCTTATGCAGGAGATCCGAACAATGTGGTGTGGAGTTACGACAATCAAAATGGACTGACAGGAATAGCGATTCCGACCACCCTTTACTGCGAGACGATGGCAATTCAAACTGCGAGAGAAGCTCTGCGGTGCGATCCGACTTCCGAATTAGCGCTGGCGATTTATGTTGCGGCCGATCTGCGGCGTTCAGTCTTCACGCGTTTACTCAACATCGACAGTTCGTCTGAATCTGCGGAGTCTTCAATCCTCACAAGTCGGTACAGCGCTGACTTTTTTGCAACAGCGAGTGGTGCGCGCATCACACAAATGGCTCTGGGATTTGCCATTGATGCCAGCGATGTCATGCTTGCTCGTGAGTGCATCCGCGTTCTTGGAGCGAATAGTGGCGCAACAACATTGGTGACACCAATGAGTGGACGATCGCCGATCATTGAATGCTTACTCTTTGCAGATCGTCGAGTTCGCTTCGAGGCTGCAGTGGTCTTGGCGAAATCACTTCCAGCCGAGTCGTTTCAGCAACAATCTCTCGTCGTTCCTGTTCTTGCTTCAATGCTTCAATCGGGCGGAATGACCGCCGCTGTCATCGCCTCCGTTGAAGAAGATCGTCAATCCCTCGCAACACGCATCAGCAGCGCTGGCGCAAATACAGTCACAACTGGGGCATCGATCAGCGAGATTGAAGGGAAGTTGTCCTCGGGGCAGACGCTCGACCTCATCGTTATTCAAGGATCGCATGCTTCCGCCACCGAGGAAATCCGAACAATTCGACTCTCACGATCGGCAGCTACATCGCCAATCGTTGTCATCGCCAACGGGAATGACGCTTCCGTCTTTTCTTTGGAATTCGAAAATGATTCCCGTGTGTCGGTCTTCTTGGCAAGCGCAACTGATGCGCAGTTCCTCGCTGCGATCGAGTCAGCAGTGGGCGCTGCAGGTGGAATCGCAATGTCGCCTGAGGAATCAGCGCAGTACATGAATGAGTCGCTGTCAGTGCTTCGATTGATCGCGGAATCAGCAAATGCAATCTTTGATGTTCGAGATGCGCAGGCAGATTTAATTGGTGCACTGGGAACTTCAAGTGGGACGGTCAAGTCATCCGTTGCTGGTGTTCTGGCACTTCTGCCGACTGATACAGCCCAGCGTGCTCTTATGGATTCTGCATTGTCAGCCACAAGCGATGAACAGACGATGCTCTTGATGAGCGTGGCAACAAGCGCAAGAAAGTTTGGCAATTTGCTCCAGCCGAATCAGATCGAATCGCTTCGTACTCTGATTCTAAATTCCTCAGGTGCAACGGCAAATGCTGCGGGGCAGGCCTTTGGCGCACTTGGTCTACCAACATCCGAGGTCGTGAAGTTGATTCTGACTCCACAGAAATAAAGAGGCCTTGTCATTTTAGCCGATTTTATTGCGACTCCGTTACACTTCTGTGGAATATATGGAGATCATTTTAGGAGTTGGGTTGTTTCAGAGTTACGCCACCCTAGCTCAGTGGTAGAGCAATGCTTTCGTAAAGCATAGGTCGTGGGTTCGAGTCCCATGGGTGGCTTTTCGTGATGTGGATCCTTGCTGTGGATTCTTGCTGTGGATTCTTGCTGTGGATTCCAGTGTCAGAGTACGAGTTAAGACGATCGATCGATACCAGCGCGCGAGAGAACAATTTCAAGCGCTTGGCAGACCAGTCCAACTTCGCGTACTCGCATGGATGTATACATTGGCAGAGTAATCATGCGATCACCGATGGACTCTGCAGTGGGGCAATCTCCGGCCTTGGTGCCAAACATTTTTTGGACGTGTGGCAATAAATGCGACGGGGGATAGTGATTCGCAGCGCCGATATCGTGCCGATGTAATCCGTCGATGAGGGCATCACGATCGTGAACGCCAAATCGATCCGAAAGTCGAACCCAAAAAAGAGGCCAACAGATTTGCGAATTTTCAATCACATTTGGCAGAATCAAATCTGGGTGTCCACCCAGCGCGCGCGTATATGCCGCGGCAATCTCCAAGCGCTGAGAGCGAATTTCATCAAGTCGACGCAACTGGCTCGAAGCGAGTGCGGCCAGAGGTTCGGCGAGCCGCGCGTCGTATCCCATTCCCGAAAACGCCATGAGCATTCCAAGGTCCTGTGACTGATTTGGAAAACTCTGACGATCAACGCGGCCTTGATTGCGAAGTGCGCGACATGCTGCAGCAAGTCGATCGTCATGTGTCACGATCGCGCCGCCTTCGCCTGCGCCGATCGGTCGATTTGGTCCAAACCCAAAGACGCTCAGGCGGCCGAACTTGCCAACATTGTCGCCACCGATCGTTGATCCAAGTCCTTCCGCCGCATGCTCGACCATTGGAATCTCAAAGCGTGAGCAGAATGCAATGAGCTCTGGCAAGCCCGCTGGATTTCCAAGGACTGGAACACCGATGACAGCTCGTGTCTTTGCTGTCACTTTGGATTCGGCGTGAGCCACGTTCATATTCAAAGTGCGCGCATCGCAGTCGACGAATACCGGAGTTGCGCCCACTGAAATCACCGAATTCACATTCGAAGAAAATGAGAGCGATGGAACAAGAACCTCATCACTTGCACCAATACCAAGTGCACGAAGGCAGATTTCCAATCCTGCTCCCGCGCTCGATACACCAATGGCGAATGGACGTCGAACGACAGTGGCGAGGTGAGCCTCGAATTCCAGCAGCGCGCTTCCCATAGTCAATCGTGAACCTTGAAGTGTCGCAAGGACTGCTTCGCGGTCGGCGTCAGTCAAGTCAGGTTTTCCCAGTGGAATGTCGTATTTCATTTGTTTTGAATTTGTAAGAGAGCTTGATCTGCTTTGCCGCTGTGTCGTGCAAAGAGCCACGCAGATTGCACGAGGAGTGTTTGGTCAAGATCGCCACCACCTGCTGCGATTATTCCAAGTTCTCGCAGAAGGTCTGGCGCGAGCGCCGGTTTCCCACGAGCGATTGCAAGCATCGCCAATCCTTCGCCACGTCGAGAGAGCGACCCGCGAACACGCTCGGCGACAGCTGCCGCTTCAGGTGTCGCAGCATTGCAAAGCGAAAGAATCAGAATTTCTTGAAACTGTCGCTCATCCGTTGAGACCTTGATGAGATTTTCAATCGCACCCGTATCAACCAAAGCCAGTCGGCTTGCGCAGTCAAGTATGACGCCTGAAAGTGCAGATGTGTTTGGTGGAGCAGTCAGAAACCAGACAAGCAAGTGTTTCCAAACTTGAGCGGCAAGTGGAGGGGGTAACGATGCGGCTCGTTTCACTGCCCACTCTGCGGATGGTCGATTCGCACGATCGATCACAACTTCTAATGCTGCAGCAAGGGCCTTTGAGTCGCCGGAAGCATTCGCTTCGATCGCATCGGCGATCGCCTCAACAAGAGGTTCCCCGTTTCTCAGCGAAGACCCTAAGCCTGCTTCAATATTATTTTCCTGGGACATCAATTGCAGACCAGCGCGTACAAGCGCTGACTGTCCTCGCTCCTGAGTGGTGAATTTGCGCCATTCCTGCTGACCAATGACTGGGTCTAACGCAAGAGCTGCGCCATTGACGATCATTCTTGTGGGCAAGGTGTATGAAGGATCCTGCACAATTTCGACGATTGGCGCGATGGATTTGCGAATGCAATACAACTGGACAGCGCGAGTCAATTCTTGAATGACCACATTGCGAATCTCTGGGGATCGAGTCGCAAGTTGCGCCGTAAAAATTTTCCATGCTTCAACATTGCCAGCTTCAAGCAGCAATGCTGCGGCAAGTCCAGAAATTTCATCTGAAGGATCTGAGACGGCTTTGTCCAATCCGGTACCAATGAACTTTTCTCCTTTTCGGTGCAACTCTGCATTGAGAACTACAAGATCAAGAAGTGGCAAGTCTTTTGTTTTTAAGATTTCTCGAATCGTCTCTGGTTGGATAAGTCGAAACCCAACTGCATTTCGTAGAACAGTCGATCGATCTTCGACAGAAAGTTGATTGACAAGCGCAACATCAATGTCACGATTTGCGGAGAGTTCTGCAAGCCCAAGAATTCCATCAACTCTCGAACTCCAACTTGTGGACTTTGTGAGTGAATTGAAAAATGGTCGTAGAGATTGGTCGTTGAGTGCGCGAAGAGAGACAATCAGCGCATGCTGCTCTCCAGTATTCGAAGAAGCTGTGCAACGTTTCAATGTCAACACTGCTGCATCGAAGTGATCTGTCCGTGTGTACTGTGCGGATGCCGTTGACCCGCAGAAAAACATTCCACTCATCATCATCACAGTCATGACTGGTCGAAGGATTCTTAGGGTTGCGAATCTCTGAAGTGGCACGTGTCGAAGTGTAACGAATGTATGGAGAAAATCACTCAGGCTCGTACACGCAACACCTCGCGCCGAGTCCGTTCACTCAGATCTGCTGCGGTTAACTGGTCGTTGCGAGCCGAAAGCAACTCGGATCGTTCGATCATATTTCTATAGCGCGCTGCGGCTGCGTGAATTGTGGAGTGACTCGATCGGCCAAGGGCAGTGGCAATTTCTGGGAAGGACAACGTCGTCATTTCTCGCGCAAGATGGGCCGCAAGACCCCGTGCAGTCACAACTCTGCGGTGCCGTCCAATTCCAACGAGGTCCTCGCGTTCAACCCCAGTCGTCGTGCACACTGCCTGCAAAATCTCCGCGACTCGTACGGGTCGGCCAATATGAGAAGTCGTTACCCGTCCAAGTGCACGCTCGACCAGGATTTGTCCATTTCCCATTTCGATTCCGCCCAAGGAATGCACGGCTGCGATGGTCATCACGGCACCTTGGATTTCTCGAACACTTGTTCCAGCGCGATCTACGAGTGTTTCGATTGCGGCTGCAGGCAACGCCAGTCCACGACGAATGGCAAACTGCGTCGCCAAAGCAACACGTGTCGCGCGATCTGGATCATCGACCTTCACAACCATTCCAGACAAGAATCTGCTGACGAGCGCAGCGCTGAACTTTGCAATTTGTCGGGGATGCGCATCAGATGCAAGCACAATGCGCGCACCATGAAATCCAATCGCATCGATTGTGTGAAGACATTCGGATTGAGTCGCGGTCTTGTTGCCCAAGAAATGAACGTCGTCAATGACCAAAAGGTCGAGCCTTCGTGTCTTGCGACGAAACTGTTCAATGTTGTCCTCGCGAATCGCAGCGATAAATTCATTTGTAAATTGTTCGCCTGTTGCGTACCGCACCTTTGCTTGTGGATTGCGCTCTTGAAATCGCCTGCAAATCGATTGCGAGAGATGAGTCTTTCCCACTCCGCATGAACCATGCAAGAACAAAAGTCGCAGTGGGTCACCTTCGACCTCCGCAACTTGCCGAGCACTCTCATAAGCCAAGCGATTTGGTGCTGCGACAAGGAAATCGTCGAATCGCTTCCAGCCAGCCCCAGAATCCTCTCGCCGAACGGATTGCGATACTTTTCGTGCAGTCATTGTTGGCATCTTGCGAGCAGTCGCAGCGTTAAAATTCTCCACGCATTGGACATCTTCGGTCTCGGCGGCGGGATTGTTCGACATGGCATTCTGCACAGTGCTGGATTGGACATGCATGATGAATTTTGGTTCTTCGATCATCAGCGTTCGAGAGATTTCAAGCAAGTCCATTCGAAAGTGACGATCGATCCAATCGGCGGCGAATTGTGTTTGGGCTGTCACGCGAATCGCTCCCGAGCAGAGATCGATTTGAGCATTGTCTTGAAACCATAATTCGTATTTTCGCGCTCCGAGTCGTTGTTTCAGTGCGCTGCGAAGGGCCTGAAGTTTGGTGTTGGTCGAGTCGGGAGCGCAATCGACGGCGGCAGAAGTGTGGTGCATCAAGACTCCAGACAAGGAGATCGCCCGAGTCGATATGTTCGACCAGTGATCCCAGTTCACCCAAGTTTGTATGACGGATCCTTCCACGCTAGGTTTCGTAGCGATTCGCTCCAGTCAGAGTCGGGACTCATCGGGAGAAGCGAATTGCCTCGAAAGGTTTGCACACTCTTCCTTGAGTTGCATCAGGAGAAATATATCTCACTTGAAGACCTTTTCGATCGACTTCGCAGGAAGTTTTTCGCCCTGAAACGCTAAATCCCGTAGTTGAAGGGCGATATGAACGCAAAAAAAATGTTTCGAAGACTCAAAAAAAGGTTTGTCCACGGAGGGTGGATAAGTCGTGGGAATCTCAGTTTTTTATCTCCCAACACGACCGATCAATGCCGATCTGCGCAGTCTCAAAGCAAATCCGCGCGATTGATAGAGGCGCATTGCAGGATAATTCAATTCGTCACATGCGAGTGCGACAGATTGCCCTCCACCATCTTGGACAATTCCAAGTGCATGGTCGAGTAAGTATCCCCCAACTCCACGTCCTCGTGCATTTGGTGCGAGTCCAAAATAAACAACCTCGATGCAATTTGAAACTGGAATTTCACTCATTAACGAAACTCCAGATGGCACGCCATCGACTTCGGCAATCAGCCATTTTTTTAGATCGACGATGCCAGTACTGATGTGGCCATCAAGAATGTCAGAAGTTTTACGCATCTCTGCAAGTCCAGGGCAATCGAGCGAGTTCACATAAGTTGCTTCAAGCAATTCTTCCAATGATGTTCGATCATTTGTCTTCCAAGATCGAATGGTCACACCCGCGGGCGCACTCTTTACTGCATCGTGTGGGCGTCGTATGCGAGAGAGTTCGAGATATGCAAGAATTCCAATTGGGTTCATGCCTCCAGCGGAAAACATGGAGAGTTCCTCGCTGCGTAGCGGTTCGACGAGCGCCTGCACGAGCACAGCATCAAGTTCATTTGCAGCAGAGATTGCTCTGCGAATGAGCGCCGCTCCTCGATCTTGATCTGCCTTGTTATGCGGCGGAGTAACAAAGATCATGGCCGTTCGTCCAGGAGAACGAGTCAAGAAGGCTGCATTGGAAATGTTTCCTCGCGCATCATTGATCGCAAAGAGGAGTTCCTCCTTCCGATCCGCAGGTCGACTTGTATAGCGCGCAGCTCTCTGCTGCGATCCACCAAAGACGGTGGCAATCGCTTGGGATCGCTCCTGCGCCTGGGGCGAAAAAATATCGAATGGCTCGCTTGTTGGCCGACTCATTTCAATGAGGTTAGCACTTGCATTCGACGCTATAATCAAACTCATGCGATCCTGGAAATTGAATCTTGCTTGCGTGTTTGCCGTCACCTCTTCTGCGATTCTTTTCGCCGGCGCCCAAGATTCTGGTGAGGGGTCAACTTCGGCGCCAAAGGCTCCCAAGAAAAGTGAGCCGCAACCAGCCACGCCGATGCCCACAGATCAGGCGTTGACACTTTCGCCAGAACCAAGCGAAGGAAATTGGCAATTGGATTTTCAGCCAGGCGACTTTCGTCTCTATACCGATCCAGAGACGCACCAAAACTATTGGTACTTCACATACAAGGTTGTGAATCGAACAGGGCAAGATCGATGGTGGGCGCC
The DNA here is from genome assembly GCA_945862215.1 of Singulisphaera sp. GP187. GTDB lineage: Bacteria > Planctomycetota > Phycisphaerae > Phycisphaerales > SM1A02 > F1-60-MAGs104. Next base: position 70,958 of record CAMAXY010000003.1, on the reverse strand, counting down.
CAAGTTGGAACTTCTCGAGGATCACGGTCGCTTGCGTCGTTCTGGAAAGGACGTCTCTCCAATTACAGTCAAGCGAATTGAAGCTTTGATTGGCAATAAGTTGATTGAAGATCAATACCAAATCATGGGCGAGATCCGACAGGGGGAGTCGAATGCAAAGGAAGGCTTCGTTGTCTGGAGTTCGGATGCATTGCTTTCAACGGAACTTCATCTCTTCATTCGCGGCATGTCCAGCGAGTTTAAGAAGGTTCCCAATCCACTTGAAACGGGAGCAGAAATCACCATGCACAAGACAATGAAGCGGGATTACAGAGTTTCTGGGGATGCTCAGGCGCGTGGTTCGACACCGGTTGAATGCGAGCAAACCGAGTGGATTCTGCGCTGAAGCAGAGTTTGATAAGGATTTCAATCGTTTGGGAATCATGTCGGCAAGGGGGTTGAAAAAATCGCAAATTGTCTTTATAATATTGGGCTCGATCAGATCACCAGCGGAGCATCAAACTATGGCACATAAAAAAGGACAGGGTTCAACTCAAAACGGCCGCGACTCGAACGCGCAGTTCCGTGGTATCAAACTTTTCGGAGGTCAACTTGCGCAAGCAGGTTCCGTCCTCGTCAGTCAATGTGGAACCAAGTGGAAGGCTGGCTATCTCGTCCATCAAGGTCGCGATTACACGCTGACTGCACTGGTCGAAGGAAAGGTTCGCTTCCGAGGACGCTCGGTCGACATCATTCCTGCGGATCCTGCCACGCCGCGTATGGCGATCGACCGCTGACGAATTGCGTTCAGGCTTTGCTAGAAACAAGTTTTGATTTGCTTCGACTCGCTTCAACTTGATTTGATGCCGAGCCGCAGAGGACTTTATTACTCATGTTCATTGATACCGCAATCATCTTGATCCGCTCTGGAAAGGGTGGCAATGGTTGCATGCACATGCTTCGCTTGAAGGGCAATGCAAAGGGCGGCCCCGATGGCGGTGATGGCGGCAAGGGTGGCGACATCGTTGTCACCGCGAATGCCCACATCGACACGTTGGTCGAATTCGGTTTTCGTCCTCATTGGTTTGCACAGGAAGGCGAGGCTGGTTCGAAGAAAAAATGCGCAGGCAAAGCCGGCGTTGATTGCATCTTGCCTGTTCCGCTTGGAACGCAAATTTTCGATGCGGAAACAAACGAACTTCTTGTCGATATCACTTCACCCGACCAGACCGTGATTCTTGCGCATGGTGGTCATGGCGGAATTGGCAATGATCGATTCAAGAGTGCCGTGCATCAGACTCCAACCGAATTCACCCCAGGTGGTGATGCGATCGAACGACAATTGCGAATGGAGCTTCGCCTTATCGCAGATGTCGGATTCGTTGGGCTTCCCAATGCTGGAAAGAGCACATTTCTTCGAGCAACAACGCGCGCTCAGCCCAAAATTGCTGCGTATCCGTTCACCACACTTGCGCCGCAACTTGGCATCGCAGAACTTTCAGATGAACGCCGACTCGTGCTCGCAGATCTTCCTGGTTTGATCGAGGGCGCTTCGCAAGGCGTTGGGCTTGGTCATGACTTTCTCAAACACATCGAACGCACGCGAGTCATCTTGCATGTCTTGGATTGTGCGCCTCCAGATGGAAGCGATCCATTGGAAAACCATCGCACGATTCGCCGCGAACTTGCAGACTTCAGTGAGCAGCTTGCGCGCACGCCAGAGATTGTGGTGCTCAACAAAGTCGATCTCATCCCAGAAGAGGACCGTAAAGAAGTGCTTGATGAACTCGTCGCACGTTTCGAACGTGAGAGGGGAGTTCGTCCGCTTGTTGCCAGTGGTGCGAGTGGCGAAGGAGTTCGTCCTGTCTTAGAGTCCGTGTGGGAATTGGCGCGAAGTGTGCGAGATCAGTCGCCGATTACACCTCACGCATCTTCAGATCACTCTTCGTCAAACTTTTGATGGATGAGTTTTCGAATCTCGGCAAGTGCCAGCGTTTCGTCAGAACCATCACAAGAAATTTCAAGAACTGTCCCAAGAGTTGCAGCAAGCAGCAGCATCTGCATAATACTTTTGCCGTCGACCCACTCCGCAGAATCTGCGCGGCGAACGCGTACGATCGATGAAAATCCATTCGCCAATTGCACAAAACTCATTGCTGGCCGTGCATGAAGCCCCAGTTGATTGATGATTATTGATTCTCCGCTGACCACCGGATGGAACCTCAGCTGCCAGAGGGTGCGGCGCCGTCAGTTTCGTCGAGTAGAAGTGTGACATCATCCACGTTGCGCGCTTGGCGCAAGAAGCGGCGAAAAACCTCTTGGCTTAAGGCGCCAAAGACAGTTTCCATTGCATTGAGATGAGATTCTGGATCGCTCAGTGGACTCAGCATGAAAACAATCGCATGAACTGGCTGACGATCGAGCGAGTTGAAATCGACGCCGGAGGCAGAGACCCCAATGGCAGCATGAGGCTTTGAAACCAAAGTTGTCTTTGCATGCGGAACCGCAACTCCATGTCCAAATCCAGTGGAACCCTTGCGCTCGCGTGCGTAAGTTTCCTTCAACAGTGTCGCGCGGGAATCTGCGGACACAACTCCGCTTGCAATGAGAGCATCAAGCAATTCACCAATCGCAAGATCTCTCTTCGTGTTCACAAGTGAAGGAAGAATTGCTTTGGTTACAACGATGTCTCGGAGCTTCATCGCAATCGATCATACAGACTTGCCAGACGAAGCGTTTTATGAACGATGATGTCGAATCCGATCCTTGTAATTGGACAATTGTCGCGCTCCGCGATCGACTGCGAGATCGACGCATGCGTAAAGATCGCGGTGTCGATAGTTGCAGACGAAGTCCTTATGTCTCTCGACATCAGATCGAATTTCGACGTGATAACCAATGGGTGCACGTTCGATTGTGACTGCAAGTTGTTGTAGTCCGTTGAAGAAGCGGGGAAGTTTACCGACCTTTGACTTGATGTAATTGGTCAGGGCTTCGGTCAATTCCATGTGTTTAGCGCAAATTGTGATGAGCACGTTTCTATCCTCCCATTCTGGCGGACAATCGGCCATGCATCGGCAACCGCTGCCGCAAGGACCGAACCGACTTGCGCCCAAATTCGGCGCTAGAGGCGGCGAGATCACGCACGACCTTCACTGGAAATGCTATCCCTGTTGAAAAAAACTCATGCAGATACACAAACGAAAAATCGTTTGACATGTCACAAAGGCTTGTCAATCGACTTTCAATTAGAGATTTGCTTGGGTTCGTATTCACGGGGGGTTGCCAATTCCTGATGCCAGGTACACCTCAACTATCGAATACAAATTGCCTCTGCGAAAGCGAACTTTCATATTTTCTCCAGATCGTCGCGCTGACATTGCAAGCAAATAGTCACCCACGGAGCGAATTTCGACCCCGCCGATTTCCGTGATCGCATCACCGATGCGAATCCCAGCTTTTGCCGCGGGGCCGCCGGGTTGTACGGAGTCGATTCGCACCCCATCTGGCAGATTGGAAATCGTCGTTCCCATGACCCCGTCGCCTGGATCGATCGTCGAATCCTGCCGCCCACCATTGTGAACCCATGCTTTCCACTGGGCTTCTATTTTCCCAATTGGCATGCCAAATGAGGCTTCTAGAGCACGCCGACCAGTCGAATCCTCTCCCCAACTGGCGACATAAATCTGATACCAACTGGTCAATTTCTCTTGCGAAGCGATGTACATCAACATCGATCGTGCTTGGGCGTAATTCCACCTTGCCTGAGCCATAAACTGTTTGGAATCAAGTTGAAAGAAGTCCACCCACGGCGTTGTGTCGCGCTGTTGAACGCGATCGAACGCGTCGTTTGTTCGCAGATTTGGAAGGATGACCAATTCGCCGCTTGGTCCCAACTGCCAATCTTCGAAGAGCGTCGCAAGTCCCTCTTGAATCCACACAGGATGCAATTGTTGCAAGCGTTGCATCTGACCGTAGTGTCTCACATGTGTGTATTCGTGCCGTAGTGACGCGCCAGTATCTCGTGCGACCAATCGCCGATCTTCGTGAACATAAAGACCACCGTTCTGCGGGTCACCAAGAAACTTCGTCGCATCTTCAGGTGTCGCGATCACCAACAAGACGCTCTGGGCTTGGATTTCGCCGAAGAGAATCTTCGAAAGTGTTGCCGACAATTTTTCGATGGTGATCATCGTTCGATGAAATCCTTCGGGCTCGACGGAGTACGCCAAGATGAGATTGAGCGATGTTTTTTCTTCAATGCGATATCGACCACCACCGAATTGCGCAAGCCAAGATTGCAGAGAACGCCGCGCGATCACGTCATTTCTTACAGAATTCACGAGAGTTTTTGATCCGCCTGCTGCATCATTTGCGTCCTGCTGAATCTTCGAGGCGTCGCGAATTTGTTTGCGAATCATAAGCACTTGTTGCCAAGATTCGTGTGCGCGCAGGCGGTTCAAATCGGAATGTTCGTCAAGCGCCTTGTCATCCAACCAACCTGCGCGCAAAGATCTGATCACAAACACCGCTGCTCCTCGTGGATCGCCACTTCGTGATGCAATTCTCGATGCATCGAAGAGAACTTGAGCATCGTCGGGATGAATCGAAAGATACGAATCGATCAATGCGAGCGCTTCACTTTCACGATCGGAAGCAAGCAGTCGAGGCAGGGCAAGTTCCAGTTGTTCCTTGGATGGTGGAGTTGCGATTGTGAGCGCACACATCGCAAGCGATCCAAATGCCAATGCTTTCAGCCATTGTTGCATCGCAATATGTTAGTGCTGTCGTGCAGCCCAGATTCGAATTGCCTCAGGAAATGCAATGTGTTCTTCGACAGCGATGCGCTTTGCAAGCGATTCCGCACTGTCGTTTGGCAAGACTGGAACTTTGCGCTGCACAATTGTTTCGCCATGGTCATATCGGTCATCAACGAAGTGCACCGTGCAACCAGATTCGCGTGCGCCGCTTGCGATGACCGCCTCATGTACATGTTGGCCATACATTCCTTTGCCGCCGAAAGCAGGCAGTAGTGCGGGATGAATGTTGAGCGCCCGACCTGCCCATGGACCGACACGCAGAGCACGCAAATATCCGCCGAGAATGACCAATTCGATGCCGTGTGAGCGCAGCAATTCATCCATTTCGTCACTCGCCGCGGGAGAAGAATTGCCAGGAAGAACGTCAACTTTTCGACCAGCGCCAGCACAACGTGTGACTGCGGGAATCTCCGCACGATGAGCGACGATCAGCCCGATATGAATTGGAATCTCGCCCCGCTCTGCGCATGCAATCAAGTTGAGAGCAGTTGAACCACCACCTGAAACAAGAACGGCAGCGGAGAAAATTCTGCCAGAGTCGCTCACGTGAGTGAATGTCCGTCGTCAGAATTCAGTGTGGGCGGATTCGTAAATGGGATCGGTTTGTGATTCGCATCGAGTGCAACCATCTTGATCGTCGAATCTGTGACGCGCACATTTTCTCCAGTCGAATAGCGCTCGGCCTCGACAAGAATTCGAATCGTGACAGATGATCGACCTGTTGTAACTGTCTTGGCTCGAAGTGTGACCAATTCGCCAACAAATACTGGTGCGACAAATTCGACGCGCTCCACCATGACTGTGACCCAGCGGTGCAGACCCAACGATCTCGCGTGCACATACGCCGCCTGATCGATATAGCTCATGATCACGCCGCCGAAGACCGTCCCGCTGTGATTGGTATCACGCGGCATAGTCATCACTCGAAGAACAAGTTCACCATCTGGATGCGCCATGGTCGCGATCGTAACCGCTGACGATCACAAGGTCAGGCTTGGCGAGTTGTTGCTTTTTTTAGCGCTTTGCGCGGTGTTTTTTTAGATGTGGCAGCAACTTTTTCATCAACGGGCACCAATTCTGAGGGCGGCGCACCAAGTAGACGGCGCAGATAGTGCCCCGTACTGCTGGTTACGTGCGCTGCAACATCTTCTGGCGTGCCGACGGTAATCAGTGTTCCGCCTGCATCTCCACCTTCGGGTCCGAGATCGATAATCCAATCTGCCGATTTTACGACATCCAAATTATGTTCGATGACCACCAGCGTGTGTCCTGAATCACGAAGTCGCTGAAGAACAGTCAGTAGTCGAGCCACATCTGCGAAATGCAATCCAGTTGTAGGTTCGTCAAGAACATAGAGCGTGTGACCATTCGCTTGACTGCCAAGTTCAGTCGCCAACTTAATGCGCTGCGCCTCGCCACCAGACATTGTGGTCGATGCTTGTCCGAGTTGCAGATATCCCAATCCAACATCTCTCAGACATGCAAGCATGCGTGAAATTTTGGTGTTCGCTTCGAAGAACAAACATGCGTCATCCACTGTCATGTTCAGCACATCCGCAATCGACTTGCCTCGATATCGAATCTCAAGAGTTTCGCGATTGAATCGTGTGCCACGGCAGGCTTCGCATTCCACAAAGACATCTGGAAGGAAATGCATTTCAATTCTGCGCATGCCTTGGCCTTGGCAGGTTTCACATCGTCCACCTTTGACATTGAACGAAAATCGTCCGATGGGATAGCCACGGATTTTCGCTTCAGGCACGCGGGCGTACACCTGGCGAATATGATCAAAAATCCCTGTATATGTCGCAGGATTCGATCTTGGAGTTCTTCCAATCGGGGACTGATCTACTTCGATCACTCGATCGACTTGGTCGAATCCGTGCACCGAAGAATGCTTGCCGGGAATCACGCGCATTCCAGAAACATCTCGCTGCGCAGCGCGCAAAAGAATGTCGCCAACCAATGTGCTCTTGCCGCTCCCAGAGACTCCTGTCACACAGATAAAACCACCAAGCGGAAAGGAAACATCAATGCATTTGAGATTATTTGCGCTCGCACCCTTGATCGTGATTGCTCGCTTTGCTTTCAGCGGAGTGCGTTGTGCGGGAACTGGAATGGAGAGAGCGCCGCTGAGATATTTTCCAGTGATGCTCTGGGGTGTTGCGCAGATATCTGCGAAAGAACCTTGCGCAACAATCAGTCCTCCATGGCGACCAGGCCCTGGTCCAACATCGATCAGATGATCAGCTGCACGAATGGTGTCTTCATCATGCTCGACAACGAGAACGGTGTTGCCGATGGTGGTCAGCCTGCGAAGCGTCGCCACTAAACGGTCATTGTCGCGTTGATGCAATCCAATCGTCGGCTCGTCCAAGACATAACAAACACCAACAAGGCCAGAGCCAACCTGAGTTGCCAATCGAATGCGCTGCGCCTCGCCGCCTGAAAGAGTGGAAGATGTGCGATCGAGAGTCAGATAGTTCAGTCCCACAGAGTTCAGGAATCCCAAGCGCGCATCGATCTCTTTCAGAATCGGTTCTGAGATTGTTGCCTGCGCTGGAGTCAGGGTGAGAGTCGAGAGAAATTGGCGAGCAAATTCGATGGAAAGCGCTGAAATCTCAGCGATATTCATCGGTTGTTTTTTCCCGTGCAACAGAACTGCGCGTGCTTCGGGACGCAGTCGACTTCCGCCGCATGATTCGCAAGGGCGATTGCCGGTGTACGCATGAAGTCGTTCCCGAACAAACGCACTTTCGGTTTCGATATATCGCCTGCGCAAGTTGGGTAGAACGCCTTCAAAGGAGAATCCCAACTTTGCCTCGTCTTCTTCTTTGATTCCATGCATGAGCATCTGCCGAATGCGCTGCGGAAGTTTCGCATATGGAGTGGAAGGATCTGTCTGGGTGTCAGCACAGAATCTTTTCAGCGTTCTTGAATACCAGATGTTCATTCTGCGCCCGTTCTTGCGCCAAGGTTCAATCGCACCTTCGGCAACGCCACGTGATGGGTCAGCGACCACGAGGGCTTCGTCAAATTCATCAACGCATCCCAGTCCAGCGCATGCGGGGCAGGCACCATGGGGAGAATTGAAGGAGAACAATCGAGGCTCCATCTCTTCAAGTGAGCACTCTGGATGATCAGGGCAAGAGAACTTTTCGCTGTAACGAATTTCTTTCGTTGTCTCGCCGGTCTCGACGAGAATCAATAATGCGCCTGATCCAGTGCGCAAAGCAGTCTCGACGCTTTCAGAAAGTCGCTGGCGTTCAGCGGCAACGGGGACCAATCGATCGACGACTGCTTCGATGTCATGCATCTCATAACGCTTCAGTTTCAGCGGATTTTCTCCGCCAGCCTTCAATGCGTCGCGCAGATCGATGATTGTCCCGTTGACACGAATTCGTACGAAGCCGCTTCGTTGCAGTTCCTCTGCGACATCCTTGTGATGCCCTTTCTTTGAGCGGATGATCGGAGCGCAGACAATAATCTTTTGTCCGTCGAATGTGGAAAGAATATTTTCAACAATCTGTGTCGCAGTCGTTGCTGAGATTGGCTTGCCACACTGCGTTCCCTTTGGATCGCGATGCCAACAACGAGGGTCTCCGCATCGAGCCAGAAGGAGACGCAAATAGTCATAGATCTCGGTCGTCGTTGCCACAGTCGAGCGAGGCGTATGCCCCCCCGATCGTTGCTCGATTGCGATGGTGGGGGGCAGGCCATCGACCGACTCGACATTTGGCTTCTTCATCTGGTCGAGAAACTGCCGCGCATATGCGCTGAGGCTCTCCATGTACTTCCGTTGACCCTCGGCGAAGATCGTGTCGAATGCCAGCGAACTCTTTCCGCTGCCAGAAACCCCTGTAATGACAACAAATTGATCACGAGGCACGTGAACATCGATGCCACGCAGGTTGTGTTCGCATGCACCTTTGACTCGAATAAAACGCCCTTCGTCGGCCGATTTTTGTGTTTGCGAGGTCATCGTATTGGTCCGTAATAGCTTAAAATGATGAAAAGATGAAAGAAAAGTGGAAATGGTTCGCGGGCGGGATATAGTAGATCAGCGAATTGTGCATCTCTCGGTCCAATTTGACCGAATTGCTGTACACGAAGAAGTTTTACGTGTCCATGTCAACCACCCAATCTTCACTCTTAAGCGTATCGGTTGAAAACTCAACCGCTGCGGAGTTGACTGATGCCATTTCTGTTGGTTCGGCTCCTCGAATTCGGCCTTCCACAAGTGGTTCAACCACTCCGCCAGTCATTCGAGATATTGACGGCGAACTATGTCATTTTGGGAATGAGTTGGCAATCGACATGAAAAGCAAGTTTCGCCCCCAGATTCGTCTGCGAAGTTCTGTTGGTTCGAAGACTTTCTGAATCTAGAATCAACTTCTTTGCGACTGCTTAAACCGCAGCTCATCCAATTGACTGCAGGAATTTGATGGCGGCTTGAGCTGTGAAACAATTTGGATTTGCGTTCAGTTGCGTTCCAAGATCGTCGTGCGCAGAATCCAGATCATTGGTGAGCGCGACGCCCGCTTGATCTGCCATGCGCCGCACATGATCGAGCGAGACAGTTCGATCAAGCTGTGCACCGACAATCAATACAGGAACATTCTGTTTATGAATTTGCTTGAGTGCTGCAGTCGTGCTTGATTCTTTTCCGTTGATCATATGCAGGCAGATCTCTGAGGCTTTCGCAAAAAGAAATACTGGCAATGCTCTTGCTTTCAATTGATTTCCAAGAGGTTCTTTCAACGATTCAAATGGCGCGAATGCAACAACACCTGCGATTGAAGTCACGGGCAGCAGTGGAGCAACACGCAGGGCAATACTCGCACCAAGTGAATGACCCACTAATAAGATGCGCTTGGGTGAATGCGAAGCGTTCGTTGCGCAGGCAAGGAGGTCGTGAATAAAAGCGACAAGTGCAGGGGCATCAGCCGCTCCAAGAGTCGTTGGCCCCGTGGGAGATTCTCCATGGCCATCGAGATCGATCAGCCAAACTTCAGAACTTGCCTTCAACCACGGATCTAACCGACGAAGCGAGTCGATGCGGGACCTCCGCCATCCATGAATGATGATGGTTATAACGCCATCAGAATTCCCGCCATTGAGACGCCATGCCAATTGCCTGCTTCTCCATTTCACTTCGGTGGATTGCAAGTCCATCGCTGATGGATCAACTGGTATTCCACGTCCAAGAGCCCATCCCATCGTCGCACGAGATGGAAATCGAGCGTCGTGGACAATTCCAAGAAGAAAAATCACTGCCGCAAGGAATCCTCCGAAGAAAAATAGAAGTGCAAGCCCCACGTGTGATCTTTATGAATGCGTGCTTGACAACGAAACAAAACGAGCGCCTTCGCTGCGGCGAGCAGTCAGAAATGTCTCGCCTGCTATGCGTGCGGCGGTGTCGCTGACTTGTGGAAGATTAACTTGGACATTCAAGAGAGCGCTCTCCATTGCCGTGTGCGCAAAGAGTTGGGCGATGCGCAGATCGCTTGCAAGTTGTGCAGATGTGATATTGGACATCGTTGCAAGTGCAGCGAGAACAGCCAGGGAGAGATCAGCAATTGCACTGGGAGCAGCGATCGCTTCGCTCACTGCGGCGTGCCATTCTGGAAGCGCACTGCGTTGATCTGCGGGAATTTTCCAAAGTGAATTCAATGTCAGATATGCGTTTGCGTCGCGATCAGCGAGATCGAGGGCATCGATGCGAGCGCCAGTAAAAATCATGTCGAGATTTTCCAGGCGACTTTGGTGTTGTGCAAACTTCGGCTTTCCAAGGGTATATGCGATGACCATTGATCCCAGCGCAGACGCTTGCGCAAGTATGCACGCCGCCGCCGCGCCTCCGCCTGGAACAGGTTGCTTTGCGGCAAGAGCCGTGACGAACTCATCGACTGTCATCTTTGCAATTTTGGCCTGGGTCATACTCGGATTTCTCCGCTCAGTTGCGTGGTGAGAATTGTGACAAGTCGTGCTACATGAGGGTCGATTTCTTCGCGGCGAAGTGTTCGGTCCGCTGCGCGAAAGTCCATTCGGAAGGTGACTGATTTACGGTCATCGCCAATCTTTTTTCCACGCCAATTCCCGACGAATGAAATCGATTCGAGGTGTGGCAATTCTGCAGCGCGCACAGTGGCTTCGAGTTGTGCCCATGTGACCGTATTGGCAAGAATCACTGAAAGATCTCGATCGAGAGTTGGGCTGTTTGCAAGTGGTTGAGCACGCGGAGTGGGTGGATATCCCTGCGCAAGAAGCGACCAGTCAAGTTCTGCTGCGGCGATTGGTGCATCCAATCCTGCAGCGGAAAGTGCTTTCGCATTGACCAATCCCAACACGCCCACCACGTTCTCGTCGATGACCAGATTTCCCAAGGGATCGAGTGCATTCGCTGCAACTGATTCGAAGCCGCCGATTGGGGCGGCACGCACTTCGATGCGCGCGTGCGCTCCACACAATTCACGTGCGACTCGTTCCGCTGATCCGCGCACGAGTCGATAGAGCGATTCTGCATCTCCAGTTTCGCCGACAACCATTCCCATCATTCGCCGTTCGTGATGACTTTGTGATGCAAGCCAGAAAGTCGCTGCATATTCGAAGAGTCGGACATTCGCGTTGCCTCGATCTCGATTCAATTTGAGAGATTGCAAGAGACTCGCAAGTAAAGAAGGACGCAGGATGGGCTCGCCGAGTGCGCGTTCGTCTTCGATTCGAAGAGTTGCGATCGCACTCGTAGTGAATGCGCTCGCGGCGCGCTCTGAAATGAGCGTTGGCGAAACGGTTTCAACATAGCCAAGTCCTGCCAGACAATTTTTCGCCGCTCGGACTGCATCGACAGCAGGTTGAGGTCCAACTGGTCGAATGCTGACACGATCATTCATCGGGACTCGGTCAAGTCCAACAAGTCGGACGACTTCTTCGATCAGGTCGATTTCGCGGGTGATGTCGATTCGCCTTGGAGGAATCTTGCAGGCAATAATTTTTCCAGCGACGCTCGGTGCAAAGCCAAGCACACTGAGAATCCTGACGATTTCACTTTGTGCGATGTCGAAGCCTGCGATTGAAAGAAGTCTTTCAACACGCAAACTGACTGTGTTGATTGCAGGGAGCGGCGATCCAGCTGCAACGGATCCGCCGAGTGCGGTGCCGCCGGCAGTTTCAAGAATCAAAGAAACCAAACGCTCCGCAGCCTCGTCGACTTCGGATGGATGAACGCCGCGCTCGAAGCGATAGCTGGAATCGCTCGAGATTCGAGTGCTTCGACCAGTGCGACGAACTGCAACTGGATCGAACGATGCCGCTTCGATGACGACGTCCGTCGTCTTGTCTGTGACGGCTGTGAGCGCTCCGCCTTTCACTCCAGCAAGCGCAACAGGTCGCTCGCCGTCGGCGATCACTAACTCACCGCCAGTAAGTTTTATTGGTTTCGCGCCATCTCCGATCGGTAAAAACTCTTCGCCCGCATTCGCGCCGCGAATTTTGATCACATTGCCACGCAAAGTTGCGAGATCGAAGACATGCGAGGGCTGTCCATATTCAAAGAGCACAAAGTTGGTGCAGTCCACCACATTATTGCGTGGAATTTGGCCGATGGCGATGAGCCGTTGTTGAAGCCACGCAGGGCTTGGACCGATCTTCACTCCGCGAATGACACGTGCGGTATATCGAGGACAACGAAGAGGATCATGATTCTCGACCGTGATTGCGCTGGAAGAGGATTCATTCGAGCGAGGAGCGTTCACGCGAGGAAGTTGAATCGTTCGATTCGTTGCCGCGGCAATCTCGCGCGCAAGGCCAAGATGCGAGAGGCAATCACCACGATTGCTGGTGGTCTCGACCTCCTGAGCGATGTCATCTCCCGGAACTGGCTCGGAAGATTCACAAGGAAAACCGACCGCCGTGAGAACATCTGCTTGCTCCAACGCCGAGGCGGGGGAGGACAAATATTCGTTGATCCATTTCACACTAGTTCGCATGTGATGGGTAAGACTACCGAATGCTTCGCCGTGTTACTCTCTCACCATGACGAGATTGTTTGGTCGATCTGAGGTGTTCATCATGTTGATCGCTTTCGCATTGCTCGCTTGTGGATTCGCGGGGTGCACCGATGTGCGAACGACGCATATCGATTCATCAAAGACACCCGAAGATCTATCGGTCGATATCACGATTCTGACTGGAATCTCTGCGAAGGATTTGCCCCAAGCGCATCTTCGTCAGGGAAAGTTCACGGTTCTTTCTGATGGATGTTTGCGCAGCGATTATGGCGACAGCCTGAACTTTTTGACTCGGCCAGCACCAACGCGTTGGCTGTATCAGAGTCAACTTGACGGACTTTGGAAATTGGCTGGAGATGAAGGGTGGCTCGAGACATCCGCATCAACCATTGACGTCTGGCCGGGGTCGTTGCGTCCGGCGAAGAAGGAAATTATTTACATCCTCTTTTTTCATGCAGACGGAATGGATTGGTGGTTCGTTCGACGATTCCAAACTTCAGATATCCCTGATCCACACGCTGTCATATTCGTTCGAAGCCTTTGTGCTTTGGCGTGGTCGACGGATCGCAGTCCCGACCGAAATCTTCCGCATCGATATGACTTTGGTCCAAATCCATACGAAGGATTTACGAAAGCGCCGCCTTGGTCATTCGCAAAGTCAACACCTGTGAATCCTTGATTGGTTGAACTTGATGAGACTTCCAAAGAACTTCGCAGCAAAATTTGCGATCATCACACTTGTTGCAGTAACTGTGTTGACATCCTGCAACACGCTGCCGACGCAAGAGCGTAATTTTGGAAAGTGTGGAATTGGCTTGGTCATTTGGTTGCGCCAGCCAAAGACTTCGCAGTATCAATATTTTACAATTGACGGCGGGGTTTTTGCATATGGAGCAGGAGTGACTGCGCTGAACATGAAAACGTTTTGGCAGACGGATCTCAGTGTCGAGCAATGCCAAACGATTCGCCAGTGCGCGCAAGATGGTGGTTGGTTCAGTGAATCTCCGCCGACGAGTTCGCCAGAAAAAGGTGATCTTGTGGCAGATATTGCGGTCAATTGGGATGGTGGACGACAGCAGTTCACTGCCAGCGGAGATCAGCCTTCTGTCAAATTTTTGACTGATTTTCTAACCCAGATTTCAGATGCTCGATTTCAGCGCGCGCTTGATCGTTTACCGACAGCAGGCGAGCAGCCGCAATAGGGCATTGTGCCTAGGCGGTGGATTCTTGGGGGATAAGTCAGAGATAAAAAAAGGCATTTTTTTGATTCCCTTTGAATAGGCGAATAGGCTTTCTCGGGCGCCAAAGAAAGTATTTCCGATGAGCGATGAAAACGAAACTCTCCTAGCTGAGCAGTGGGGAATCAGAGTCGAGTCTGCATATCTTGAACACAGAGAACGCATTGTGGATCTCTTGCGTGCAAAACATCCATTGTCAGCAGTCGAAGACGCAATGCAAGAAATTTTTATGCAGTTGCTTTGCAGAATGCCAAAATCGTCACTCGCCAGAGAAGTGGCTCTGAGCGCTGCCTATCTCTTCGAGTGCGTTCGTCGGCGACTTCTGCGCACACTTGGAAATGACCAACGCAAACTCGAATCCACTCGAAATGCTTGTCGCAGAGGAGCGATCGAATCATCGCACTCGACAAATCAAAGGAGTGATCCAGTTCATTCTGGCGATCCAGCTTTTGACGAAGATCAACTCGCTTCTGCACTTGAGCAGTTGTCACCGAAGCAACAAGAGGTACTGCGATTGATTTGTGCAGAAAATGTGCGGCGTCACGATGGTTCAAAGTCGCTGGGATGTGAAGAAAACTGCTTCGGAGTTCGCAGACATCGTGCGTTAACTGCGCTGCGCGAAATCTTGATTCGTGACGAAGAACGAGTTGGGCGATCTGATCCTCGTAAGAAGTCGTCTGATGCGCCGACTTCTCCACGGCAAACAGACGACACTGCGAGGGAAAAATCGACCTAGAATCGTCAGCGAATGCCAGAGGCTGCGCAAATTTCTGATCCGATCGTTGGTATCGATTTAGGAACAACACATTCGCTTGTTGCATTTTGCGATGCTGCTGGCCCACGTATTCTTACCAATGAAGCTGGTGATCGCATGCTGGCATCTGCGGTGAGATATCGCGCGGGCTTTGCGGTGGAAGTAGGCGCAGAAGCGCGACGAAACGCTGTGGAATTCCCTCTCGAGACGGTTCTGAGTGCGAAGCGATTGATGGGACGATCCTTCGATGAGTCAAAGTCGATGCTCAGTGGTTTTGAATTTGAAGTTGTGGAGGGAACACGGGGACTTGCTGCGATTTCTGCAGGTGGCGCGCATGTACTGCCGCAAGAAGTCGCAGCAGTCATCTTGAGTGAGTTGCGCCGAACCGCGGAGTTGCAATTGGGTTGCGAAGTTCGGCGTGCAGTCATAACCGTGCCCGCATATTTTGATGATGGTCAAAGACAAGCAACTCGAGATGCTGCAAGATTGGCAGGAATCGATGCGGTACGCGTTGTCAATGAACCAACTGCAGCGGCACTGGCATACGGCATCGGTCGAAGCGGTCATGCGCAGACGATCGCGGTCTATGACTTCGGCGGCGGAACATTTGACGTTTCCATTCTGCAGGTCATTCCAGAGAGCGTTTCCGGCGATGGGAATTTGTTTCGAGTGATTGCAACTGCGGGGGATACACAGTTGGGTGGAGATGATTTGGATCACGCACTTGCACAGCAACTGCTGAAAGATGCTGGAATGTCGTCGTCGGATAAGGGGAATGTCAAAATTGCGGCAGGAGCTCGACAAGCGCTTCGCGAATTTGCAGAGTCAACGAAGATCGCTTTGTCACAGCGCGAGAGCGCGCAGGTGGACATCGATCTGGGAAGTGGAGCACGTCTGCAAAGAAGAGTTTCGCGCGAGGAATTCGAAACACTTGCAAGTCCATTCATTGAGCGAACAATTCGCGCATGCGAGCGTGTTCTGCAAGATGCGGGCGGAATCGCCATTGACCGTGTCATTCTCGTGGGAGGTTCGACCAGAATTCCACTTGTTCGCAAGCGTGTTGGCGAGTTTTTTGGATTGGAACCATACACGGCGCTGGATCCTGACTGCGTCGTCGCTCTCGGGGCTGCAGCCCAAGCGTCAGTTTTGCAAGGAACGCGCAGCGATGTCTTGCTGCTTGATGTGATTCCACTTTCGCTGGGTATCGAAACCGTCGGTGGGGCAGTTGCGAAATTGCTGACACGCAATGCGACCATTCCCGCGCGCGCAAAAGAAATGTTTTCAACAAGCGTTGATAATCAAAGTCATGTGCAATTGCATGTTCTGCAAGGTGAACGCGAGATGGTGACTGATTGCCGTTCTTTGGCGCGCTTTGAATTGCGTGATATTCCACCGATGCCGGCAGGGATCCCTCAGATTGAAGTGGAATTCGTGGTTGATGCCAATGGTGTCTTGCACGTCACGGCGGGAGAACGACGCAGCGGACGGCGCGCGACTGTTCAAGTTGTTCCGAGCTTTGGTTTGACCAATGAAGAGATCGAACGAATCGAACACGAGAGTATCGTTCATGCGCGATCTGATATGCATCATCACCGAGTCGTTGATCTTGCGGTCAATTCGACGCTGGACATTAAATGGATCGGTGATGCTCTGCTGAGAACTCGCGATGATCTTCCGAGGGAGTATGTCGATTCGTTGGAAGCGCTCATCACCCGCCTGAAAGGTTTCATATCGCTTGCGCATACTTCGCCGCATGATGTCGATGCAAATGCGTTTCAACAAGCGAAGGAAGAACTCGACCGAGCGAGCGTTGCGATGCACGAAAAATCGATCTCGAAGAGTTTGGGTTCGATGTCCACTTCTCTTTCCGGCCCAATTCCCACGCCAAATACCACGAGGAAAACATGAGTGATTTGAAAGTAGCCGTCATCATTCCAGCAGCCGGTCAAGGAACACGCTTCGGAGGAGACAAACTTGGGCAAGACCTTGGTGGTCGGCCACTGCTTTTGCGAACTGTCGAATTATTCACAAAGCGCGATGAAGTCAGTGCGATCGTGGTCGCTGCTCCACGAGAATCGATAGATGATTTTCGCAGTCGATATGGCGCGCAACTTGGTTTTCACGGCGTCATCATTGTTGCGGGTGGACGAACCGAACGCTGGGAAAGTGTGCGCAATGCACTGGCAGTCGTGCCAAATGATTGCACGCATATCGCAGTGCATGATGCGGCTCGTCCTGGAGCAAATGACGCGCTGCTCACTCGGATTTTTGATGCAGCTCGTGTTGCCGCGGCGGTGGTTCCTGGTGATCCAGTCAGTTCGACTCTCAAGCGTGTCACTGTAGAAACATTTGCCGCCGCCCCAGATGAAGCAGTTGCAGATGCAATTCTCGGTGATGCTGGACGCGAGTCCGTGCGCGGCCGGCGTGTGGAATCGACTGTGGACCGAACTCGATTGATGGCAATTCAAACTCCGCAAATTTTTACCGCAGATGTGATACGGCGCGCTTATGCACAGTCAGATCTTGCAGGCGCAACTGATGACGCGATGTTGGTGGAGCGCCTCGGTGAAAATGTTCTGGTTGTTGAAGGGGATCCTCGCAACATCAAAGTGACGACAACTGCTGATTTAGCGATTGTGCGGGCAATTCTGGGGCATCGCGCGCCTGATGAACGACCTGCGCATAAGCGTTTCTGACAGATTTTCGTGACTAGGACCGTGTCCGAATTTTCGTTCCTTCCATCGTCAGTTCAGTTCGCTTTGGCTCGGGATGACCTTGCGCAGAATTCGATGGGCAATTTGGACAAGCAGGGCTTTTTCCGCGGCGGGGCAAAAGCGGTCGAATCACGAATGACAGAGCGACGATCACGATAACTGTCGCAATCCAGAATTGCCAGTCGTTGATTGGGAATGCACTCATGACATGAAACGATAGGCGAAGAGCGCTGCGGTGTATGCAATGATTGTCATGTAACAAAATTGCAAGAGCGGCCAACGCCACGATCCTGTTTCTCGTGCGACAACGACCAGAGTCGGCAGGCACTGCATCGCAAGCACGAAGAAGATCAGCAGCGACGCCGATGTAGCCATTGTGAAAAGCGGCAGTCCATCATCACGCGTTGCGCTGCGTACAGTCGCAAGAGTTCCTTGATCTTCACCGTCAGCATCAGAGCCTGCACCAGCCAAGACGAAGACTGTTGTCGTGAAAACTTCGCGAGCTAGAAAACTTGTGAGCACTGCAACTGTGAGCTGTCGATCGAGCCCGATGGGCGCAAACGCAGGCTGACAGATTGCGCCAAGTTGGCCTGCAAATGAGCCACTTTGCTGCGTGCGCTCGTTCAATCGCTCGGCCTGAGAACGCAGGTTTTCGGCTACCGTTGGATCAGTTTGCGCGACTTCGACAGCACGCAATTCGATGGCCACACTTTCTGGATTGGGCGGTGACTTTGGATATGCGCTCAACCACCACATCACAATTGCAATGGAAAGAATCACGCTGCCAGCATTTTTGAGAAAGAGCATTCCTCGATCCATTGCGATTGTCAGAGCATTACGAATGCTTGGCAGGCGATAGTCAGGAAGTTCGAGCATCATCGGAGTGCTCGGCCCGCGCAAGATCGTCTTTCGCAGAAGCGCGGCGGTTGCCAAACCCACAATTCCACCAAGGACATAGCAGCCAGTGAATGCGAATCCTGCAGCAAGCGGTCGTCCCGCAAAGAGCACTCCAGTCAGCAGCGCATAAACGGGAACGCGGGCGCTGCAACTCATGAATGGAGCGACCAGAATTGTTGCGAGTCGATCTCGATGATTTGGGATCAGTCGAGTTGCCATAATTCCAGGCAGAGCGCATGCATGCGAAGAGAGCAAAGGCATGAATGCTTGGCCCGGCAATCCAAATCTTCGCATTGTTCGATCGACTGCAAATGCCGCTCGTGCGAGATATCCAGAATCTTCCAAGAGTGCGAGTAGAAAAAAGAGCAACAGAATCTGTGGCAGAAAGACGACGGTTGCTGAAACTCCGCCAACGATTCCATTGACCATTAGATCGCGCAGTGTTCCCGCAGGCATCATCATTTCAACGCCGTTACCGAGCCAACCGAAAATACCGTCGACTGCTTCCATTGGAAATTGCGCAAGCCAATAAATTGATGCAAACAGTAGCGACATCATCAGCACAAAGAAAACGATTCCCAGCAGTGGGTGCGTGAACGCAGCATCAAGTCGATCGTGGATCGTCATTCGGTCATCATTTTTTTCGTCAGGATGAGCTGCGATTCGAGCAAAAACGTCTGCTGCCCATACCGCGCTTGCCGTCGAACCAGGTTCGGTGGTTGGGAAGGCGGTATCCGGATTCGGCGTTGCAATGCTTGTCGATGTTCGCGTGAGTTGTGCGATCAATCGATCGATCCCTTGACCGCTGCGCGCAGAAACGGCAACAACAGGAACGCCGAGTGCTTGCGATGCGGCCCGTTCATCAATGATCAATCCTCTGCGCTCTGCAAGGTCGACCATATTGATCGCAACGACACTTGGAAGCCCACGTCGCAGCGCACTGGCAGCAAATTGCAAATTACGAGAAAGATTATTTGCATCAAGCACCAACAACGCAGCATCAGGTCGACCGTCGCCCACTCGTCCATCAAGACAATCCGCGCAGAGTTTGCTTTCGGGCATCTCCAACATTAAGCTGTAAATCCCAGGTAAATCGATCAAATCCATTTCCTGCCCAGACTTCGTAACGCATCTTCCAACTTGATGCTCGACCGTGCTGCCAGGAAAATTTGCAGTCTTGGATCGCAGACCACAGAGTCGATTGAAGAGTGTGCTCTTTCCCGTATTGGGATTTCCAAGCAGTGCGATGCGTGGAATCACGGCGAGGTCGACTCGATCGGCGTCACCATAATTCGATCGGCAATCCCGTGCGGAAGTCCCAATCGAGTGCGATCAATTTGCACGATGCACGGCGTTCCTGGTCGGCAAACGCGCACTTCGCATTGTTCACCCATTCCCATTGCTGCAAGCAAGCAACGATGTTCGTTGGGCAACGAATCAAGCGCTGAACATTCCACCGTCGCACGTTGTCCTCGTGCGAGTTGACTGAGTGGAATTCTGATCGGTGCGAGAGTCATTGTTTAATGGTATTGAGACTCAGTCTCAATATCAACTCGGAGGTAGATATGCCTCAGAAAATCGGAATTTGATTGCCTCGGGACGTTTTCCTTTACCCCAGGGTTGCCCAGGGTTGTGCCGATATTCACTGTTTCTCGTCGCGATAGACCTTGCGGCGAGCAGCATAATCTTCAGGAGATTCGTTCAGGCTTGGCGCCTGTCCATCTTGCCATTGCTGATGCAATTTATTGAGAAATGGCACGCACCAATGGCAACCAGTTCCCGCGCCAAAGCACTCCGAAAGTTGGCTCGCCACGCGAGGCTTTTCACATTCAAGAAATGTATTGAGTTTGCGAAGGCTCACTCGAAAACACAAACAGACATGATCGTCAGGATCCATCACTCAACGCTTGGAGCCGTGTTCGATGTGAGTTGTTTTCCAATGACAACCCAATGTGAAACGCAATATGGTGCGACGAAAGTTCCCGAACGATTCCAGGATCCGTCTGTCTCGTGCTCAGCAGAAAAATCGATACGTGGATCAATGTCGCCGACAAGTTGAAAAATCGTTCCGTTTGGACTGGATCGAACAAGTTCTGAAGTAGGCGACCGATCCATTTCCGCATTGAATGGAACGCCGGCATTCGATCCATTGGCATCAACAGCTTGGCAAGTGAGAGTCATTTTGTCAGATGCTTTCTTTGAAGGTTCTGTTCGCAAGACGATGACTGGCCAGTTGATGGGTTGGCAGAGAATTCGATTTTGTGCCGAGGCCCATTTGCGAAGAGTGATCGAAAAGTCGTCGAAGTCCAAAGTGCGATCAGGCGTCAATGTTGGAGTCGTTCCAAAACGCTCGATATAGCGCTGAGTCATTTCTAAGTGCAGTGTTTCTGGACTCTCGAAAGGGTTGGAAGTAAGCGCTGTTACAGGTTGAATTGCATGGAGGTTTTTTTCTGACTCTTGTCTGTCATTCGAAATTGTTACGTCCATTTCTGGATCATTTTCCAGCGCTACTTTCGTCGTATCAGGTTCAGTTTCTTTGGCACGAACTCCAGCTGGTTTCGCTGGCTTTGAAGACTTCTCCGCCCGCGCTTTGACAAGTTCTAAATTTTGTCTTTCGACCAAAGATTCGAGAGCCTTTACTCGTTCCTCGAGCGCCTTTGATTGCGCTTTGATTTCAGAAAGTATCTCTTGCTGTGCACGCAAGATAGATTTCGCATCATCCATTGGCACGGGCTCGTCAGTTGGCGCGGGCTCGTCAGCTGGTGCAGGCTCGTCAGTCGGCGCAGGCTCGTCAGTCGGCGCGGGCTCGTCAGTTGGCGCAGGCTCGTCAGTTGGCGCGGGCTCGTCAGTTGGCGCGGGCTCGTCAGTTGGCGCAGGCTCGTCAGTTGGCGCGGGCTCGTCAGTTGGCGCGGGTTCTGTCGCAGGCGCGGGCTCGTCAGTTGGCGCGGGTTCTGTCGCAGGCGCAGGCTCGTCAGTTGGCGCGGGTTCTGTCGCAGGCGCGGGCTCGTCAGTTGGTGCAGGCTCGTCAGTTGGCGCGGGTTCTGTCGCAGGCGCGGGCGACTTCGGCTTTGAATCAGAAATATCATCTCTTGATTTCTTTGCCTTCGCTGCGTCCAATTGCTGCTTCGCGATTGTTGATTGAAGAGCCTTGACGCTCTCCTGCAGCGCCTTGACTTGTTTTTTTAAATCAGCATCAGTTTCCTTGATCCCCGGTTCTTGTTGCGCCTTAGAAGCTGAATCACTCGCTTGCGCAGGTGGGTCGCCACCATCCTTTGAAGGTTCCTTTGACGGCTCCTGCGCAAAGGAGTTGGCCGCCATAAAAATCACGCCGCTGGCGCAAAGAAGTCGCAACGAAAGAAAGGATGAAATGGACATTATGACTAGCATAAACAAAGTCTGGGTCTCAGACCAACCATGGCAAACATCAACCCCATCCTGACAATTGTCGCGCGTGTTCGAAGGCGCATCCTTCTTGGACAGGTTCTAGGGTCGATGGGTCGTGTCACTTTGTGGGCTGGCATCGTTCTTGTCGCGGTTTCCGTCGGTTCAAAGTTGGTCGCAGGTTGGTGGTCGCCTGCTGGCGAGCGTGGATTATGGTTCGTCATCCTCGGCGCCATCATTCTGATAGCTCTTGGAGCCTGGGCATTTCTTTCGCGACCTCGAGCTGAAGGTGATGTCGCAGTTGCATCATTGATTGACGTGAAATTGAAACTGCATGATCGCCTTTCCACTGCAGTCGCAGTTGCAGATCGAACGGATCCATTCGCACAAGCTGCCATTGAAGATGGCTTGAAGATTGCGGGCGACAAGCGATTGATTGAATCACTTGGTCGAGTAATCCCAATCGATGCACCACGGAATTGGTGGGCAGGGCCTTCATTCATTGTGATGGCGTGCGCAGTCTGGTGGTTTGTGCCGGGGCTTTCTCTTGGAAATGCGCAGTCAGCTGATGCACTGAGCGAAATCCAATTGCAAGCAGCTCGCGACGCGGCGAAGGTTCAGATCGAAACGCTACAGGCCAAGATAGAAACGAATTCAGAATTGAGTAAAGCGCTTGGAGAAAATGGAGAAGAGAAGAAACTTGCCGGTGATGCTTCGGACGAGAAACTGCAAACTCCAGAATCTGTTCGACGCGAGACGACTCGTCAGGTGAATGATCTCTCTAAAAAACTGGACGAACTTTTGACTGGCGAGAAAGCGCAACAACTCGAAGCGATGAAAGATGCTCTCAGTCGCATCGAGCCATCAAAGTCGGGCCCGCTGAAGGAACTTGGCGAAGCTCTCAAGCGCGGCGATGGAGCAGCAGCGAAGTCTGCGCTAGCCAAGCTTCAGGATCAGGTGAAAGACGGCAAGATGGATGAGAAGACCCGCGAAGAATTAGCCGCGAAACTGAGCGAAATGACTTCGCAATTGAAAGACGCTGCCAAGGCAAACGAAACCCTAAAAAAGGCGCTCGAAAATGCTGGGCTTGATGGAGCGCTTGCAAAGAATCCACAGGCGGCGAAAGCAGCAATCGATGCGGCAAAGAATCTCAATGATGCACAGAAAAAGGCTTTGAAGGAGGCGATACAGTCGCAGTCAAAGGCGGGGGAGAATTTAGAAAAACTTGCCAAGATGTGCGAATCTATGTGCTCGCAGTGCAAGAACGGCGGCAAGAGCGGAGAGAAGGACTCGAAAAGTTCTGACGGCAAAGCATCCAAGAGTGGTGGGAAACCATCCAAGGATGGCGATCCATCGGAAGGATCAGGCCAATCTGCAAAGGAGGCAGCAGAAGTTCTCAGCGAAATGGAAATGCTCAGTGAAATGATGAAAGATGCCGAATCGTGCCGGAGTCAATGCCAAGACGGATCGAGTCCTTCCGACAAGCCAGGAAAGTCGGCAATGAATTCTGGGGGTGGCAAAGGCATGCTGGGCGAGCGCACGAAAGAAAAAACTGAAACTGGAACGCGCACAAGAAAAGAAAAAGTGAAGTCGACTGGTGGAGATGTGATTGCGCGTCAATTGGTCGAAGCTCCGCCAGTTGTCGGCGAGAGCCGCGCGGCTTTAAAACAGTTGTCTGGAGAAATCGGTCGGGGTTACGAAGAGGGCACTGATGAAGATCCTGTGCCTGCGAATTTGCGCGATTTGCATAAGCATTACTTCGGCGATCTGAAGAAGAAGATTGATGCCAAGAGTGGGCAGGCTGCGCCAACGACAACAGTTCCACCAACGGAACCTGCCTCACCTCCGGCACCTGTTTCGCCTGCTGTGTCTCCGGCTCAAAAATGAGGCAAAAAATTGAACTCGACCATGAGGCAAATCATTCATTGTGCCTGTGCAACGGTCATTCTCTTTTCTGTGATAAGTTGCGATCGCGGTGTGCCGTCGGAAGATTCATCGGAACCTTTATCACCACTTCCTGCGCGGGAAGTGGTCGTCTATGTCAGCACTGACGAAGCGATCGCCCGGCCAATTCTTGATGCCTTTTCCAAAGAAAGTGGCATCACTGTTCGCGCGCGATACGACAGTGAAAATTCGAAGACGACTGCACTTGCCGCAATGTTGCGCACAGAACACGACGCGCCACGCGCAGATGTTTTCTGGTCGGGCGAATGCTTTGCTTCAGCGCAACTTGGTCGCGAAGGTGTGATCGCGCCATGGCGTTGCATGCGAAGCGGTGAACTTCCAGATTCTTTGCGGGGTGAATCAGGATGGTGGCACGGTTTCGCGCCGCGCATGCGTGTGCTGGTGTATGACCCCAAACGCATCACGGTGGAGCAATTGCCGCAGTCAATGTTGGACTTGGCAACACCAGCGTTTGGCAAGAGCGTTGCGATGGCTGATCCAAGATTTGGAACAACGCGTGGTCACATTGGTGCATTTGCATCTCAAATGGAGTGGCGCGAAGTTGGTTCGTTTCAGAAATGGGTTGATGGATTTGCCTCGAAAAATCCACTCATGTTAGCTGGCGGCAATGCAGCAGTGGTTGATGCAGTGATCCACAAGGAAGTTGATTTTGGTCTCACTGATTCAGATGATGTCTATGCCGCTGTCGCCAATGGTGCGGTGTTGGCAATGATTCCACTTCGTCAATTTCCAAGCGGCGAATCTGGAGGCGGTCCAATGTTGATCCCCAACAGTGTTTCTCTCGTCAATGGTGCGCCGCATCCAACGGAGGCAAATGCATTGATGATCTTTCTCTTGCAGCCCAAGGTGACAGAGTGGTTGCATGCGTCGCGGTCAGGAAATTTTGTCATTCAATTGAATCCGCCGACAAATGTCTCCAGAAAATCCATTCCAGACTCAGCAAATTCTGCACAGTCGCCTTCTGCGCCGCCGCCTTCTTCCCCACCAGATGGACTTCCGCTGATGCCAGAAAATGTGCAAAGCATTCGTATCCAAGCCGTGGAAGATCCATTCCAATACGATCAAACAACGGTGGTTCCTTCGATTGATGAATCCGTCAGCATATTGCGTAAAGCATGCATAAAAGATGGGACAAATTGAAGAGGACTGGGATTCCTCGAGCCGCGCTTCTTGTCGCTGCGCCTGGAATTGCAGCGGTCATTCTGTTCGTGCTGGTCCCTTTGATTACGCTCATTTTTCGATGCATATCAGAATCATCGAGTGGAGTTGATGAAACAATTTCAAA
The DNA here is from genome assembly GCA_945862215.1 of Singulisphaera sp. GP187. Lineage (GTDB taxonomy): Bacteria > Planctomycetota > Phycisphaerae > Phycisphaerales > SM1A02 > F1-60-MAGs104. The sequence continues at coordinate 45,916 of CAMAXY010000003.1, read as the reverse complement.
TCCAGTATCTCTGCTTGCTCGTTCTATCGCATGGTCGATTGGAATTGGCTTAGCAGCCACAGCAATCGGCTGGATTCCAGGTCGCGCACTTCGCAACAGCGGATGGTGGCTTCGTTGCTCCTGTTTCGCTGCTGCGTTGATCCCTGCGTATGCAATCTTTTATTGTTGGTGGTGCATTCTTCGACCTGGTCATCCCATCGCCGATTATGCAATCACGCACGATTTGATTTCTCCACTTCGAGCTTCGACGCTTGCGTTTGCGTTGCTCTCTTGGAATTGGCCGATCGCTGCGTGTCTTGTCGGACTGCGTACATCTGCGTCGGAGCGAATGACTGCAGTGATGCTGACGCTTGATGGAGGTTCGTGGCGCGATCGATTGGCAACATGTTGGCGCGCGGACCTTGGCGCGTTGGCGCTTTCGTCTGTTGCGATCTCGTTGATCACCTTTGGAGAAACAACAGCATTCGATGCGGCGCAGGTCGCTACATTTACCTCTGAATTACGCGCATTCGACGCTTCAGGAGCGACGCCAGGACAAGTGCTTATTGCTGCGATTCCAGCGCTGTTGATTGCGGTCCTTGTCAGCGCTGTCGCAGCGTCTCTTCTCATACGCGGCATCGCCAACGCGCGGGCAGTGGGTGAGGGAGACTTGGCGGATCTTGGCCCAGAGCGACGATCTTCGTTTCGATTCATTGGTCCAACTCTTGGAATTCTTTTCTTGATCATTGGCACTGCGCTGCCTATTGCTTTGCTCGCGGCGAAGGTGAATACGGTTGGAGCAAACGCAACCTTCACCACGCTGCACGCTCGCGGTTCGGCCAATGCGCTGATGATGGCTTGCTTCAGCGGCATCGCTGGAGGATTCATCGCTCTTGCAGGCGCCAGCTTCATGATGTGCGATGCACGCTCAATTCTTTGCCGTGTTTTCAGCATCGCGCTTCTCGCGCTTTCCATGCCTGCAACTCTCTTGGCATTGGCAACTGCATCGCTGTGGAGATCGACGGCGCTGATGCGAACTGTGTATGACTCTGCAATTGTTGTCTCGTGCGCAGAAGCTGCAAGATTTAGTGCCGTTGCGCTGGTCATCGGCGTGTGGTGTGGTGCAGGATTTGCGCGCAGTGAGCGTGAGTCTTGGATGGTGCACGGCAGATCGCTGGGAGATTTTTTGCGCATAGGTCGACCGATCTTTCTTGCTTCATTTACAGGTGGTTTTCTGGTGATGCTTGCACTGGCTGCAACAGAAACTGCCGTGGCAGCGCGGCTTGAACCACCGGGAATGGATTGGATCGCAACCACTCTCTTGAATGCGATTCACTATCAGGATCCTTCTGCGGTCAGCGCTGCACTTCCGTGGATGGCGCTGCTTGCTTTGGGTTGCGCTTGTGTCACGCTCGCGCTGCTGGCTGGAATTTCTCGAAACAGTTTGGCGAAAGCGTTGATGATCGTTTTGGTTGCTTTGGTCTTTGTCGGATGCGGATCAAGCGAAGTAGAAGCAGAGAATGATGATGGTGTTGATTCTGCAACGCCGCGATTGCCTACGGATGTGATCATCGGAAGATTCGGCCGCACCGATGGACGTTTTCAGATTCCTCGTGCAGTCGCCATCGAGCGATCGACAAGTGCGAACCCTGGATCAATCTTCGTCATCGACAAGAGCGGTCGCGTGCAACGATTTGCAAAAGATGGCACATTCGAATTTGCGTGGTCCATGCCGAAGTTCAATAATGGAAAGCCCACGGGAATAACAATTGCACCGAATGGTTTGATCTATGTTGCCGATACGCATGAGCATCAAGTGCGAATCTTCAATCGCGACGGCGGTATTGTTGGATCGTTTGGTTCGTACGGATATGGGCCCGGACAATTCATATTCCCATCGGACGTGGCATTCGCCCCAGATGGCCGAATATTTGTCAGCGAATACGGAGGAAACGACCGTGTTCAGATTTTCGACGCAGATGGGAAATTCATCAGCCAATTCGGCAAGCCAGGCGATCAACCTGGAATGTTTTCGCGACCGCAGTCCATCGCTATTGCCAATGACGGATCCGAAATATTCGTTGCTGATTCTTGCAATCACCGTATTCAAGTTTTTTCTCAAGCGGGGGAGTTGAAGCGCATTCTGTGTGCGTCGGGTCGCGCTGCTGGCCAATTGGCCTACCCATATGGAGTTTGCGTCCTCGAAGACGGAAGTCTGCTCGTCGCGGAATTTGGAAATTGCCGATTACAGCAACTTGATTCGCTCACTGGCGCTTCGCATGGAATCTGGGGTGGTGGCGGTCATGCGCAAGGAAGATTGAACGCACCATGGTCCGTTGAGTGCGTCGACTGTCGCATCTATCTGATGGATACTGGAAATGGTCGCGTGCAATCGCTGCCGCTCAAATCTCTCGCAGATACAAATTCTCTCATAGAATCGGTAAAAGCACCATGATCCCAATCGGATTTGAACGCCCAATTGCATTCTTCATACTGCTGATATTGCCGGCAATGTGGTGGATGAGTTGGAATCGCCGTCACGCCGTTGGATCGACGCGAACATGGGTGAGTGCAATCACGCGCAGCATTCTGTTGACATTGCTTGCGCTCAGTCTTGCTCAGCCGTCGATCGTTCGCAAGGGTGAGGGTGTGACAGTTCTTGTTGTCGCTGATGTCAGCCGATCGATTCCAAGCGACTTGCGGACTCGTGCAGAAACAGAATTGCAGAAGGCAACGAAGAATCCAACATATTCAGAGGATCGTATTGGAGTTGTGACCGTCGCCCGTGATGCAATCGTGGCACAGATTCCATCTGTCGGAGGAGAGATTTCCTTCGGTAGTCACGGCGGTGAATTAGATGGCTCGAATCTCGCGCTTGGAGTTCGTCGTGGACTCGCGCTGATGCCTGCGGACACAATGAATCGAATGCTGTTGGTTTCCGATGGCAATGAAACTTCTGGAAGCCTCCGCGAAGCTGCGGCGCTGGCGAAAGCAAATCGAATTCCCATTGACGTTTTTCCGATTGAATACAACAAGACTGGAATAACAATCTTCGAAGGAATTCGTGCGCCGACTCGTGCGCGGATTGGGCAAACTGCTGACTTGAAATTATTTATTCGCAGTCAAGGTGGCGCGACGGGGATGATTTATGTAAAGGAAAATGGGAAGCCCGTTGATCTCGATTCGAAGAGTGAAGGTGATGGACTTGCTGTTGAACTCAAACCTGGGCCCAATACATTTGAAGTGCCAATGAGTTTGGATTCCAGCGGTGCGCAGCGATATGAGGCCGTATTTGAACCCGATGCTGCAAGTGCAGATGGCGTGTCAGAGAACAAGAAGGGGGCTGCTTCTGTTTTTGTATCTGGAGAAGGACGCATTCTTATTGTCGACCAAGGTGGGCTTGAAAGTGGAGGTCTCGTCAGCGCTCTCAAGAGTGGCGGTCTTGCTGTGGATGTTGTGAATCCAGATCGACTCGCAGAAGGCATGGCATTTCTCGCTGGATATGACTCCATCGTGCTCGTCAATATGTCGCGGGCGGAGATCGATAATGAAACGGATCGAATGCTCCACGCATATGTTCACGATCTTGGTGGTGGATTATTGATGATTGGCGGGGATAAATCTTTCGGTGCAGGTGGATGGATCGATAGCGAAACATCGAAGACTTTGCCAGTGAAACTTGATCCTCCAGCAACGCGAGAATTGCCGCGCGGCGCTCTTGCGCTCATCATGCATTCCTGCGAAATGCCGCAAGCAAATTATTGGAGCGAGCAAGTCGTCATCAGCTCGATCGAAACGCTCTCACGACTGGATTATGTTGGAATTGTTGTCTTTGGATTTGGAGGAGTTGGCGGCGTGAATGGTGCAGGATGGTATTTTCCGATGCAAATTGCTGGAGATAAAGCTGCTGCGATTGCTGCTGCAAGATCGATGCCGATCGGAGATATGCCAGACTTTCAAGCATCTATGACAGTCGGTCTGGATGGACTCGTCAAAGTAAAGGCGGGTCAGAAGCATGCGATTGTAATTTCTGATGGCGATCCTTCTCCGCCATCGAAGGCATTGCTCGATGGATACAGGGCGGCGAAGATCACAATCACCACGATCATGCTTGGAGGTCATGGAACTGCTGAACATTTCACGAGTATGAAAAATACTGCCGAATACACTGGCGGGAATTTTTATAATGTGACGAATCCGAAATTGCTTCCAAAGATTTTTATCAAGGAGGCGTCGATTGTTTCTCGAAACTTGATTGTCGAAGGAGATTTTCAGCCTGTTGTCAGCCCGTCGATTGGCGGACCCCTTGAAGGGCTTGTCGCGGTTCCGATGGTGAAGGGATATGTTCTGACAGTTCCGCGCGAAGGGCTGGCGCAGATTCCAATTCTCAATAAAACATCGGAAGGGAACGACCCCATCTTTGCATATTGGAATTATGGCCTCGGAAAATCTGCTGTATTTACAAGTGATTTGAGCGGTCGATGGGGTGGAGCTTGGCCAGCATGGGGTGGGTTCCAAGGGATGTGGGAGCGAACTGTTCGCTGGTTGATGCGTCCAGCCACGCCATCAAATATCACGCTCAAGACCACAATGGATGGCGAAGAGGCGACGGTCGAATTGGAAGCCCTTGGAGGCGACTCTGGCCTTATGAATTTCATGAGAACCGATGCAAAGGTTGTGCGCCCAGACGGATCAATCGCGCCACTTTCTCTGGAGCAGGTTGCGCCAGGTCGATACCGCGGAAAGTTCTCGACATCCGATACTGGGTCTTATCTTGTCGACGTCGGTCTGATCGATGCGAATGGAAGTCGCTCTGCTGGATCGATACAAGGCGCGGTATCGATGGCATATCCCCGTGAATTTAGAACAAGCAGAGACAATGCGGCGCTCATGCGCGAAATTGCTGAAGCAACAGGTGGCCGAGTTCTTTCTTCGAGAGAACTTGCCGTAACGGATCTCTTCGAGCGCAAAGGTCTTTCACAACCTGAAAGTGTCCGCCGCATTTGGGACATACTGGCGATCATCGCCGCCGCATTGTTGGTCATCGATGTCGCGGTGCGACGATTGGTGTTTGACTCGGAGTCCGCTCGCGATATGGCACAACAAGCATTCGGAGGCGCACGCGAAACAGGTGGCGAAATGGTCGCGGCATGGAAAAAGGCTCGGCAACGAACGGAAGTCGATTTATCCGATGCAGCAATCGATACTCCTGCAGCGAAAACAACTGGAATTCCAAGGAAAATTGATCGGCTTTCTCCAAAGAACCCAGCGGTCGCTGGGGGAAGTGAAAGTGCAAGTGGATCATTAAACGCACCATCATCGGATGTAGATCCTGAATCGCCTATGGAGAGGTTGCGCCGTGCAAAGAAGCGCGCTCAAGATGGACAACGAGAACAACAACGACAACAAGGTGACGAAGAAAAGCGAACATGAGTCATTCGTCGAACACTTTGCCAAATAATTTAGATTCCGTTGTAGCGGTTCGCGAGGCGTGCGCAAATTTTCGCGTTGTCGCAGATCGACTTCGGCAAGAGATTGGCCGCGTGCTCGTTGGTCAGAGTGAAGTCGTTGATCAAGTTCTGATCGCACTCTTTGCCGACGGACATGTATTGCTTGAAGGCGTTCCAGGACTTGGAAAGACATTGCTCGTCCGCACGCTTGGCCAAGCGCTTGGACTGAAGTTTTCGCGAATTCAATTCACGCCCGATCTGATGCCTGCCGACATTCTTGGCACGCAGATCGTCGTCGAGGATCAAGCGACGGGTCAACGCGAATTTCAATTTCGGCAAGGGCCGATCTTCGCTCAGATATTGCTTGCAGATGAAATCAATCGAGCTTCTCCGAAGAGTCAATCTGCGTTGCTCGAAGCAATGCAAGAGCGCTGCGTCACGGTCGGCGGCGAAACTCGAAAGCTTGAGCGACCATTTCTCGTTCTGGCAACACAGAATCCCATCGAGCAAGAAGGCACATATCCGCTACCAGAAGCGCAACTTGACCGTTTTCTGTTGAAGGTGATCATCAACTATGCGCAGCGAGATGATCTGGCAAAAATAATTGAACGAACCACCGGAAATGTTGCTGCTGAAGCACAAACGAAGACAGTTCTGACTGCAGAAGAAATTGCCTATGCACAGCGACTTGTGCGCTTTGTCTTGGTCGCGCCTCATGTGCAGGATTATGCAGTGCGTTTAGTCCTTGCAACGCATCCAGGCGGAACGTGGGGAGTTGCGGATCTTGAAAGAATGATCTTGGTTGGATCGAGTCCGCGTGGCGCACAGTCTTTGATCATGGCTGCAAAGGTGAGAGCCTTGCTCGCTGGTCGCTGCGCTGTCAGCACGCAAGACATCGCCGCGTTGGCATCTGCCGCACTGCGCCATCGTATCGCGCGAACTTTCGAAGCAGAAGCTGCAGGCATGACATGCGATGGAATCATTGCTGAGATCGTGCGCTTGATCCCTGCGGAGGCTCAGGAATGAATCCAATTTTGAAAGTTGATGACTTGCTTGATTCCCGTTTGATGGCTCGGTTGGATCGATTGGATGTCATCAGTCGAAAAATTTTTGCGGGAAAGATTCAGGGCGAGCGTCGCAGTCGTCGGCGAGGTCAATCGGTTGAATTTGCAGACTTTCGCAATTATTCCCACGGCGACGATTTGCGCTTTGTCGATTGGAATATCTATGCGCGCCTCGATCGTCTCTTTCTGAAACTCTTTCTCGAAGAGGAAGATCTTTCGATGGTGATTGCTTTGGATATGAGCATGTCAATGAATGGGGGGAATCCCAATAAATTTGATTATGCACGCAGACTGGCGATGGCGCTTGGTTATATCGGTCTGGTGAACAACAATCGTGTCAGCCTCTTTGGATTTGGTTCAGAGCGGATCGAACGATTGACAAGTATGCGAGGTCGGCGGCGAACAAGAGAAATGGGTCGTTGGCTTCTCGATCGAACCCCCGAAGGAATCGGCGGATTTACCGATGGAATGCGCACAATTGCGCTTGGCGGGCAGGGGCGTGGAGTGTTGATTGTCCTCAGCGACTTTCTCTTTCGAGATGGATATGAGAAAGGTTTGAACTATGTTGCAGGTCGAGGATTTGATGTCTTCGCGCTTCAGTTGCTTGCGCCAGAAGAAATGGATCCCGCGCGCCACGGACTTGCAGGCGATCTGCGATTGATCGATAGCGAGACAAACAAGGAAACAGAAGTGACAGCATCGACTGCGGTCTTGACGCAGTACCGAAAATCACTCGAGGCGTATGTGGCTGGATTGCGCGATTTTTCAGTTCGCCGAAGTATCACGCATCAAGTTGTTGAGACATCGTTGGATATGGACACGCTGCTTCTGGATTATTTACGTAGGCGAGGGTTGCTGGCATGATTTTTCTTGCCATGACATGGCTTGCGCCCTTTGCAGCGTCAATCGTCGCACTCTCGACAATCCCGCCGCTTGTCGCGCTTTATTTTTTGCGGCTTCGTAGAACGCGTAGAGTTATTTCAAGCACGATGCTGTGGAAGCGTGCGACACAGGATCTTCGTGCCAACGCTCCTTTTCAACGCCTTCGTCTTTCGCTTCTTCTTCTGCTGCAGTTGTTGGCCTTGGCGCTGCTTGCTTTCGCAATTGCCCAACCGCAAATTGAAATGGGAGATTCTCAGGCCAAGCGAATCGTTTTCTTGATTGATCGTTCTGGTTCGATGAATGTCAATGATGCGCCAGGAGATCGATCTCGCCTTGAAGAGGCGAAGCAACTTGCTGAGAATCGGGTGCGTGCGCTGAATAGCGGGGGAATTTTTTCGGGATCTGCACCCAGTGTGATGGTGATTGCATTCGCCAAGGATGCCCAGATTCTTTGTCCTTTCACTGACAATGCTGCACAAGCGATCGCAGTGATCAAGGCGATCGAACCAACCGACGAGAGCACGACACTCAGTGATTCCTTTGAACTTGCACGAGCGTTTTCCACCATTACAAAACCGGATATGCCAAGTACGGTCGTTGCAGATGCGCCCTCTTACGAACTCTTTTCTGACGGACGAATCGCTGATCTCTCTCGTTCTGTTTTACGTGGCGGTGAGCAAGTTCTCTTTCACAATATTGGAAAGAGCACAACTGCGAATGCAGGAATTGGTGCCGTTGCAGTATCGCGCAATCCAGATCGCCCAGATGAAGTTCAGATCTATGCACGTGTTGTGAATTGGGGTGGCGATATTTTTTCGGGGGATCTTGAAGTCGTCGTCGATGATCGATTGCGTGCGGTCACTCCCAAGCCAGTGGAAGTTCCAGCAGCGCAAGAGGACAAGACGATTGGCATTCGTGTTCCAGGAGAGATACAAGTCGTATTCCCTTCGATGACCTTGCCCAAAGGGGGCTTGGTCGAAGTGCGCTTTGCAAAGCATGATGCACTTCTCGCAGATGATCGCGCGATCGTTGTTGCTGCGCCCCCAGAAGCTTTGAAAGTGGCGCTTGTCGGGCGAGGCGCATTCGTGATGCGATCAATTCTTGAAGGAATGTCGTTGAAATCGCTCGATTTTTTCTCGTTGAGCGAGTGGAACGACACATTGAAAAAAGATCCTATGGCGCCAGATTCTTTCGACGTGATTGTTCTGGACGATGCGATGCCTGACGATCTTGCGCGCGGTCGTTATCTCATTTTTCATGCTACGCCAATCAGCGCGGGGATTTCCCCGTATGGCACGAAGGACAATGCAACAGCGCAAAGCATTCGTGACGAACATCCGCTCTTGCAGTATGTGAATCTCAATGACATCTTCGTCTCTTCGATGACCGCTGTTGCAGCAGGAGGCGATGCAGATGTCATCGTCGAATCGAGCGAGGGTCCAATGATCTTGACTTTGAATCGAGGCGCGTTGACAATTGTTTATGTCACCTTCGATCCGATGGAAAGTGATTGGCCATTTCAACGAGGATTTGTAAATTTCTTTGCCAATTCGATCTCATGGTTGGCAGCTGGTGGGAGCGCCGTCGCCGACGAACCGCTCGCCCCTGGCGATGTTGCAAAGGCTCGGCTGCCTCTTGGTGCGAAGGAAGTCTCGATGCTGATCCCAAATGGAACTGCAATGCCAATTGCTGTGCAGGATCCATCAAATATTTCGTATGGACCGCTGAGAACAAGCGGAGTTTACAGAATGAGTTGGACGGTTCCAAATGGGCAAAGTGGTCCAACATTGAAAGCGTATGCCGTCAACATGAATGCTCGAATCGAAGGTCGGGCGGACGCTGCGGCGGAAGTGAAATTCGCCACGGAGCGCGTCGCTGGAATTCAAGGTGGTGCTTCGGTTGAAACTTCTGCGTGGCCGTGGCTCTTATTGAGCGCCGTCGCCGTCCTCTTCTTGGAATGGTGGGTGTGGTTGCGACGTGTGTGAGTTGTACGTTTTTACTTTGTTCTTTCCACACGATCTGCTTCGTATTCGGTCGAATTTTCGTCGCACTCGATGCTTCGGGGATTGATCAGTTTCACTTCAACGCCTGCATGAAGAACCTTCGAGCAGTTGGATCTTGTTGTGACAATGATTCGTGCGCCGGTGCTTGTAACCCCGACGATTCGTTGACCTTGCTGAGCGGCATTTCGGCGCTTGTTCGCAGCGAGTCTGCGACCATTTTCCACTTTATTCGAGAGTTCAATGATTTCACCACTGATTTTTTTTCGCTGCGATTTATTTTGATCCATCGCCCGCTTATATTCGTCATCGGTCAATGTGCGCACAGTTTGCGTACGGTTGCTGGCGGATTGACTACCCGAAGTGCTGTTTGTTGATCCACTTTGTTGCGATCGCTCGCCGTAGCGCTCTGCTTGTTCAAGCAGTTTTTTTTCCGCAACTTTCGCAAGTGCCAGCAGTGTTTCATCTGCTTTCAATCGAGCTTCAACTTCTGCAACAATCGCAGTCAACGCTGGATCAACACATGCCTTCGTAAATGAGGTCACTTGAATGATGATGTCTGCGTCAGAAACTTCTCGTCGCGGTTTCGATTCAATTGCGCCTTTCTCCGTCGCATCCACCTTGGCGTTCTGAAGGGCCTGGACAATCGCCTCGAGTGCACGAACGCGTTCCTCCAGTTTTTCGAATTGCTCAGCAGAATCCGCAACCTCATTTTCGACGGGCGAACAGAGAGCAGGCGCAACTGAGCTCATAATTAAGGTGGCGAAACTGGCCGCGAAACTGGTCGCGAACCAGACAGTAAACATTCGTTTCATTTGTTATTCCCTTCTCTCTGCATCCTAATGATCGCATAAGGCGGTTCTTCAAACACGCCTGTCTTTCTTGCGCTTGTTCAGGCATCCTTTGGAATCTTCAGATGCTCACATGGGCTGCCCATTCATAAATGCAGATTTTTTAAATCATGTTGTAAGAATTCAATCTCGACATCGAACTGAACACCAACTGTCGTCGCAAGATGAATTGCGAAGTCTGCGACACTTCCAGAGGATGCGATCCGCTCACACCTTCAATATCCACCCGAATTTTTGACCCAGGACGCCAGCGATTAAATCAAAGCTGTCCAAATGCAATTTTTCATAAAAACCATTTGAAATATTCATATTTTGCGCTTACGAAAAAGTTGCATTTAAAGTCAGCCGAATTTGCATTTTCGTGCAGCTGGGCTATTGTTAACACAATCACTGAAGATCTTCCAGTTTCCTACAGCTGAAAAGATTAAAGGTAATTGTGTGTTTGTTTCCTATTTGTCCCTTTTTTACAGAAACTAAACCGAATGAAATCAATTCTCGTCCTCACTGTTGCAATTTCTGCATTTATTTCATCATCTGCAAGCGCAGCGATCGCTACTTTTCAGCAGTATGACGCATGGCAGTTTTCTGTAACTAATGGAATTTTGTCTCAACCGCTGTCGGTCATAACTGAGAATTTCAGCGCATACAGCGGTTCGTATTCAAACCCCTTGGTGGGAACCACGGGACCAATTGAGTGGAGTGCAGAAGCAGTCAGTTATGTTCCAAATCCAACGAATATCGTCGCCAATTCTGGTTGGTTGTCGACCAACGGTGCAGACGAGAATTTGGTCTTTACTTTTGCCACTGGAGTCTATGCGGTTGGCGGGAACTTTTTCTCCCGCGATGCATCTTTCAACGTCATCCCAGCTCTTGTTGGAATCTTTTTCGAAGACGGTTCTTCCTCGATGCAATATGTCTCATCCACGAGTGGCTTCTCTGGTTTCATTTCCAATCAGCTGGCTATCACCAGTTTGACTGTGTCCGTTTATCCAGATCCTGCTGGCGTCAATTTTGCTGCGGTTGACAACTTGTACTTCGGTATTCCTGTACCAGCACCAAGTGCGCTTGGATTGCTTGGATTGGCCGGACTTGTTGGTCGCCGTCGACGCTGAGTTTTTTGAGTCAAGACTTGCGACTCAAGAGAAGTCAACTCGACTTCACTGGAAAACTTGCGACAACTGCTTCGTCGATGCCAAGATATTCACGCATTTGTTGATCGTAAATTTCCTGATCACGATCACGGGAAAAATCGAGGCGCATCTCATTGATGACCTTGGTTCCTTGACCAATCCAGTCTTTCCATGTCTCAGCTGAAATGTTTTCGAAAATCCAATCGCCAACTGGACCGCGCATCGGTGACGATGTCATCCGTGTTCCAGGTCGCCCCGTGCGTCGACATACAAATGTCCCGGATGAGCGAAGTGCTTCTGCTGCTGCATTCACAGCACGCGTGACAGTCGGCGGCGTACGACCGATCGAGACTAACAATTGTCCGATCGCTTGCTCGACCATTCGATCGCCTCTTTCGGCCGCGGCCGTGTATCCCCGGTTGAGAATGTCCACTGACTTGTCTGCCCATCCGGCACCGATCATCGCCTGGCCGCATAACTGATATGCCTTGCTCATTCCTGGGCTGAGTTCGATGACTTTCTCGAGACTTTTTGCGGCTTCTGCGTGCCGACCTGCTTGGAGATATGCGTTGCCCAAGCTGAAATGGGCCATTTCATTGGTTGGGTCTGCTGCGGTCATCTTCTCAAATTGGGCGATTCGTTCTGGAGTGCTCATGTTGGACGATCATAGATGTGTTACAAGTATGTCTGTGGGAGTTCCCCAACTATTACTGACCAAACTTGCCGGCATCGACCTGCGAAATCCAGTCATCGCTGCTGCGGGTACGTGCGGATATGTTGATGAACTCGCAGATATTTTCGACCTGAGCGATATTGGTGCCGTCACAACCAAGAGCATCACCCGAGAAGTTCGAGAAGGAAATGCGCCGTGGCGAATCATCCCGACGCGCTCAGGGATGTTGAATGCGATTGGTCTTGCCAATAAAGGGATCGATCGTTTTCTTTTCGAAGAAGTTCCGCGCGTTCGTGGATGCAAAGCGGTGGTGATTGGATCCGTTGCTGGTCACACGATTGATGACTATGTTGCTGTTGCTGGCGCGATGGATGCTTCGCAAGAGTTTCGTGCAATCGAAGTGAATGTCTCTTGCCCAAACACAAGCACCGGTCGACATTTCGGCGCAGATCCATCAACCCTCCGCGAAGTTCTCACCGCAGTGCGCGGTGCAGTCTCGCATGCAAAGTTGTTTGTGAAACTTGCACCTGACATGGCAGATCCGATTGCGATGTCTGCAATGGCAATCGAATGTGGCGCAAACGCGCTCGTGTTGTGCAACACGATGCCAGCAATGGCAATCGATGTGCACACTCGAAAGCCCAGACTTTCCCGTGGGAAAGGTGGACTTTCTGGTCCGGCGGTTCATCCGATTGTTGTCCGAATCGTGCACGATGTTTATGCCGCCGTGGCGCGTGATGCTGGTGTTCCGATCATCGGGCTTGGTGGAGTGATGTCGTGGGAAGATGCTGCTGAACTGATCTTGGCGGGAGCGACTGCTGTTGGAATGGGGACGGCGCTTTTTGTCGATCCGAAATCGCCGCGCAGAGTCGTTCGTGGTCTTGACAAATGGGCTTGCGATCAAGGAGTCACTCAGATTTCGCAACTTGTTGGACAAGTCGTTTCGTGAGCGAGCAGTGGTCTGTTCGAATGCGTGAGAGGTTCGATGAAATCGTCGAGTCTGTTCTCGCTGAACTTCCCAAGTCGATCCATACGCTGCTGGAAGAATCTCCGCTGATTGTCGAGGATTTTCCATCTGACGAATTTATGCGCTCACTTGATATGGATCCGCAGGATGAGGATCTCTGTGGACTGCATAGCGGCAGCGCACTCACTGAGCGAAGTGTCAGCGCGTCTGGGGAATTGCCAGAGACCATTCAGATTTTTCGCAGAGGAATTCTCGATGCAGCAGGGGGATGGGATGTCACGACCGACGAAGATGGCGAACCCATGGGCGGCGAATCTGCCGTCGAGCGCGAAATCCGTATCACAATTCTTCATGAAATTGGCCATCATTTTGGGCTTTCCGAAGAAGACTTGGATCGATTGGGTTATGGATGAAATCGCAAAAAGAAAATACATCCGCGTGATACCGTTCGTGTCATGCATCGAACTTTGAATCACGCGGCAGCTCTTGCTCCATATCTGTTTGCAAGTTTTGCAATCTGTACCGGCGCAGAGAGTGACGCGCAGAAGGCGCCAGCGCCAGAAATCGAACTTCGTCACCAAGGACTTCACGGATATATCGCAAGCCGCTGTGAAAAGTCCCCGATCGATTTTCGATATGGAGCGGGTTTCTATTCCGCAGTCTGGCAACTTGTCGCGCAGCCCATCTCAGATTTTCAGATCGGCCTTCCATCCACTTGGATTCTTCCTGACAACTCGGATAATCGAACGGAGCCGCTCTGCCCCAGGGGCACAATTCCGCGCGACAGTTGGCCAGAGCGAGGTCCTACATTCGACAGTGTCTTTCAAACGCTTGAAGGAGGACTGGGATACTGGGCTGGAAATCGTTTTCATTATGGTCCGCCCAAGTTCAGCATGAATGGCACGCCAGATTGCTATTCCAACGAAGTCGCATCGCCTGGGTGGTCGTTTTTTTATAACACTCGACCGCTCCCAGACAATCGCCTCGGCATTGCTCAAATCAGCAATCGATTGTTGATTCCGCCAGACGGATTACCGTTCAGTGGTGCGCCAAGCGGCGAGTTTCTCGGCTATGCATATATGGCGTTGCCGCTGACAGATGCGAGACCAGATCCTCAGCCAACGGGGGCGTTCAGTTGGACGCTCTTTCTCAACGCAAAAAATTTCAAGGGTCCACTCGCGTATTACCTTCCAGAATGTTGGAGCAGAATTTCGCATGACTATCCAACCGACATCGGACGTGGTCTTGATGCGCGCGCAGCTTCGGGCGATGTTGCGGGCTCGATGGAAATCAATACTGTTCCAGAATTTCTTGCGACGGACAAAGATGGTCTCGTGTGGACGCGGATACCCGAGTTGAGTTTTCCAGTAGATGCTTCGGGCCGCACAACACTCGTTCGTGATGTTGCGCTCTATTCCAAGGCAGCACTTTATGACGCGGTGCTTGCGTGGCGTCGCGGCGGCAGCGCGCCAAAGGGAGCATTCACTTCAGCAGGCACATTCTTTCCCAAGGTCGTCACAGGGCCAGTGACATATTCGCAGGACGAGAAATCGATTAGTGGAATCAACGAGCTCGTCACGCCGACAGTCTTTGAAGACAGCTCTTTCGGATTGCAATGGACGAAAAAGCAAACTGGAAATATCGCTCGATTCCCAGCATATTTTCGGCAGAATGGCAAGGATCGAATTGCAGTCGATGCATCCGCAGTGCCTGCGAATCTTGGGTTGACTCAACGACAATTTCCAAAGCCAACCACAACGCCAGAGCCATACAGCGCAGAACCACTCGCAGGATCGTGGGCGAAGCCAGGACCAAGCGCGGGACCATTCACTGCGAAACTTGTGGATGGATCACTCGTGACTTACTCGTGGTATCGATTCATTGACCAACCTGTCTTCGGTCAATTTGCATGGAGCGTTGCCGATCGCGCGGCGCTTCAATCACTCATCGAACGGATGCATCGTGAATGGCCAATCGACGGTGAGTATCTCGCGCCTCCACGAGGTGCCTCTGGAGCAGCAAGCAAACCAACACTTGCATCCTTCGACGCAAATCTTTTCGTCACGCCGCCAAAGGGTATGGAATTCGGTTATGTCCCGATCGTCATTCGGCAGGAATTCGCACCCACTTCCCAAAAGGCGCTGAAGAAATAATTTTACGGGGGATGAAACTGGCGGATCAAACTGGCGGATCAACCAGCTGCATCAACCAACGGCAGAACTGACTTGGCCGAGATACAGAATGCGGTGACACGATGTGCAGGTCACAGAGAGATTTGGGTTGGAAGCCAATGATGCGTACTTTTCAACTGGAAGTTCCATATTGCAAGCTGCGCACGAATATTCTCGGCGGCGCGCATCAACTGCGACAAGTTCTGCCATCGCTTCGCCGTCGTACAGATCAGCTGCGCGATTGAAAATGTCCAAGTCACGCTGAGGGATTTTCGCAGCTGCAACTGTTCTCTCGCGATCGAGTTCTCCCAAACGAGATCCCACTTCTCCGCGGCATGTATTCAATTCTGCTTGACCCGCATCACGAACCTTCACACGTTCTGCTGAGAGTCGTTCGAGTTCAACCAACTTTGTCTGCAGGTCATCAGTTTTCTGAATCTGATCAATGGTCAGTTCGTCGATTTCATCTCGCTGAGTCTGCAGCAACTTCAGTTCGTTCAACACGGCGGCATATTGCTTTGGATTGGTGCTGGTGTTGAGCTGATTCCGCAGCGTATCAATGCGTGCCTTGACCGATCCGCTCTCTGCTTCGTGATTCACACCAGTCGCTTGATGCTGACGAATCTGGCTCTTTGCCTCGTCCATTCGTGAGGTCAAGAGCAGTCGTTGTTTTTCCTGAAGCGCAACATAATGTTCCGCAGAATCGAGACGACTTCGCAGCGCGCGAACTTGGCTGTCGACGAGGTGAAGGCTGACGAGATCGGCGATGAGAGTCATTGGGTTTATGAGGTTAGCAGACCTTCGCCGTGCCACCAAAGTGATGAAATATTCGCAAACGATCAGTTCGCCAGCAACCACCACGCCAAGGGGCCTGCGAGCAATAACGAGTCAAAAACATCGTATAAACCGCCCATCCCGGGCAAAATGGTACCGGAGTCTTTCACGCCAGCGCCTCGTTTCAGCAGGCTTTCGAAAAGATCGCCGCCCGTGCCGACGATGCCTAAAACAACTGCTACGAATGCTCCGTAGCCTATTGAAACAGGATCGACGGAGGCGTTGATTGCTGCATGAGAAGAACTGAGTGCAGCCAACCCAGCTCCGACGAGCGCGGAAAGAATCACGCCGCCAAAGAATCCTTCCCAAGATTTCCCAGGACTCAACCAAGGGATCATTTTGTGGCGACCGATTGAAATTCCTGTGAAATATGCGCCGATATCTGCGCTCTTCACGCACAAAATTGCGCCCGCCAAAGTCCATGCATCTCGGTCGTGCCTCAGGAGAATCCAGAATCCAAGTGGCACGCCGATCGCGGCATACGCCAAGAGGACACCACCAACCAAATTTGCAAAGCCAGTTGTGAGCCGAGTTCGAGCATGGTTGATCGCGCAAGCAATCACCAAAAAGAATGGCCCAGACATAACTATGGGCATCACAAGATGCTTGGGGAGCGCATCTCCAGCGATGCCAACGCTTGCAATTCCAATGGAAATCGCCAAGAAATAGAGGGGGGTGTTCTTGCGATGCTCTGCAGAATGCATCAGTCGAGAAAATTCGCCAGCCAAAATTGGTGCAAATGCAAAAAGACTCAGTAGAACAAGTATCGCGCCAGGCCCAAGTCGTATGAACCCAATCCAAAGAATTGGCGAAGAAGAATCGATCATTGCAATGGCTGCAAGTCCTGCAATCAACAGACTTCCAACGATCAAGCGCGTTCGCAACATATGCGGAGTCTAGGAAAAAACAGGATGTTTGATTGCGAGTCAAAAATTATTCAATTTGATGAACGCGAAATTGAAATTGTGCCTAAAATGACGAAATGTCTTCAATTGTCAAAGCATCGTCTCGTGCGAAAAATAAACGCACTGCACCTTCTCGCACTTCTGCGCCTTCACTCGCTGATCGCGCGATATGGAATGGAGTTCGTTCCGTTCGAAGAATGGAAATTCTCGAATCAATCAGAGCCAATGGTCCTTTGACTGTTCCAGACTTGAGTGAACTTTTCAAGCAGGAAAGTACTGGTCTTTACTATCACGTCAAATTGCTCCATCAAGCGGGTTTGATTCAACCAGTCGGTAAAGAGGGTCGTGAATCATTTGTGGCAACTCAATCAACAGTTCAAGTGAAGTGCAATTTGAAAAATCCGAAGGAATCGAAACGCCTTCGCAAGATCGTTGATGGATTTGTCGCCACGAGTCAAGAAACATTTGCGGCAGATTCTTCCGCAAGTGGAAGCGGCCAACTTCTTCGAGCACTGCGCTGGGAGAATCTCGAAGCATCGGAAGTCGCAAAAATCAAGGCGTTACAGCAGCAAATTCAGAATCTTCTCGATGTCGCAAAGGCTCGTAGAGGACGCGCCAAGAAAGATTCGCAGACAATGGCGAATTGGCATGTCGGATCTTTCATTCAGCCTGCATGCGCTGGTCAATTTCCAGTGGCATCGATCGATTGCGTTACGATGGGTTGATGGAGTCGGCTCGCAATTTAAGGCTTTTATTTTGAACGACTTCCGAAGAGCGTTCAATCATTTACATCCCGTTGCGATTGCAACCGCGACTCTTTGTACTGTCTTGACCGTGTGGGATGTCTACA
This sequence comes from Singulisphaera sp. GP187, assembly GCA_945862215.1. Lineage (GTDB taxonomy): Bacteria > Planctomycetota > Phycisphaerae > Phycisphaerales > SM1A02 > F1-60-MAGs104. Next base: position 28,160 of record CAMAXY010000003.1, on the reverse strand, counting down.
CCGTCGTGTCGATTTCAGTTGATGGCGGACCGTGGGATTCACTTGATGATCCCGTCGTCACATTGTCAACTATGAATGAGTACGAAGCGCGAACGATGCACGATGAGATTCTGCTCTCGCTTGATCCGACATCGTCAAGGGACTTCGTTCAAAGTGCCAAGGATGCTCAGCAGAACTGGGATGATTTGCGAGATGAAGGAATCGAAATTGGAGCGATCGATGATGGTGATGAATTGGATATGCGCCGTGATGAAGCCGTCGATCGCTTCGATCCGGATGCGCAAGTCGAACCGCTTCCGACCATCAGTCGTGTGGCATTGATTGTTACATCTGTTGCAACAATTTCAACCATGTTGTTTTCTCTTGGTTGGCTTGGAGTCATTCTCTGGAAGCGCAGGCGACATTCAGATGCTGGATTCGGTTCGACACTTTCGATGCCGATTGCAGGTACGTGGTATGGGCTGATCGTATTTCTCTATGCGTTCATCGCCCTTGATGCAGTGATTTGGTCGACTTATTCTTTGCCGCTCTCGGAAGCATTCGTACAGACAGTCGGTGCGTTTGTGATGGTTCTTGCAATTCCTCTGGTGGCTTGCGTTGCATGGTTGCTTTGCGCACGGCCGAACCATTTGCGTTTGGAGTCATTTGGAATTGGTTCGCGGCTAACCCAGATGAATCTGCGTGGAACGTTGGCGATGATTGTCGCGATCCTAGGTCTGGATGGTGTCATCTTGACGCTTCTGTCGAATGTGCTTCCTGAAAGTTCTCAGGCAAATGTCTGGTGGGAATCTTTGGATGAGAAACTTATGTTTGGAACTGCGTCATCCGCTTTCTTGACGTCTCTTGATGTATTAGTTGGTGCGCCAGTCGTCGAAGAAATCATTTTTCGAGGTCTCTTGTTTGGCGCACTCATTGGCAAGTGGGGTTTCTGGCCAGCGGCGCTTGGTTCATCCTTAGTCTTCGCATCCGTTCACGGTTATGAATTAGAAGGAACGATTTCAGTCCTCACGACTGGAACATTTCTCTGTTGGCTCTATGCACGCACGGGCCGCTTGTGGGCGCCGATGCTGGCGCACGGACTCTTGAATGCGATTGTGATTTTGCCACAGTTCGCGATTCGAGAACTGGTGATCTCTCAGTACTGATTCCTTTTGAATCAAGAATCGCGAAATTAACCGCAGGGTCCCCAAGTGGTAAGCACAATTGCGAGATCCTGACCGGAGATGATTCCATCCCCATTCAAGTCGCCAATTCCGCTCTGCCCCCAACCAGTTAAAAGTGTGCTGAGATCTGCTCCGCCAACAATTCGATCGCCGTCAAGATCCGCTATACAGGGCGGTGCGGTTGGTCCAAGTTCTGCGATGCCGATGTGCGCATATCCAGCGCCAGCAAGATTGAGATCATTCCATTTGCTATTACTGCCGAGCATTTCAGCATAATCCTCGGCCCCGACTGAATTATTCGGCTCGCCAGCATTCCAATTGGTGAATGCCGCTGCTTCGCCACTCGACCAGACGAATGTTCCTTCACTTGCTTCGTCATTGAAGCCAATCCAACTGCGTCGATCAATGCCGGCGATGTTTCCAAAGTTCAGATGCACCCAATCGCTTTCAGCAAGATCGTTGATCGTTACCAAATGTCCGCCTGCGGAGATGGCAGTTGCTTCAGCTGCTGCCCAAGTTGTCGTTGAATATGCAACATAGCGATGATTGTTTGCAGGATTCGTCGCATCGAGCAACCATCCTGAACCAATGGTCAGATTGCCAGTTCCAGATCCTGTTGTTGCGTACGCTCCAACACGAATTCCATAAGAATGCCCTGCTTGAGAATTGAAGCTGATAGTCGCACTTGACCCACAGGTGTCGTCATTGCATGCGATGACAAGGGCGGGATCTGGACAATGAGAGCAATCGCTATAGATGGCAAGTTTGTTATCAAAGGTTGATCCGCAGAGGTCGATTTTCACGAAGTCGTTGGATGGAGCAGTCCAGCAATACCAGAGGTCGTTATAGATTTGACTCGTGTTGAAAAAGAGGCACGATGGCGCCGCGATGCCATCAGTCGTCGCTCCAACGGTGGAGTATGCGGTGACGCCATAGCCAGAAATCGCTTGGGGGAAATTGCAATCGTTGTTCGGGGACTGAGCATTCGCAATAGACGTGACAAGACCGAACATGCCGATTGAGATCAGTGCATAGTTGTTCTTCATAACACCAACATACATCTGTATTGAGAGCGAAGCAAATAAAAACTTTAAAACTTGTAGAAAAACCAAACGTTAACTTGACTCTATTTGGCTTCTTGATTCGCATCAGATTTGAATGAACGACGATCCACGAATAAACCGTAGTTGGCTGATTCGTTCTCCACGAATTTGCGCGAAGAGAGCGCAGTGATTCCCAAGGCTCTTAGCTTTCATCGAACGAGTTCTTTCGATTATCCAAGCGCTCACCGCATCGGGCTGAGCAACAATTGTTGCAATCTCGATGTCGATGCCGCCTTCGAGACGAATCGAATTGAGCGCAACACGAAGTGCATGAATGTCAGCAATGTGTTCGAGGCCACTTGGGGTGACGCTTTCAACTGAAACATCGATGTGCACGAAGTCCTCCAAGTGCTCAAGCTGACCATATTGAATCAGCATGAGATATCGCAGCAAGAGTTCTCGAGCTCGATTGCTCAAAAGTGTTGATTCGTCGATCAATAATGGAGTGGCGACAACTGGTAATGCTTCTTCGATCGAATTGAAGATGGGTAAAAGTTTTTTTAGATTCGAAATTTCGATTGACTCTCGAACATGAGGTTGCACTGCAGCGAGCGCAAGTCTTAACTCAGCTGGAGGTGTATCTCGTGCAATCTGCACCAACAAACCAATCGTAGAGCTCGACAGATAATCGACATCGCGCATATCCAACACAATGTGAGCCTGCTTCGACGCGTGTCGGTCTATGACTTGTGCAAGTATGTCACATCCTGCTTGATCGAGTCGTCCTTGCAAACGAATGATGACAACTCCTTGGGCGTGTTCGACAAGATGCGAGAGCATCCGGAAAGAATAGTCGAGGAACTTACGCCCGAAGCTGTCAGTTGCAATTTCCCCACGCGGAGAGCAGCGCCGTCAAGTCGTTGCCATTGACGATCAGATCGCGAAATTATTTTGATTCGTATTCGCCGTGATACGTAATTTGTAAACAGTTATTAAACATATTGAGCATCGAAATCAATCCAATCATCGCAGTCAATTCGACAATTTCAGCTGTGGTGTAATGCACCTGTAGAGTCGCAAAGAGAGAGTTCTCGATTCCGTTAATTTTGCGCTCTCAGAAAATGCTGGAGAGTCACGCACGGCTTCAAAGGCGACGCGAATCTGATCGTTTGTCGGACGGACTCTCATGTTCAGAGTCGGCTTACTCCGCTTTAGGCTCGCATCCACAATCTCGAAGGAACCTGCGAATGTGACCAATCTCGTCGTTATTTTCGAGCGTGTGATGCCCGTGCCGAGGGACACCAAAGGTCATTTCTTTTCCGTTGAGTTTCACTTTGAGATGTTCTTTCTTCGTCTCTTCCGTTGTTCCCCCGAGGCCCTCGAACATATGAACGATATCCCTCCAGTGAATATTGTGAGATGTTGGGTGCGCAAAAATCTGCTTGAGAGTGAGTTGAGTGTGTGGCATAGTTTTAGATTGTATACGCCACCGAGAAAGTTATTCTGCTGATCCCAAAACAATTTGAAAAAGCAAGAAAGCGTTCAGCAGAGCGATGATTGCAGTAATGATCCACGCGGTTGCAATCAGCCAAGGCGCATTCACAAATCGCCCCATCTTGATCTTGCTGCTCGTGAACCACACCAAAGGCACAACTGCAAAAGACAGTTGGAGTGACAGAATGACCTGACTCAGAATCAGCAATTTATTCACACCTGAAGCCCCATACATCGCAGCGACAATGACTGCAGGAATGATTGCGATCAAGCGCGTGATCAATCGTCGAATCCAAGGTCGCAATTTGATGTCAAGAAAACCTTCCATTACCACTTGCCCAGCAAGCGTCCCAGTCAAGGTCGAATTCTGTCCCGATGCAAGAAGTGCAACTGCGAAAACCGTGCTAGCGAGAGATGCACCCAGAACGGGAGTGAGCAGTTCATATGCATCCTCGATTCCTGCAACATCTTGATGGCCGGTTTCATGAAATGTTGCTGCGGCAAGAATCAAGATTGCGGCGTTGATAAAAAATGCAAAGAGCAAGGCGATGGTCGAATCGGCGGTGGCATATCGAATCGCAACACGCTTGCCCGTGTCGTCGCGTGGATAGTCGCGCGTTTGCACAATCGCGGAATGCAAGTAGAGATTGTGCGGCATAACGGTCGCACCAAGAATGCCGATTGCGATGTAAAGCATTCCTGGATTGACGACTATTTGCGTGGTTGGGATGAAGCCACGCAACATTTCAGGCAAGTCGGGGCGAGATGCAACAATTTCATAAATGAAGCAGCCGCCGATTAAGAAAACAAGTCCCGCAACGATTGTTTCGATGGCACGCCAACCTTTGCTTTGCAGTGCGAGAATCAGCAGAACATCCGCTGCGGTGATGACGACTCCCCAAACAAGAGGGATTCCAAAGAGCAGATTCAGTGCGATGGCTGAACCGATGACTTCTGCAAGATCGCATGCTGCGATTGCAATTTCGCACAAAACCCAAAGTGCGAAAGAAGTCTTGCGTCCAAAGTGATCGCGGCAAGCCTGCGCCAAATCGCGTTCTGCAACCACTCCAAGTTTGACTGACAAATGTTGCAGCAAGATCGCCATCAAGTTGGAGATCAGCACAACAGAGAGAAGTGCATATCCAAATTGAGCACCACCAGCAAGATCTGTCGCCCAATTGCCGGGGTCCATGTATCCAACAGCGACCATCATGCCGGGGCCGCTGAATGCCATCAGTTTTTTCCACCAACCAGCATTCATTGGCACATGCACTGTGGAATACGCCTCCGCAAGCGAATGAATCGTGCGGTTTCTGCGCCAAGCAGCGGGGTTGTTTGCGGAAGAAGTCGGTTGCTGGTCCATATGGGATGGGTTGGGACGAATTGAAAGAGTACCAATAAAGTTTGAGTCGTCAAACATTTGAATGATGGGTGTTCAAACTTCTTTGATGATTCATTTATTCAGTTGGTAGAATGGTTCGATCATGGCTACGGAAACCGTCGAGAATTACATTAAGGCGATTTATGTGCTCTGTCGAGAATCGCCCAGCGGTGAAGCTGGCGTCGTTCGCCTTGCGCAGGAAGTTGATGTGACAAAGGGGACGGCGACAAGCATGATCAAGCGGCTTGCGAAGTTGAAGTTGGTGAAAGCCCCGAGGTACAGCGGTATCACGCTGACTACGATGGGCAAGAAAGTCGCGCTTGATGTTCTTCGCCGACACCGAATCATCGAGACATTTCTTGTTTCGACGCTGAACTTGGACTGGGCCGATGTCCATGAAGAAGCAGAGCGACTTGAACATGCATTGTCCCCGCGCACGCTCGACCGCTTGGATGAATTTCTTGGTCGCCCTTCGACGGATCCACACGGCGACCCTATCCCAAGCGCATCGGGCAAAGTTTCAGAATTGCGCGGCAAAGCGCTCTCTGCATATATCAAAGGGGCAAAGGTGGAGATCGTTCGAATCTTGGATCAAGACCGTGCGTTCTTAAAGTTTGTCGCACAAAGTGGGCTGAAACCTGGAGTGTGTGTCACCGTGCAAGCCCTCAGTCCAGAAGGAGATTCGATCACGCTGCAGGTGAAAAGAGGGCAGTCGGTCACACTTTCGTCGAGCGCTGCAGCAAAAATTCTTGCGCGATTGCAATAGGTCTTCAGCGCATTTCGTTCTGCAGGCAACCAAACTAGGATGCGATTATGTCTAGGGAAATAACGCTCGAGAGAGCATTAAAAGATGCGAATGATGGGAAGCTTGATGCCGCACTCGCGTCACTGCGACTTCTGATCAAACGCAAGCCGAATGACTTCGATGCTGTCCAGATATTTGGAATGTTGCTGATGCAAGCAGGAGAAATGGCGCAAGCAATTCATCACTTGGGCAGAGCGGTTGCCGCTGCGCCGAACGTGACGGCGTATCGAAATAATTATGCCAATGCACTCATGAATAATGGTAGTGCCGAGGAAGCAGTAGATCAACTGCGCAAAGCGATCGAAATAGATCCAAACTATTCGCGCGGATATTTGAATATGATCTTGGCGTGCGCGGCGATTGGTGATTCGATTGGAGGAATCGAAGCGGGGCGGCGTGGCCTGGAACTGCGCCCAGATTGGCCGGAACTTTCGCGCAACCTAGCAAGTGTTCTCAAAGATGCGGGGCGCGTGGAGGAGGCGATTTCAGAATATAAGCGCGCGGTCGCAACGGCACCAAAGGATGCGGGACTTCGATCGAGTTCGCTTTTTAGCTTGAATTATCCTGATTTCCCAGTGGAATTTGTATCACAAGCGCACCGAGATTATGCGCAGTGCGTTCGGACGTGCAATTTGCCAGCCCGCACAGATCCATCGCCTGATCGACCGCTGCGAATTGGCGTTTTATCTGGTGATATGCGGACGCATTCGGTTGCGTATTTTGCAGAGCCATTCATGCGCAATCGTCCACAAGGTTGCACGCTGACCATCTTTGCCACAGATGTGGCAAGAGTTGGAGACGAGATACGTGAACGCATCCGAGAAAGAAGCGACAAATGGATAGATGCGTTTTCAGTGGGAGATGAAGCGCTTGATCAAATGATTCGAAGCAACAATATTGATGTACTCGTTGAACTTGGCGGGCATACATCTGGCGGTCAACTGACTGCGCTTGATTCTTCTCCCGCACCAGTCATCGTCTCTGCGATTGGTTATCCAAATACCACTGGACATCCTGCAGTTGGGTGGCGCATCGTCGATTCGATTACAGATGGTCCAGAGAGCGACGCGCTTTGCACCGAACGCCTCTTGCGGATTGATCCTTGTTTTCTCTGTTATTCCCCTCCGAAAAATGCGCCAGAGCCGGCGATGCCTGCGGTTGATGGACCAATCATTTTTGGATCGTTCAACTTGGCTGCAAAGATCACGCCGCGTTCAGTCGCGCTGTGGGCAGGCGCTTTGAACGCTGTCCCAAATTCGCGCCTGCTGCTGAAATGCAAGGCAATCGCAGATCCAGGCAGCCGTGAGTTCTTCTTGGAGAGACTCGCATCAAATGGAATTCCAAGTGAACGCGTCGATATTGTTGCATATACCAAAGGATTGCAAGATCACTGGAATCTGTATTCGCGTGTACATGTTGCGCTCGATACGACTCCATATAACGGAACGACAACGACCTGTGAAGCCCTCTGGATGGGAGTGCCGTTGGTGACGATCGAAGGAGATCGACATTCGGCGCGAGTCAGCAAGAGCATCTTGTACGCCGCTGGGCACAAAGAGTGGGTTGCGAATTCACCGGAAGATTTTGCAGCAATCGCATCACGACTTGCGACAGATCGCGACCGTTTGCAAACGCTTCGCTTTGGACTTCGCAGTGAAATGCAAGCATCTGTCCTATGCGATCAAGTTGCCTACGCAGATCGCTTCCATGCTGCGCTGCGAGAAGCATGGCGCAGTTGGTGCGCATCAGTGAAATGACGCAAGGCATGGTCACACCGCCGCATGTCAGCGCATTCACAATCGAACCAATGTTGGTTTTCTTTGATGGTGACTGCGCAATGTGTCACAGATCAATTCGATTTCTTCTCAGACGATCGCGTGCGGAGTCTTTTCGATTTGTGCCGCTGCAATCTCTTGCCAATACAGAGTGGGAGAAGGCGATTCGCAAACAATTTGGCCATGATTTACAGACGAGCCTTGTTGTCTGGCGTAATGGTGAGTTTCTGAATCGTTCGAGAGCGGTGCTTGCGATTTCAGTTGCACTTGGATTTCCGTGGAATTTGGCGGCGCCAATGCGACTGTTCCCATCTGCGTTGTTGGATTTTGGATACGCATTTGTCGCAAGTAATCGCAGAACTGGCCAGAAATCGTTCGGGCAATTTTGCCAGGCTATCACGCCGAATCAACGTCACTTGCTGTTAACCGAACCGCCGGACATCCGCAGTAGATCGCATCCGATTCGATCTTCTCATTCTTCATGATGACACTGTGATGCGTGACGAGTGCGCCTTTGCCAATTGTTGAGCCATAAAAGAGAACAGCATGATGTCCAAGAGTCGCACGATCTTCGATGCGGACGGAATCAATTTTCAAAATTCGGTCTTCGAAGCTGTGAGCTTGGAAGTTGCAGGCGACTGTGGCATCGTCGCCAAACGAAAGCATGTCTGGATCGACCACTTGAGTAAATCCGTGCCCGAGCACGACGCGTTTGCCGATTCGAACTCCGATCAATCTCAGAAACGCATTGAGGAAAATGGTTCCGTCCAGTCGCTCAAGAGTTCCCCGTGCATAAAAGCCCCATGCAACAAAGAGAAAATCCCAGCGACTGCACCAACAGCTCCAAAGCGCGTGCTGACCAGGACGAACGCGCCCAAGCAGTGCCCACTTCAGGATGACGATCGAAGTGACCATGATGAAAGCGGCAGCAAGAATCGCGAGTGGCGCGATGACAAGCGCTGTGATTGTTGCCGGGAAATGTTTGGCGGATTCATTGATTGCACCCCACCAACACCAGCCAACTCCAATTGGAAAAATTGGCAGAGTGAATCGCAGGAATTCCCAGAAGAAACGATCTGCGTATCGAATAAAATTTGGATCGTGGGTCAATGTGCGATCCGCACTCACGACATCTCGCCGTGGAAGTTGCATCGCAGGATGGCCAAACCATGCAGTTTCCTGGTGTGTGACAGTTGCATCTGCGACGGTGCTGACTCCAACGAAATAATCTGGCGAATAGGTAAAGCCTGCGGAGATGACAGCGTGGTTTCCAATAAAAGTGTTGTCGCCGATTGAGGTCTCGCCGATGAAAACACTGTTGCGATCGACACGCGGCGATGCGAAATAGATTCCATCTGCGAAGAAGCAGGTCTCGCCGATCGTGACAGTATCTGGAACGACATCGATGATCGTGGAGATCTCGCATCCCTTTCCAATTCGCATTCCTGCCAGGCGAAGCCATGTTGGCCAGAAGAGCGTTCCGCTCAACCAACGTCCGGCGGATTCGACCGCTTGCGACTTTGCCCAAATTGAAATGTATTCAACGCTCCAGCGATTGATGACGCCAGATTTCGTACGGCCGAGCAGGCGGAGGGTGAGTGCTTGTGTAATGAGCGCCCCGATCACGCAGAGCGGTGATGCGATGACAATGATTGCTGCAATGATGGAGGGTTCAACGGTGTTCCACTCATAGTGAAGCAGCCATGAAAGAATAATCCAAGGAATTGTCGCAATGATTCCAAGCGCAAGACGCGCGCCGACCATCAGAAATCCGTGCATGTTTGAATTCAGTGATCGCCCGCGTGTTGCAGAGATTGCGATTGGGTTCATTGCAACTTTGATTGCAGGAACACCATCCCATTTTTCGCCTTGGGGAATGCATGCGCCATTGTCCAACCAAGAGAGCGGTGCGAGAGACGAATCGGACTGCATTTCTGCATATTGCCCAAGGCCAGCACGCACATCGACAGTGCATCGATCTCGAATTGTGATCGGGGCAAGAATAAACTGCCCGTCGCGTAAATCAATCAGAGTGAGCGTGGATTCTTGTGCAAGCGTGACGTCATCACCGATTGTCAGCAGGTCCCAACCACCACGACGCAGTTCTACTCCTCGGTGGATGTGAACACGCTTGCCAATCTTTGCGCCAAGCAAACGTAAAACAGAATTGTAAAAGACAGTTCCTTCGATCAATCCCCATGGAATCAACCGAGCGAATTGTTGGACAATCCAGTGACGCAAATATGTTGCGCTGAAGACTGGGGTCGTGATTGGTCGGACTTCTCCCAAGAGAATCCGTTTTGCAGAGACAGTCAGCGTGATTGCTAGAAGCCCAAAGAGAAGAATCGCGACGCACGTTACAAAGGGCGCGAGTGCAATCGACCAGCCAAATCCAAGGTTTTCGAAGCTCGACGGAATGATGCCCAAGAATATGACATATGAAATTGCGCCAGTTGCGATGGCGAGAGCGAGGAGGGCAAGTGCTTGACAAATGGATGCGAATCTCGGATCGTCTGCACGAATGCCTGCACGGATTCGGGGAGAATGCGTCACTTCAGGCAAGCCCTCGGTCAGGGCAAGTCTCTGCGCCAACCGTTCGGGAGTTCGATGTTCATATATGTCTCGAACGCTCAAGCGCTCGGTCGCAGGATTCTTACGGAGTTCGCAGATTGCGCTGACGGCAGAGAGTGAATCGCCGCCGAGCGCCATAAAAAAATCATCATCGATCGAGATTTCGCCAGTGCGATTGACTGCGCGAGCGAACGCATTGCAGATTGTCCGTTCGATTGTGCTGCGTGGCGATTGAAGCGGGCGTTTTCGATCTTCTTGTTGGTTGATTTCGGGCAAGCGTGCTCGGTCGATCTTTCCTGCAACAGTTCGCGGTACACAGTCGATTTCAGCGAATCGAGCGGGGACCATATATGCGGGCAGAGTTTGCGCAAGTACAGCGCGAAGTGCATCGTGATTTGGTTTTTGGCTCGGCGAAATCGCCACAATATGTCCAACGATGATTTGTAAAGCGCCTTCGCCTTGCACGCGGCAAGCGGCTTCGCGAACGCCTTCGCACTGACCGAGAAGTGCGTCGATTGCGGCAAGTTCCACGCGATACCCACGGAGTTTGATCTGTCCATCAATGCGGCCGAGATATTCAATGTCCCCACTTGGCGCGAGTCGAGTCAGATCGCCCGTTCGATAAATGCGCCCGAATTTGGGATGGACAATAAATTTTTCTGCAGTGATCTCGGGTCGATTGTGATAGCCGCGTGCAAGTCCGATGCCGCTGATACAGAGTTCGCCTTCGCTTCCATGAACGGTCTCGCAAAGTGTGTCATCGAGGATGTATGCAGTATGCCCTTCAACTGCTCGGCCGATTGTGACTGGAACGCCTGCAAAGATTTGCGTACGAACGACGGTCACAGTGCATTCAGTTGGGCCATATCCATTTTCAAGTCTGCGCTCCTGACTCCAAAGATCTGCAAGATCTTGTGGCAACGCTTCGCCACCGACATAAATCAGTTTCAAAAGAGGCAACGCGCGCGCTGGGTCTTCGCATCCAGTCGATCGGAGCAGCGTTGGGGGAGGGCAGAAGACCGTAATGCGTTCATTATTCAGCCACGGCACGAGGTCGGGACCAAGTCGAACGGTTTCGTCATCGAGAAGAACAAGCGTTGCGCCCACAGCGAAGGCGAGCCAAGTTTCTTCGAGCGATGAGTCGTATGCAGGCGAGGAACATTGCGCAATACGGTCGTCTGGTCCAAGCCGAAAGCGGTTGAGGTCGGATTCGACCAGATTCGCGATGCTGCGATGTTCGATCATCACACCTTTGGGCTTGCCAGTGGTTCCAGATGTATAGATGACATACGCAAGCGAGCAAGGATCAATATTGCGTGCTGCGATATTGTGTGAAGTCGCATTTGGAATAGTGCTGACATCGATGACGATTCGTGAGCCAGCAATGTTGTTGGCTGCAAGGCGTTCACGACCGACACAATCAGTCAATATGACAGCTGCATCCGCGTCAATCAAGACTGAACGAATGTGTTCATCTGGAAAAAGTGGATCAAGGCAAGTGAACGCAGCTCCTATGTTGAGTACTCCAAGTTGGGCGGCATACAAACTCTCCGTATCCCGAGGCAGGAGAATTGCGACGATTGAATCGGAAGCGACGTTGGCAGACTCTGCGATTGCATTGGCGATCGCGCAACTCGCAGCGTGAAGCTGGGCATACGTGATTGTTCGGCGGCAGGGATGCCGACGACCAGACGGAATATCGATTGCAATTCCTTGCGGATTCGCGATGACGTTCTTGTCAAAAATTTCTGGGAGCAGCAACATGATTGTGGTCTCAGAAGGCCGCTTGTTCAGATCGCGGAAGGATGTTGACGGTGCTTGAATCCGCGGATCATGCGGCCGCCGCAGTGTCCGCACTCACCGCGAAAGGGGGTCGCCATATCTTCTTCCGTCAAGTTGTAGTCAAAGGTCAGCACTTCGCCGACTTGAATCAATCGAAGGGCAACAAGACTTTGCTCAACGACCTTTGCGTTGGGCTTGCATGAGTGATCTAAGAATCGCCAGACGAATCGAGGATCACGCTGCTCATGAGGTTCGTCAGCCAAGCTGTCAGGGGGATGGAGATGCTCGCGTGATCCAATTTGAACCGAGTAGCGGCCTGGTGTTGCACGAATGTCGCCGATGAATCGCAGAATGTTCGTACCCATTTCAAGAACCTCAGTCGTAACGAGCTGGAGGCGATCGCCGGAGCGTGCAGCAGTGAGTTTCAAGAGGGTTTGCATTGGGAAAAAGAGCTCGCTTTAAGAGTGGGCACGCACGCAGCAGGCGTGTTGGCGTTGAGTCTATTGACTTCACTGCGAGGCAATGAATGGAGTCTGCGCTTCGAATGCCCAAGCGGTGCTCTGGAAGAGCGATAATGATTGATGCGTCTGATAAGTGCCGTACGCTCTCAAAAAACGCTCTTTTAAGGGTTCTGCAGGCAGGCGAATATTTATCTTAAAAACCGATATGAATATATTGATATCTGTGTATACTTGTTTCTGCTGATGCAACATTGCGCATCGTGCGGCGGAAAACACCATGAAAACCAACAATTTCCGCGATAACAGAAATGCAGACAACGGATCTTTGGACGCTCCGTCTCGATTGGTTGGTCTACACCCACGCGGACGCGAAGTACGTGCGCTGCTGATATTGGTCCTAGTGTTCGCCACCATCGGGATGGTTGCTGTGACGGCGTGGGGCTCACTTGTGTCGGTTGCGACCCAAGTCTCGCGTACAGGGGGATGGAATGCAGACAGTGAGTTGCCAACACTTTTTCGAGCTGATGAAGCTCCTAGGGCTGAACTCGATGGCGCGACCTATGTCGTTGGCAAACAACTTTTCGGAGCGACTTGCGCTGCGTGTCACGGATTGACTGGACTGGGTGTGCCGAACCTTGGGAAGAATCTTGTGATGAGTCGATGGGTTAAGAAGCAGTCAAATCTGCAGTTGGTCGAATTCATCAAGCGCGGTCGAGGCGTTGAGGATCCACTCAATACGACCAAGGTCCCCATGCCACCACGAGGAGGGAATGCCGCCTTCACCGACGAACACATCGGTCAAATCTCGGTCTATCTGCGCGGGCTCCAAGACCCGCGGAGAATTCCTGCAGTATTGCCTGCTCCTAAGGCTCTCGTCTTGCCGGCGGCGCTGCCGACTGGACCGATGGCGTCCTTGCCTGGAATCGAAGAGTCTGATTATGACGCAGAGTCGATTCGCACTGGGCAGAAGTTGTTTCTCGCTTCATGCGTTTCGTGCCATGGCGCAGATGCACGGGGAATCGTCAAGCTCGGCAGGGATCTCGTCAAGAGCCCTTTCATTTTCGCAACTGATGATGAAAAAATGCTCGCATTTTTAAAGAGTGGTCGCTCATCAAGCGATCCCGCCAATACAACGAAGGTGGATATGCCGCCCAAGGGCGGAAATCCGGCGCTGAACGAAGAAGGTCTTGGATCAATCATTGCGTACCTGCGCTATTTGCAGGAATGTGACAGAAAATCACCTTAATAACCCGTGCGCACGCACTCTCCGATGTCGGAGAAATGCTGGCGCACTCACTTTAGAGGAAGCATCATGAAAACGAATCAGACGAAATTTTCTCTCGCATGTGCGCTACCGCTGGCGATGTTGATCGCAGTTGGCGCACCACTTCCCGTGATCGGAGTCGGCATTGCACGGTCGGCGATGGCTGCGCCGCAGGCACCGCCAACTGATGGGGGAAAGAAAAAGAAGAAGATTGGCGCAGCGAAGGAAGAGAAAGCAGTCGAGTTCACACCCGAGAATATGGCGCAACTTCAAAAACTCGCCAATGATCGAAAACTAACTCCAGACGATTTGATGGCCGCTGCAAAAACGTTTCAGCCAAGTGGGCGTCATGATGAGTACATCATGTTCGCATCAGGTGGGCATAGCGGTCAGGTCTTTGTGATCGGCGTTCCGTCGATGCGACTCCTACGCAGCATTGCTGTCTTCACGCCCGAGCCATGGCAGGGGTATGGATATGGCGTTGGCAACGACGTGCTGAAAGAAGGAGACATTCCAAATCAAGAACTTCGTTGGGGCGATACACACCATCCAGCTCTCAGCGAGACAAAGGGTGATTATGACGGCGAATTTCTATTCATCGGCGATAAAGCCAATGCACGACTTGCGGTCATCGACCTTCGAGACTTTGAAACAAAGCAGATCGTCAAGAACCCGATCACCATGAGTGATCACGGTGCAGCCTTCGTGACACCCAATACGGATTATGTCATCGAAGGCGGTCAATACGCAGTGCCGTTCGGCAATGCGTATGCGACAAGCGATGAGTATCAGAAGTCGTACCGCGGAATGGTGACATACTGGAAGTTTGACCGCGCGAAGGGACGCATCGATATGTCAAAGTCATTCGCGCTGGAACTTCCGCCGTATTGGCAGGATCTTTTCGATGCTGGAAAACTGGCATGCGATGGTTTGATTTTTGGAAATTCGTTCAACAGCGAACTTGCAACAGGTGGGATCGAATTGAACAAGCCACCGTTTGAAGCAGGAACGACGCAGCGTGATATGGACTATCTGCACATCATCGATACAAAGAAAGCGGAAGCTGCTTTCAATGCAGGCAAGTTCGAGAAGGTCAATGGTTTTCCAGTCATTAAGATCGAGACGCTGATCGCCGAAGGGATTCTCTTCTTTGCGCCAGAACCAAAGAGCCCTCACGGTGTAGATGTCACTCCAAACGGTCAGTATGTCGTGATCGCTGGCAAACTTGATCCGCATGTGACTATTTATTCGACCGAGAAAATCAAGAAGGCGATTGCCGAGAAAAAGTTTTCGTCCAAGGATTCTTACGGAATCCCGATTCTTGACTTTGATGCAGTCATGGAAGCGCAGGTCGAACTCGGACTTGGCCCATTACACACCCAGTTCGATGACAAGGGATATGCGTATACATCCCTCTTCCTCGATTCCGCAGTTTCGCGGTGGACTCTTGGTGGCGAATATTCTTCGCTTCACCCAGAACAACCTTGGAAATTGGTATCGAAGACGCCCGTTCAATACAACATCGGGCATCTCTGTTCTGCCGAGGGTGACACAGTTTCGCCCGATGGGAAGTATCTGATTGCAATGAATAAGTGGGCGATTGATCGCTTCTTTCCAACTGGACCACTCCTTGCACAGAATTTCCAACTTGTCGATATTGAGCAGGGTGGGACAGCGATGCCCGTCATTTATGACAGTCCGATCGGTGTTGGCGAGCCACACTATTGCCAGATGATCAAGGCGGACAAATTGCATCCGTGGACTATCTATCCGGAAATCGGATGGGATCCTCAGACGCAGGCGATTGATCCCAAGGCTCCAAAGCCAGGTCAAGAGAAGGTGGTGCGTGATGGAAAGAATGTGGAGGTCTATATGACAGCGGTTCGTAGCCACTACTTCCCAGAGAATGTTGAAGTCAACGAAGGCGACAACGTGACATGGCACATCACGAGTATGGAACGCACGATGGACGCAACGCACGGATTCTGCATTGGTGGTTACAACATCAATCTCAGTCTTGAACCAGGTGAAGCAGCAACATTCCACTTCGTTGCCAACAAGGCTGGTGTTTATCCCTATTACTGCACAGAATTCTGTTCTGCGCTGCATTTGGAAATGGTCGGATACTTCCGAGTGAAGCCTGCCGTTCATTGAGTTCGCAATCGCCTGCGTGGAGGGAAAACTCCACGCAGGCATTTCAATTTGCCTTTGTTTCGTTCTTTTATTGGAGACAGAATGTCACCTTTTCTTTCAAGAGTGTTTGGACCTCGTGTATCGCCAGAGTTTGTCCGTGCAGATCGAATGCGTTATTCGCTTCCGCCATTGATGTTGTCGTTGGCGCGCATTGCATTGGTCGTTTCAGTTTTCCTGCCGTACTGGCATATGACGCTTGAGGCGCCGCAGTATCCAGAAGGGCTCGAATTGACGGCGTACGTGAATCAACTCGTTGGCGATGTCCGCGAGATCGATGGATTAAATCATTACATCGGTATGCGCAAGCTGAACGATGCGGCATCGCTTGAGCGCGCCATGGGCGTTTGGATGGTGATCGCAATGCTCTTTCTCGTTGAGGGTGCAGCACTTGTTCATAGTCGATGGGCCTTGTTGTTGGTCCTTCCTGCGCTTCTCTTTCCGCTGGGTTTTCTTGTGGACTTGCAGTATTGGCTTTACTCGCATGGGCATAATCTTGATCCGACGGCGCCTCTCTCGTCGAGTGTCAAACCTTTTGTGCCGCCGGCGCTCGGCATCGGCAACATCGGGCAGTTTCGCACGATCGCGAGTGCGGGTACTGGTTGGTATCTGGCGTGCGCAAGTTCACTCTTGACTGCATTGGCGCTCTTCTTCCATCGGCGTGCTTATAAGCCACTTTACGATCGAATGCTTGCAGAGAAAGCATCGATTTAACGAGATGAGATACGGCGGCATCATCTTCGCAGCGATCGGACTGACGTGTTGGCCACAGGTGGTTTTCGGAAGCGTTGATATTTCTCAACTCATTTCTGCGGCAAAGGCGGGGGATACGGTCTTGGTGCCAACAGGTGTCTATCGCGGAGAAATTCGGATTGATAAGCCGCTGAAATTGATTGGAGTCGGACGGCCGACACTCGATGGCGGCGGCAACGGCGACATCATCACGATCACCGCGCCGGACGTTGAGATTCGAGGATTTCGAATTTGCGGAACGGGGATCGATCTCGATAAGGAAAATTGCGCAATCAGAGTGAATGCGGCTCGAGTGACGATCGTGGACAATATTCTTGATGATGTGCTGTTTGGAATCGATCTGAAAGAGTCTCCAGATTCAGTCATCAGAGGAAACCACATTGGAGGAAAGGTGCTTGATGTTGCCCGCCGCGGCGATGGACTTCGCTTGTGGCGCGCAGATCGAACCATCGTCGAGGACAACGAGATTCATAATGGACGGGACGCAATTCTTTGGTATTCGACCGATGTGATCGTGCGAAATAATAAGTCTCATGACGGTCGTTATGGATTTCACTTGATGTTTTCCAACGGCGTCACGATTGAAAAGAATGACCTCTTCGACAATTCGGTTGGCGTCTACCTGATGTACAGCTCAAAGTTGAAGCTGATTGGAAATCGAATGTTGCGCAATCGAGGTCCAAGTGGATATGGACTCGGTCTCAAGGAGACGGATGACTTTCTGGTCCAAGGCAATATTTTCGTTGGGAATTGCGTGGGGATTTACATCGATGGTTCTCCCTTCGCAACCCCAGATTCAGGTCGAATCACAGAAAACACCATTTCAGCCAACGACACTGGGGTCGAGTTTTTGCCCGCGGTGAAGGGCAATCATTTGTGGTCAAACAGTTTTGTAGACAACTTTGAGCAGATTGCCATCTTGGGCCGTGGCGAATTGACGGGAAATGAATTTGATCGCGATGAACGCGGAAATTTTTGGAGCGATTATCCCGGCTATGACCGTGATGGCGATGGTGTCGGCGAGGCAAATTATGAATCGCGTCTGCTCTTTGAGAATCTGACGGCACGTGAACCGAGTTTGCGTCTCTTTATGTTCAGCCCAATCCACCAAGCAGTCGAGTTCATCGCTCGTGCTGTACCAGCTGTGCGACCTGAACCGAAGTTCACTGACTACTACCCGCTGATTGAACCTCCAATTGAGCACGGTGCTGAACTTGGATCGTCGACATCACTCGTGATGGTTGCGCTGAGCGCTGGACTGTTGTCGATTGCAACAGCGGTTCTTGGAATTGTTTTCTTCAGCCCGATTCGTGATGCCATGCGGGAGCGCCGCTTCATCGCTGTGATATGAAAGGATTATTAAATGATTTCAATTCAAGGTGTGAGTATGGCATTCGGTCGCTTCCAAGCTGTCGATGACGTATCGCTTTCCGTCGCAGCCGGCCAATCGCTTGCTCTGTGGGGACCGAACGGCGCTGGCAAAAGTACGATCATTCGGTGTGTCCTCGGGCTCTACCGATATAGCGGATCTATTCGCATCGGTGGCTTGGATGTTCAGCGCCACGGCAAGGAGGCGCGTCGTCTCATCGGATATGTGCCACAGGAGATCGGTTTTTATGACGATCTTCGTGTGCACGAGGCAGTTCGATTTTTCGGCGGACTGAAGTGCGTCGCGGTGCGCGATCCAGACTCCGTGCTCGACGGCGTCGGTCTTTGCGGTCATGCAGGAAAACGGATTCGCGAACTCTCTGGTGGAATGAAACAGCGCTTGGCGCTCGCGGTGGCATTGTTGGGCGATCCGCCAGTCCTTGTCCTCGACGAGGTGACGGCAAGCCTCGACGCAATGGGGCGCGATGAACTCGTTGGATTGCTCGCGCAACTCTCGCAAGATGGTCGTGCGATGCTGTTTGCTTCACACCGACAAGATGAGGTTCATACTCTTGCAGATCGTGTGGCGATACTGGAGCGGGGGCGTCTTCAGCGTGAAGGCTCGCCGGCAGAGTTGCTCGATGCAAGCATGACGGCAAGTCATCTCAAGTTTCACGCTGCGGAGGTTCGTCATGCATAATGTTGTCCAATCTGATTTGAAAAGTGGCGGATTGGTTGGGAGAGTCGAAACAGTCGCCGTCGTCGCAGTCTCACATCATGGACGGTTGCGAGTCCCGTCCTTTGCATCAAATGTTTTTCGAATCGCAGCTCGCGAGTTGCGCGAATCAGCAAGGAGTCGGTGGTTTTTGCTGTATACAGCGGCATTTGTGGCGCTTGGGCTTGGAGTTTCCTATGTCTCCGCAGCCAGCTCTGGAGGAAGCGGACTCTCTGGATTCGGTCGAACAACCGCAGGGTTGATCAATTTGGTGATTCTTGTTGTCCCTCTCATGGCGCTGAGCGCTGGTGCAGGATCAATTGCATCGGATCGCGAGCGGGGGATGTTGGCGTATATGTTGGCACAGCCGATTACACGCCTCGAATTATTGCTCGGGAAATTCACTGGGCTTGCGGCAGTCCTTCTGACATCGATCTGTTTGGGATTTGGAGTGTGCGCTGCAATTTTGGCATGGAAAGGGTCCCGCACTGACCCCGTCGCACTCGCTTCTCTCGTGGGACTGACATTTCTTCTTGCGATGTCGATGCTTGGAACTGGACTGATGATCTCGGTCGCCACGCGCAAGAGCAGTGTGGCGATGGGCGTCGCAATCTTTTCGTGGCTCACGCTTGTCTTCGTCAGTGACCTTGGATTGATGGCTGGCGCAGTCGCACTTCGAATGCGAATTGAAAATCTTTTTGCGCTCAGTTTGGTCAACCCGATGCAAGTTTTCAAGATGTGGGCGCTCGTTAGTTCAGATACATCCCTCGACGTTCTTGGTCCAGCCGGGCTGTATGCAACAGACATATGGGGCGCAGGTGTGACATGGATCTTTGCATGCGTCATGGTCTTATGGATCATTCTTCCACTGACAGTTGCTGCGTCAATCTTCTCGAGAAGGTCCCCAATATGAGCCGCAATCAGTTGATGACTTGGCTACTCGTCACGGGATTCGTGGTTTTAAATGGATGCGCTCCTGCGATACCAGTGGGCCCCCCAGAGCTGCGACTTGGTCGAGATGAATGCGCAGAATGCAAGATGAGTATTGTTGATCAGCGCTGTGCGGGATGTTTGCTGGTGGGGAGTCCAGATGGTGTTGAGGCAGTTGTCTTTGACGATATCGGCTGCATGCTTGATTACATGAAGGCGAATACAACATTGAAAGTCACTTCGCAATTTGTTCGCGATTATCAGGGGAAGGCTTGGTTGCCTGCCGAATCCGCTTCGTTTCTAGTGAAGTCCTCGGCACACACTGCAATGGGGTCGGGCATCATCGCATTCTTGGACGAGTCTCATGCACGAGTATCCATGAGTGATCTTCGCGGAAGCATCGCATCGTGGGGTGCAGTCGTCGCATCCAAAAGTTCTGATTGATCCAGTGTGATTTGGCTGATCACGTTTGTTCATTGGATAACCAGTGAGATGCGGTTAGGTATTCTGCTCGATGTGAGCAAATCAAATGAATCCTGCAATGATTCATGGACCACGCGGAGACTGGTCTCGCTGTTCATCGGACCCCTCGTGGGATTCTTGTTCTGGTTGTACTTCCGTCCAATCACGTCTGATTCAGCGGCCCTTTCCTCGGCAGGGGCGATGGTGATCGGATTGCTTGGTTGGATGGCAATCTGGTGGGCGACGCAGGCGGTCGATCTTGCAGTGACGGGTCTATTGCCAATCGTGGTGCTCCCACTCTTGCGTGCATCAACGGCGGAGCAAGTTTTAGCGCCATATGCGAACGACGTCATTTTCCTCTTTGCAGGTGGATGTGTGCTGGGGATTGCGCTTGAGCAACACGGACTTGGAAAGCGCTTCTTGTTATTGACGATTCGCTGTATCGGAGATTCGCCCGGTCGAATTGTTGCAGCCTTCTTGATCGTGGCAGCGCTGATCAGCGCATGGGTTTCCAATACAGCGACGGCGGCCATGATGTTGCCTCTCGCAACTGCCGCAGTTGCCATGTATGCAGTCAAGGGGACGGCCGATGGCGCGACCATCAAGGCCACGGCAAATTTTCAGCGGGCGGTTCTGTTAGCAATCGCATACGGCGCCAGCATCGGCGGTGTGATGTCCGTGCTTGGCAGTCCACCCAATCCCATCGGAGTCGAGTGGATCAATGCGAACGGTGGCAGCATGGACTTTGTTCGGTGGGCTTCGGTCGGAGTTCCGGCTGGAGTTCTGATGATGCTCTGTGCCCAGTTCATTTTCTGGTTCGTCTTTCCATTTCATGGATTGCGCCGACCGAACACGGACATCGGCGAAGCAGGTTCAAGCCCCGGATCCCCTCAAGTTCCACTGACCCGCGCGGCAAAATTGACCCTCATTATCTTTGGAGTTGCAGTGGTCTCGTGGGTTGGTGCACCGTTCCTTAAATCCTTGGTTCCAGATTTGATGCTGAAGGATGGGCTTATCGCCGTCGCGGCAGCGATTGCGCTCTTCATATTGCCAGCAGCGCGGGGCAGTGCAACGCCCATTGTGCCGTGGTCGCAAACGGAGCGATTGCCGTGGGGTGTCTTCATTCTCTTTGGCGGTGGACTGAGCCTCGCCGACGCGATGCAGCGAACGGGTGTTTCACAGATGATCGCTCAAAGCGTCACCGGGCTCGGTGGGGTTCCTGAACCTTTCATCATTGCAGGAGTTGCGACGATTATGATTTTCGCAAGTGAGATTGCTTCGAATACGGCGCTTGCCGCAACGGCCGTCCCGATTCTCGGTGCGATGGCGCCAGGGCTTGGAATCGCTCCTGAGAAATTGGTCGTCACCGCAGTACTTGGGGCAAGTCTCGCGTTCATGCTTCCTGTTGGGACGCCGCCCAATGCAATCATTTTTTCAACGGGATTGATTCCAGTTCGAGAAATGATCAAGGTTGGTTTTTTGTTGAATCTCTGCGCGGTGATTGTGATCACAGTGGTCTGTACTTGGCTGATGTGACGGGTTAACTCTTGAAGCCAAGAACAGGCGAAAGACAAAGATTATTCTTCTGTATTCAATATAACGAATTGACGATCTTGATTTCGTGGTATTCTTGGTTTCATGAGATTTGCAATGAAATCAATGCCGACAATCGTTCACCCTTGTGTGTTGGATCCTTTGGAGGTCGCAGCCTCTCGCGTCGCACTTGCGAAATACGAAACTGGATCAGACGATCTTCCAGAGTTAGAGACAATATTTGTTCGGCAGAACTTTGTCGCATATGAGCCCCGTGAGCATCAGATTTGGAGTCGACTCTGCCAACAGCAACGTACATACCTTCCGCTCCATGCAAGTACGCATTGGCTCGATGGAGCGCGTGCCCTTGAGATTGACCACGACCATGTTCCAGTGATCGCAGACGTTTCGAATAAACTCAAATCGCTGACGGGGTGGGAAGTTCGTGCGGTGACTGGTTACTTGCCCCCCCGTGCATTTTTCGCGTGCCTCGCTCGCAAGATCCTCCCTGTGACGGTCGTTGTTCGCGATCCCGAGCACGAGGGATACTTGCCAGAACCTGACGCATTTCATGACATCTTTGGCCACACGCCGCTCTGTGCAGACAAGCAGATGGCCCGAATCTTGGAAAGGTTCGGTCACGCGGGAGTCAAGGCGGATGCCGCACAACTCGTACGCCTGACCAATGTGCTCTGGTTTACTGTTGAATTTGGCCTGATTCGCGAGCAAGATCACATTCGAATTCTTGGTGCGGGTCTTGCATCGTCGCCTGCGGAATCACTTTATTGCTTGCAGTCGCCCGAAGTCATTCGGCGCCCATTTGATCCTGCGATTGTCGCCGCGACATCGTTCGAAATCGATCACTTCCAGAAGCAACTATTCGTGCTCGATGATTTGGCTCAAATCAATTCCTACCTCGACACCGAAGGCGCACCAAAGGTTGGTTGCGGTGGAACGTGTCGAAATGGTTCGGCTTGTTCGAAGAACAAAGAACACTCTGCAAATGGCAATCATGCATCGCATGCTGTAACACATTCTGCATCGCCAACCCTCCTTCAAAGTGCGCCCGCAGATCCACTGGCGCTTCTTGGAGTCGATCACATTGGACTGCATGTTGGAAATGCGCTCCAAGCTCGTACGTACTACGGAGCGAACTTCGGATTCATGGCGGATCAATTCAGCGATCTGACAACAGGGAGTCGCGATAAAGCATGCCATCTTCTTGTTCAAGGCGACATTCGCCTCATGCTGATGACGGGCTTGACGCCAAATCATCCCGCCAGTTTGGATGTTGCGCGATATGGTGACGGAGTCAGCGATGTCGCTTTCACTGTGCGCGACGCAGAAGCTGCGTATGAGCAGGCTTTGCGCAATGGTGCGAAGAGTGCATACGAGCCAGTTGAAATTCGTGATGGCGACGATGTCGCTGTTTTTTCAGGCATTCAGGCATTTGGTCGATGCGTTCACAGCCTTGTCAGTCGCCGCGGTCGATGTGGTGATGTGAATGGGAATATGGGGGAGTTGTTCGCGCCGAATTTCAGAAAGGTCGTCAATGATCCAATGAATGACCTGAATATCCAGCGACCATGCGGCCTTTGTGCTGTCGATCACTGCGTTGCCAATGTGGGGCTTGGCCAAATGAATACATGGGTGGACTGGTATAGCGAAGTGTTTGGGTTCAAGTTGTTCAAGCACTTTGATGACCAAGATATTTCAACGAAATATTCAGCGTTGATGTCCAAGGTGATGGACGGCGGTCGAAGCGTCCTCAAGATTCCAATCAATGAGCCGGCAGCAGGGTTGCGTAAGAGTCAGGTTCAGGAGTATTTGGATTGGCATGACGGAACTCCTGGCGTCCAGCATTTGGCATTTCGAACGAGTGACGCACTCGCAACCGTCGGCGAACTGCGCCGTCGTGGCGTTGCGTTTTTAGGATTGCCCGACACGTATTACGAAAGTGTTTGGGATCGAGTTGAAGGTGCGCTCGGGCGATCCATCGATGAGTCGCATGCTCGCGTGAAATCGCTTGGACTTCTCCTCGATTGCGACGAAGAGGGATATCTCCTTCAGGTATTTACAAAGCCTGTCCAAGACCGACCAACGCTATTCGTCGAAATCATTGGGCGCAAAGGTGCAAAAGGCTTCGGAAAAGGCAATTTTAAAGCCCTTTTTGAAGCGTTGGAATTAGAGCAAGAGCGCCGCGGAAATCTCTGATTTATGTAGTCACTCAGTCGTTCGTTCTTCATTTTCTTTCACACGGAGCAACAACATGTCTTTCTATATCGCACGTGGTTCGATTCCTCACAAGCGTCATGTTCGTCATATGGTCGACGGCCATCTTGTTTTCGAAGAAGTCTTTGGGAACGAAGGGTTCTCTGGCACGATGAGCACGATCTATCACCGGCATCCCCCAACGGCAGTCGAGTCATGCGAAATGAGTCGTGTCGTCGAGCCAACGTATGTGCAGGAGCGTGCGCTTCGCATGCGGCATCTTCGCACTCAGAATCTGCGTCCAGAAGGCGATCCAATTACAGGTCGTAAAGTGTTGCTTGGCAATGCAGATGTCGAAATATCGATGTGCGTTGCGAAGGAATCGATGCCGACGCTGTACAAGAACGGTCAAGCTGATGAATGCATATTTCTTCAGTGTGGATCTGGATTGCTGACCACGATTTTCGGACGACTTCAGATGCATGCGCGAGACTTTGTTGTCATTCCAAAGGGAACTATCTATCGAATGGATTTCGACTCACCTGGTGCGCGGTTTGTGACGATGGAGTTTGTCAACGGGTCACATGTGCAAGCGCCACCACGGTATCGGCAGGGAGGCGTCGGGCAATTTCTAGAGAATAGCCCGTACTGCGAGCGTGACATTCGTCCACCTCAAGGGCCATTTGGAACTCCCAAGAGT
This sequence comes from Singulisphaera sp. GP187, assembly GCA_945862215.1. Taxonomy (GTDB): domain Bacteria; phylum Planctomycetota; class Phycisphaerae; order Phycisphaerales; family SM1A02; genus F1-60-MAGs104. The sequence continues at coordinate 3,559 of CAMAXY010000003.1, read as the reverse complement.
GCAATGGTTGATGGGTTGTATGAAGTCATCGTGAAGGCGCGTGGAGCGCTGCATTCTTTTCGATATGCGCACGATCCAATGGACATCGTTGGATTCGACGGCGTCTGTTGGCCGTACTGTTTTCATGCGCTCGACTTCGCGCCGATCGTTGGACAATTGCATCAACCGCCACCAGTCCATCAGGTCTTCGAAGGGCACAACGCGGTGATTTGCTGTTTCTGCCCAAGACCACTCGACTTTCATCCAGAAGCCATTCGTGTGCCATACGCGCATTCAAATGTCGATAGCGACGAAGTGATGTTTTATGCTGATGGTCACTACACGGCGAGGAGGGGAGTTGAAGAGGGTTCAATGACATTGCATCCTCTGGGAATTGCACACGGTCCACATCCTGGCACCGTTGAAGCAACGATGGATCAGCATTCAACGAACGAACTCGCTGTGATGTGCGATACATTCCGCCCCCTCGCGCCAACGCAGGAAGCAATCAGTATTGAGGATCCCAAGTACGTGTCGAGTTGGCGTCCGCAAACAGCAAACTTGCTCGCTCCAACGGGTGAAGCGTTCGCCACCGTTGGGGTGAAGGCCTAACTGGGAGACAGAGTTTTCGAGGGAGCGACTGCGAGGGAGCGACTGCTCCCAGTGAAATCACCCAGCTTTGGGTGACCGCGGCTTTCGTGCGCGATAGCTTTCTCGGCGAGCAACCTTCGGCTTTGTTCCCGATGGAACTGGGCGATGTCCTTGTTCCTGATATGCAACGCGAAATGCCTCAAATGTTGTCTTGTCAAGAAATTGGTCAACGTTTCCCTGAAGGCCGACGAGCGAATCGTGCAATGCGCAGGGGGATCCAGCTCCACATATTCCGCCACCGAATGGACAGTTTGGACTTGTGTCTGGTCTTTCGAAGAGGTTATGGATTTCGCGAAGCGTGATCTCTTTCGGCGTGCGAGTGAGGGTATATCCACCACCAGGTCCACGCGATCCGCGGACGATTCCAGCCATGGAGAGTGCAGTCAATATCTTTGCAACGAATGGAGCTTGGAGTCCTCGCGCAACAGCAATTTCTTCAGCGTTGAGTCGCGATACCCCGTTGTCATAAATTTCCGCAAGTCTGCTGACCGCTGCGATTGCACATTCTGTTTGCTTTCCGTACAAAGAGATCTCCTTTGCCGAAATATATATGAATCACACAAAGTGCGTATGTGACGCATGTGCGTACATTGTTGAGAGGCGCCATGCGGTACACCATGAAAAACTCGAACGCACAACCGCGATTGCCACTTCCTAAGTCGCTGTGGATTCTGAGCGGAATCAGTCTCTTCGCAGATCTCGCAGGAGAAATGACCTATCCGCTGCTTCCGATGTTTGTCATCGGCGTGCTCGGCGCAAGTCCTGTGGCGCTCGGGTTGATCGAAGGAGTTGCGGAAGCGATTGTCAGTATTGTGCGTGGATTGGCTGGATATCACAGTGATTCAAGCGGGCATCGAGTGCGTTGGGTTCGCAGGGGATACGGGTTCGCATGCATTGGAAAGGCGATCATTGCGATTGCGGGTGGTTGGGGAATGGTCTTCAGCGGTCGGTTACTGGACCGAATTGGCAAGGGAATCCGAAGTGCACCACGCGATGCGCTGATTGCGGAAAGCGTGCCGGAGTCCGACCGTGGGCGTGCGTTTGGATTTCACCGTGGAATTGATTCGTACGGTGGAGTGGCTGGATCGTTGATCGCAGCAGGGATCATCGCATGGTCCATTGGATCGCGACCAGCGGTTCCTGAGGATGGTTTTCAGTTTCGCATCATCTTCGCATGTGCGGCAGTGGCAGCATTGACAGCATGGGCTCTCACTTTTCTAATTCCACGCACGCATCCTGACAAAGTGCTCGCACGTCGAGAAGCGCACGCAACGGCGCGTCATAAATCATTTGGGCGAGCATTTTGGATCGCAATCGTGGCGTTGGTCTTGTTCTCGCTTGGAAATTCCAGCGACACATTCCTCTTACTGCGTGCGTTAGAACTGGGAAGTACTCCAGTCGAATCAATCCTGATGTATGCCACATTAAGTGCGACCTATGCCATCGCGAGTTATCCCATGGGATTGTTGAGCGATCGGTTCGGTCGCTGGCATGTCCTCGCGACTGGATGGGTCCTGTACGCCATTTCATACGCTTCATTCGCGCTTGTTTCAGCTGAAACTCGTGTCGGACTGTGGGGGATCTTTGCGATTTATGGCGTCAGCGTCGCGTGTATAGAAGGAACTGCGCGAGCTCTGATCGTCGACTGCGCCCCGAAGGAAAGGTTGGCGACTGCGCTTGGAATTTTTGGATTTCTGCAAGGAATTTCATTGTTGATCGCAAGCCTCTTTGCTGGGTGGCTTTGGAGCACTGGCAACGCACAGGTCGTCTTTTGGATCGGCGCACTCTTTGCTGCGATCGCTTTGGGAATATTGCCCTGGCTGCCCCGGTTGGAATTGCGTTCGTCGTAGGCTCTCGACCACTGCGGTCTAGAGCGGCCGCCGTTCGCGGACTCGAAAACTTTCACGAGGTGATTTTCCGTTGTCATTTGCGATGGCACCTGCGATCGCGCTTGGCATGACTGATGCGATAACAGCAACAGCTTCAGCATCAATTTCTTCGTCCTGTGCAGCGCGGCGAAAAATTTCAAATGTTGTCTCCGCCAGGAAAGTTTTGACAGTTCGCTGCACTTCAACAAGCTTGTCATGGAGTGCACAATTTTTGCCAACGCCGCATATACCTCCGCCGAAAGGGCAGAGGTTTGATGGATCTTCACGTTCAAAGACGTCTGCCACCTCCTGAAACGAAATCTCCGCAGGCGCTCGTGAAAGTGCATATCCGCCGCCAGGTCCTGGCGAGCCGACGATGAGATTTGCTTGCGAGAGTGATGTCAAAATTTTTGCGAGCATCGGCCCGGGAAGGGCTCGCTGCTGTGCAATATCAACTGCTGACAAGCGCGTTTGGGCACCATCCCAAACTTCCGCAAGGCGACTCATCGCCCCAATCGCACGCTGTGTTTGCTTTCCGTACATATGAGGGGCTCCTTGGTTCGATCGAATTTGCTCGGAAAGATCTGCTACGCATTTGAGAGTCGGAGAAAAAGACTCCTTTTCATAATTTAAGAAATCTATGTCTCCTATTCTAACATAATTACGATATCATGGTCTGTGATTCGTTGATGGAGTTTCGTAAAGATTTTTCGTCGGTATTCAATTTCTCGGCATTTCAGAGTTCCGCTTGGAGCCATTCCGAGAAAAACGCCTCGATTTGGAGAGAACTTCCGTATGAGTCAGCAACCAGAAACCTCGCCGGCCACGCTCGAATCGTTCAGTTACGACGACGACATTGTTCGGAAATTCGTCTTCGTAACGATGCTGTGGGGTGTCGTGGGCATGTTGGTGGGGGTGATCATCGCCGTGCAGCTCACCATGCCGTCGGCGAATCTTGGAGAGTTTCTCTCGTTTGGGAGACTTCGTCCGCTCCATACGAATGCGGTCATTTTCGCATTCGCTGGGAATGCAATCTTCGCAGCGGTTTATTACTCCAGTCA
>CAMAXY010000002.1 GCA_945862215.1 Singulisphaera sp. GP187 | reverse complement strand
CGCGAGATGATCCCAGCCATCGTCCTTTCAACACCCACGCTGAGTTGGATTCCGTTCCTGCAACCCGCTGGATCGCTTGGCACGCTTTGGTGGCTTCTGATGATTCCTCTTATTTTTGGAATCTCAATCGCGTATCGGGCGACTCACGACGCTTCTATTGATCAATTCTGGCAGCGCGTTTTTATGTTTGTGTCGAAATCAATACTTGCCATGGGATCGCTTGCCCTTGTCATATATATGTTTGTTTATTGGGTTATCCCCAACTTATAAATCAATTTGTGATCTTACTTTTTTCGAAGGGTCACGAAGTGTATGAAAGCCCGAATCAAAATCCACCAGGCTGCAGATGATGTGAGGATGACCGCTGCGGCAACACCAAATGACTTCAGACTCATTGTGAGGTGACCGCCAACATATATACGTGAGACCGCAGTACTCATCTCCTCGATCTGGTCTGCATTTATATTGGGTCTGGGGAACCAATCCCGCTCATTACCCGAAGAAAATCGCCAAACCATCCATGGTGATGGCCACCCAACAGCAAGAGCGCCGGTTCTCGTTGGCCAAGGCAACAACTCGCACCATCCACCTGAATCAACATCGGTCCACTGGCCTTTCGCTGCATAGAGATCGGGAGATGGCACTTGAAGATCGGTAGTTTGATCGGCACTTCTCCAAGAGAGACCAAAGGCATCCGCACCGTCAACGAGCCAAACGCTCGTCCCATCGCGAACAATAATGTCTGCTTGAATAGGACGCGCACCAATGACCAATGAAATAAAGAGTGCTGTGCAAAGTAAAAGAGTCATCAATCCTAAAAAAAGTGCAATCCCAAGTATTCCAACCCGTTGAAATTTTTTCATCCTGAAGACTTCGGCCTCGAACGACGAATGCCGCCTCCCGGTTTTGCATCGCGACTGATTGGTGTGGAACGCAATCTTTTCATCCGCGTCTTGCTCGAGAACGAATCCTTGCCTGTCAGTGGAAAGAGTTTTTTCTTGCGGTTTGGCTTTGGTGTTGGCGGCAGATCGAATTTCAATTTGATCGGACCTCTCTTGATAACCGGAGTTGGCTTTCTCACTGCGGTTCGACGCGTGGATGATGGGAATGTTGGAAGAGGAATCGACTTGATTTCTTCACCGACAAGTTCAACAACTCGCGACCATGCGGTTGCCTCGAGCGGATCAACAAACGTAAAACTTTCCGCCGCGCCACCGCCGTGGCCTGCGCGCCCAACTCGGTGGACAAAGTCTTCTGGCATCAATGGAACGTCATAATTTATAACCGTACGAATTCGCGGCACATGCAACCCGCGAGCAGCAACATCTGTAGCAACAAGACACTCAACCTTGCCCTCAGAAAATGCGGAAAGAGCCTCGTTTCTGCAGCGTTGAGAACGATCTCCATGCAACAGACTCACAGTGATGTCGTTACGGCGAAGCGCCTCAGCAACCCAGCCAGCGCGGCGCCTTGTGCGGGTGTACACCACAACTCCGCGAAGTTTCTTTTCACGAATCAATGCGAGGAGGAGTGAAACTTTGTCATCGTCAGCGACATCGCAGCGAGCATTCTTGCGATTGATTGGTGAGTTGCGCGTACCGACTTCGACCTTCACTGGATCACGCAGAAGTGAAAGTACGCGTGATTCGATTGAATGAGGCAGAGTCGCACTCAAGCAAATCACCTGTCGCTTCGCTGGGATTGCGCTGAGAATTTGCTCGATCTGCGGAAGAAATCCCATGTCCGCCATTCGATCTGCTTCGTCGATGACGAATGTTTGCACGTTGGCAAACGAAAGCGACCCCTCGTCAAAGAATTCTCGCAAACGACCTGGAGTTCCAACAAGAATGTCTATTCCGCCTCGAACCATTTCGCGTTGAGGAGCAGTTGGACTCTTTCCATACACAGCTCCAATTCGAAGGACGGCTCCTTTGGCGACGACCGCAAGATCGAGTGCAACTTGCTGGGCCAATTCTCGAGTCGGCGAAACCACGACCGCGCGAAGTCGATCGAATGATTCCACAAATCGAACACCACCAGCTCCACGCTTTCCTTTGGGAGGATTGTTCAACAAGTTGCCTATAAGCGGCACGCCAAATCCAAGTGTCTTTCCTGTGCCAGTTGGCGCAAGAGCGAGGACATCCTTGCCTTGCAAAATCGGGTCGCGCATGGCGGCCTGAATCTCGGTGGGCTCTCCAAATCCCAGACGGGCGAGGCTTTCCAAGATATGTGCGGGAACGGATGGGTCTTTTGTTTGTTCAGTCACTTCAACGCAAGAGTAGTGTCCACGTATTCTTTCGGCATGGTGCCCATCATTGTTTCTGTTGCCTTTGTACTGTTTGTTCCGCTCATTTGGGGGATTGCTATTTACAACGGTCTCGTTCGTGGGCGCGTGCGGGCAGAAAATGGTTTCAGCCAAATCGATGTGCAATTAAAGAGAAGGTGTGATCTGATCCCAAATCTTGTCGAGGCGGTCAAGGGATATATGGCGCACGAACGGCAGACTCTTGAAGCGGTTATCGCCGCCCGCAATTCTGCTGTTGCGGGACTTCAATCTCTTGGGACAAGACCTCGAGATGCGATGACGATTCAGACTGTCGCAGGCGCCAGTGGTCAGCTTGATCAACTGTTGATGAGTCTGCGAGTGTCCATCGAAAAATATCCAGACTTGAAAGCGAGCACAAATGTTCTTGGACTTCAAGAAGAGTTGGCATCAACCGAAAATCGCATTGCATTTTCAAGGCAGGCATACAACGATGCGGTGATGGTTTTCAACACGAGCATTACCGTATTCCCCTCAAATTTTATTGCGGCTCTCTTGGGATTTTCCGAACTCACACTCTTTGAAGCAAATGCGACAGATCGAGTACTGCCAGAAGTGAAGTTCTGATCCTGCATATGAGCAATTTTTTTGAACATCAAGATCGGGCTCAAAGTCGAACGGGTTGGCTTGTCTTTCTCTTTGTGATCGGCGTTCTTGGAGTGACAGTCTCCATCACGCTACTCACCGCCGTTTTTATGCCAAAAGCTATCCCCGCGGCGATTGTCGTCAGCTTATTGATAATCGGAATTCCATTCGCTTTTAAGTTGTTGACGATGAGTTCGAGTGGCGCTCTTGTGGCCGAATCGCTAGGGGGAATTCGAATCAATCCCGCATCACAAGATGTGAATGAACGAAAAATATTAAATGTGGTGGAGGAAATGGCAATCGCGAGCGGAATGCCGATTCCCCCAGTCTTCATTTTGGATGAAGACTGCATCAACGCTTTCGCCGCCGGAAAAACTCCACAAGACGCTGTCATTGGTGTCTCACGAGGCGCGCTTGAATCGTTGACACGCGACGAACTCCAAGGAGTTATGGCGCATGAATTCAGCCATATTTTTCACGGGGATATGCGCATCAATATGCGTGCCATTGCAGCGATCTTTGGATTGATGGCGATAGGGTATGTTGGATATTTCATTCTCAGGTCAACGATGTTTGGACCAAGAACTAGAAAAACTGATGGAAAGGCAGTTGCTGGAATTGCGATCTTTGGAATTGGGTTGATTGTGATTGGATGCATCGGCACTTTCTTTGGCAGGCTTATGCAGGCCGCTATCAGTCGACAACGCGAGTTTCTTGCTGATGCAAGCGCTGTGCAATACACAAGAAATCCAGCGGGTATCGGAGGCGCTCTTCGCAAGATAGGCGCGCAAGCATCAGGAATAATGCACCATGCTGAAGCGAGTCAATTCAATCACATGCTTTTTTCGCAAGGCATAAACACGCTCTTTGCATCTCACCCCCCACTTACTGAAAGAATCAAACGAATTGAAGCAATTGCTGGTGGGGTGCTTCCTGAGTCGTCAATTTCGAAACCAACACAAGACGATCCGCAATCGAATGATTCGCAAGGAAAAACCGATGGTCGCATGAATCCCATCGCTGGAAATCTTGTTGCAAGTTTCGCGGCTGTAGGGTCGGTGCCAGCTAGAAATCTTGCGCGCGTTCAAGCAGAATATTCTGTGTGTGATAAATCTTTGGCTTCGGCAGCTCACGATCCCAATGGAGCGCTCGCGATTGTTCTGGCAATGACGCTTTCGCAAGATCAAACCAAGGCTGCCGTTCAAAGGAAGATTATTGCTACAAAGATGCCTGAAATCGAAATGGCTGTCAATCATTTAGAACAAACCGTTCGAAAACTGGACACGCAAGAACGGCTCGCATTTGTTGATGTGGCTTGCGCAACATTGGTGTTTGGTTCAGCAGATGTCTACAAAAATTTTCGAGTAACACTTTCTGAATCTGTCCGAAGCGACGGATCAATCAGTCTCTTTGAATGGGTTGTTATGCAAATCCTTCGGATGCGAGTTGAGTTGCCTATGGCGATTCGCGGTGGATTTGTTGGGCCTGTTCATAATGCGAATATCTCTCAAGTTGCCGCAAGCGCACGCAGAACTCTTGGGGTGATCGCAATGTTTGGCTCGGATAATGCTGAGGAGGCGAAAACTGGATTCCAATCGGCAATCAAGATTGTTGGACTTGAAGAGGCCAACATGCCAACCAAAGAAGAATGCACGCTTGACTTATTGGCGACAGACATGGACCAACTCGAAACACTTCGCCCATCAGCGGCGGGAATCTTCATCAAAGCCGCTCTCTCTTGCGTTGCTGCCGACCAAACGACAACGGACCGTGAGTATTTACTTCTACGCGCTCTCTCAGAACGATTATCGATCCCCCTCCCCCCAACCCAGTAAGATTCGATTGAGACCATCACAATCAATTCTTGTTCTGGGATTTTGAATCCATGAAACACTTTGCACAAATGATTCTTGCTTTGCGACAAGTTGCTTTGACGACTTTTGTTTTTGTTCTTTTGGTTGGATGCGCAACCACAGCCGTAAACAGTGACGAACCGCCCGAAAAAGACCCTGCTCCAATAGTTGAATCAACCATTCAACAAGACGAGGATTCGATCGTTGCGCTTTATCAAGCACCAGATACTTCCGGAACTGCATCAGCTACAAACCCCAGAACGAAGACGGGGGGAGGAAGTGTGGCAAAACAAGAAAGTCTCCCAAACGCTCCACCAACTATTTCGACCAATACAGATCTCACAAAAGAAAATGTTTCTGAAACTTCTGCCGCCGAAGATCAACCTCGAAGAACCTCGATGCCAACTCGCGATCAGAAAAAAAAGACCCCAGCACGAGTTGGTGGCGTTCGCAAATCTGTTGCGATAGATGCTGCTGCTTCAGAACTGTTTGGAAAGTGGAAGGTTGACCAAGAAAAATCCAACGTTGGTTTTCTTCGCGCTGACGCTATTTTGTTTTTAGCTGATGGTCGTATGCGAATTTGGAGGGAGAAGGGTGTTGAAGATGGGCGATGGAGTTGGAATAAAAGCGATGGTCTAAAGACTGGTGGTTTAGATGGTGTCCCGTTTTCTTTGGGCGCATTCGAAATCGTGAATGGGACGGTGGTCATCACATCGACTGATGACAAAGTCGTTGTATTGATACCCGACAGAATTTTTATCGCCCCACCGCGCGTGCTCAATCCACCTAACAATTCTGAGAAAGTTCCCGAGCAAACCCCCTAGAATCAAAACATGTCTGATCGTCGCGATTCTGTTCCAAATGAAGCCGTCGCTCGCACGTTGGCTCGGCATCCCCGCCCACTTGGGGGAGATACGTTGCGTTCCACCGGTGCTGCAACTCTCAGTTTGACAGATCGCATTTTGAATAATCGCTCTGGCGTTACAACTGATTCGGCTATTCAACAATTAGAGATTCGCAGAAAACCAGATTGGTTGCGAGCAAAAATGCCGGGTGGCGAGGGCTATATCCGGCTGAAAAAAATTATTGATGAAAATAAACTGCACACAGTCTGTCAGGAAGCAAGTTGCCCAAATATGGGCGAATGTTGGAGTCGCGGATCCGCAACGATCATGATCTTGGGGGATACATGCACGAGATCGTGTGGATTCTGCAATGTGAAAACTGGGCGCCCCGCTCAACTCGATCACGATGAACCCCGCCGAGTTGCGGAAAGTCTTCGGCTTATGGAACTTCGACATGTTGTGATCACGAGTGTGAACCGTGATGAACTCCCAGATGGTGGGGCTGCGATATGGGCAGAAACAATTCAGCGCGTTCACGAAGCTTGTCCACAGATGAGTGTTGAAGTTCTTGTTGGTGATTTTTGTGGCAACCAAGATTCGATCCGCGTTGTGTGTGATGCAAAACCAGAGATCATCAGTCACAATATGGAAACTGTGCGGCGGATGCACCCGGCGGTTCGACCTCAAGCGAGATACGAACGAAGTCTTGAAGTCCTTGCAGCATTCAAGGCGAGTGGGTTGATAACAAAGACTGGAATTATGGTCGGTATCGGAGAACGTGACGAAGAGGTTCTCGAGATTCTTGACGACATTCAGGCCGCATCAAAGGCTGATGTTTTGACAATTGGCCAATATCTCCAGCCAACCAGAAATCATCTTCCGATTGATCGCTGGGTTCACCCAGATACCTTTGTGATTTTCAAAGTAGAAGCTCTTTCGAGGGGTTTTCGAGTTTGCGAAAGTGGACCGCTTGTCCGAAGTTCGTATCACGCAGACGAACAGGCCACCCAACTCCGTCGTACCTAGGCTTGTATTGAATCAAACGTTGTTGATTTCGTAGATTTTTTGATGATTGTGATAAATCAACGGGATTTTATTTGTGGTGATTGGGATGAATCTCATATTTAATATTCAGAGGCTAAAGGAGTTATCGAAAATGGAATTAAGTCAATCAATTCGAACAGCAATGCGGCGTGCAACAGAGCTTGCTCTCGCCGAAGAACGACGAGGCGGCGGAAGAAATATGGTCTCTTGCACCGTTGCGGTCACGTGGCACCACGAACCACACAAATCGGTGAATTATGACGGACTCGATTTAAGCGAAAGTGGCCTTCGAATCAGTTCCCCAACAATATTGCCAGAGGGGATGACCGGTCGAGCGATCTTTCATGCGGGGACAATCTCGTTCAATCGCGCAGCAGTCATTTCTTGGTGTCGAGCAATTCGAGATAGTGATGGACGAATCAATCATTGGGAAGCCGGACTTCGACTTCTCTAATCTCGTTTGGAAAACGCCCTCGCTTAAAAATTATTTTTGAGTGGCTGGGGGAACAACGCGTCCAACAACATGTGGATCGAATGGGTACTTTTTGAGCAACGCTCGCAAGTCATCAAGTGTCAACTCGTTTATTCGATCGAGTTCTGCTTCAAGAGGATTGAAGGTTCCAAGCGAAGCCAACATACTGCCAAGTCGCTGCATTCTTCCTGATGGACTTTCGCCCGCAACCGCAACCGCAGTCGCAATTTTTTGGCGCGCGCGAACCAAATCATCTTCGGTCAGCGAAGCGCTCAAATTCTTGCATTCTGCCCGAACAATCGACTCTGCTTTGTCGAGATCTTCAGTCGCACAAACCACAGATCCAACAAATCCTCCAACACCATCTTGCCCTTGATAACCAACCGCTGCGTGCACGGCAATTCCGGTTTCAACCAACGACCAATACAAACGGGACCCCTCGGAATCTCCCATAATTTGCGCACACAACATCGCTGCGTATCGCATGGGATCTGATTGGTGTGGAGCGGGCCAAATCATCACCATGTATCCGCGTGTTGCCTTTTCGTTTTCAATCGTGAAGGATCCACGGCTTGGAGTCAGTGGTGGAAATGACCGCTCGATTGCCCGAGATGTCCAACCCGCAGTTTCAACCTTCGCTTGTTCAACAAGTGCATCAAAGTCTATTTTCCCAGCGGCGACAAGAATGGTGTTTGATGGGGAATATCTTTTGGAAAAATATTCCTGCATCTGATCACGGGTCAATGAATTCACAGACTCTTTTGTTCCAAGTACACGAAAACTGAGTGGATGATCTTGAAAATAACACTCAAGCGCTCGTTCGTACACAACCCAAAATGGATTGTCTTCATACATGGCAATTTCTTCAAGAATCACATTTTTTTCTTGGTTAAAATCATCAGCGCGCAACGCTGGACGAAGTAAATCCGCGATAAGCGAAAGTGATTGTCCAAAATAATCAGGCAACACGTGTGCGTGATATGCGGTCATTTCGTGCGAGGTAAAAGCGTTGTTTCTTGCTCCAATGCGATCAAACGCTTCGTTCACCTCACTTGCTGGACGACTGTTTGACCCTTTGAACATCATGTGTTCGAGATAGTGGCTCACACCCATCAGTTCGCGTGGCTCATCGCGAGCGCCTGTACGTACAAACATCCCAACAGCGGCGCTTGCGGCATCTGGAGCGCACTCCGCAGCAATTCGTAAACCGTTGGGAAGTTGGGTTTCTCGGTATGTCGATTTCATACTGTCATTCTATGAAACATCAAGTCAACACACCAAACAAGCGCCGCATGGTGAATGGTTCTTCGCCGATCGAGTCGCGGATATATGCCGCAAGAAGACGGTTTGCGCGAATGACAGACTCATCACTTGCTGTGGTGTCTACAGCGCCGGTTCGAAGAGCTTCGAGAACATCGATCGTCGCAACCCGAACGCGCCAGGATGTTGATGTCTGTTTCTCAACCAAACGACCACCATCGCGTGGATCAAAATGGATCACATCTACACCTGTATGGCAATCTCCAAGAATTGGTTGAAGTCCAGCTTCACAAAGAGCAACCCACTGAAAGTCCAAAAGTCGAGATTCGTCGTTCATTTCTGATCTTTCACCACCAGAACCAATATGACGAAGCAAGTGAAGAAACGCGCCATACATGTTGGGGTGAGGATCGTGTGCCTCAAACAACCTGCCCACAAGGTCGGTGGCAAAATATGCGATCTTATTTGCACGCATTTCTCTGCGGATATTTGGAAAATTTTCAATCAAGCCCCAGCCCGATAGCGTGGCAAGGTCTGTCCCCGACTTTATCACTGTGGTAATTGTTGCCCGCGTGAGTAAATCCACGCCACCAGAAAATCCACCACGCTCTCGGCGAGCACCCTTCGCGATTGCTCGAATCAAACCATGAGTTCGTGAAAAAAGACCGACGGTTTGGCTCGTTTCAGAAAAATCCCAATGACGGATACAAATCGCTTCGTCTTCTGTAAAGGTCATTCCAACAAAGTTTACGATACTTTTTCAGGTTTTTTTATGAAACATTCAACACGATTTCTGCCATCCGACTTTGCTTTATAAAGCGCTTGCTCTGCACATAAAAAGAGGCTTTTTGGGGTGAGTGGCGAATCGGCGTTTGTGACATCACACACACCAAAACTAGCTGTGATTACCAAGCCTGGGTGTTCTTTCCAAACCACGTTGGCAAGTTGGATGCGGTATCTTTCTGTTACATCAAATGCTTCGGCCATTGTTGTTTCGCGCAGAATGATTGCAAACTCTTCACCGCCCCAACGGCAAGCGACGTCGCTGGCGCGACCACTATTAAGAATATTTGAAAACCGCTCAATGACCGTATCCCCAAAGAGATGACCATAACGATCATTCGTCAATTTAAAACCGTCAATATCAGCAAGAACAAGAGTGAGTGCTTTTTTGTATCGACCAGCACCCTCAATCTCTGCGTCGAGTCGTTTGTCAAAATAACTGCGATTCCATAGTCCACTCAAACCATCAATTTGTGCTCTTTGTGCCAACATTCGAACGTAATGCTGAAGTCGAAGTGCTGTTCTTAATCGCGCTTTCAATTCAATGGGTTCAAAAGGTTTTGCAATAAAATCAACAGCACCCTGATCAAGACCTCGCACTCGATCTTGTGATTGATTCGCTGCGCTAACAAAAATTACCGCTATTTCTTGTGTTTCTGGGTCTGATTTTAAACGTGTGATGAATTCAAAACCATCCATTTTGGGCATATCAATATCAAGCAGGATGACGTCTGGTTTGATTGTCTTTGCCATCAACAAACCGTCTACCGAACTGGTTGTTGAATGTAACTCGAGTCTTTCGTTTTTTAATCGAGCCCTTAAGAGAGTATGGATTAATTCGGAATCGTCGACACAAAGAATTTTAGGAATATATATCTCGCTCATAATTTTATTTTTAATTCGCTGATGCGCGCTCGCAAAGATTTGTGACTACTAAGAGTGCCTGAAAAACATTTTCAAGTGGCTGGTTTGTGGAGATGGTGTTTTCTAATATGGCTGCTTTTTTTGAAATCTCTAGAAAACCATATCCTCCAGCTCCACCATGCATTTGGTGGGCCCAAAATTGCAAGCGCAGTCGATCGCCGCGCATAAACGCTTCGTTTGCAAGACGAACTCTATGGGGCATCTCACGAACAAACTCAACAACAAGATCGTGAATTTCTGGGTCCCCTGAATATGTGCTGACAAGCCGATTTGTCGGTTGTTGTTGATGATTGGGATTTATGTTGAACTCCACAGGTTGAAATATCTGATTTAGAAAACAAAAAGCAAATTTATTCGTAATATTTACTTTCCCGTCTTGCTATTATCGAACAGACATCCCAGATCAGATCGGATTTTCTCAAATTGGGTGTAAATTATGATTCCACGTCAAGCCCCACGCGAAGGTCAAATTGGTTTTTTATATCTGCCGCCCATTCGGGTGCAGGGAATTTCGGTTGCGGGCGAACAAACCTCGGTTTCTGTCCCAGAATATGACATTGTTTTTGATATTGGCCTTTGTCCTAGGCCTGTGATTTCTTCCAAAATACTCGCCCTTTCGCACACCCATATGGATCATGTTGCTGGGCTGCCCTATTATTTCAGCCAGCGATTTTTCCAAAAGTTGCCGACCGGTCGTTGTTATTGCCCAAAACCCATGGCGGAGCACCTGCAGGCCATGATGCGTTCTTGGGTTGCTTTGGAGCGTCAAGAGACGCCATACGAAATCATCGGAATGGACCCTGGAGACGAGGTTGAAATCAAGCCAAACACATTCCTGCGTGCGCATGCGTCGAGTCACACCATACCAAGTCTTGCGTACTCGGTTGTTGAGAAGCGCAAGAAGTTGCGTGAAGAGTTTTCTGACCTCCCACAAGAGCGTGTTCGTCAATTGCGTTTGAGTGGTGAAGAAATTTCTCGAATGGTTGAAGTCTCGCTCGTTGCATATACAGGCGATACCGAACCAGCTCCGTTTTTATATCACACCGACTTTGTCGAAGCGCGAGTTGTGATTACAGAGTGCACTTTTTTTGATCCGGAACATCAAGACAAGGCAAAGATTGGTAAACATATCCATGTTGAGGACTTGCGCCCCCTTCTTGCGTTGTGGAAAGCTGAACATGTGGTGGTTGTGCATGCTTCACGGCGCACAATGTTGTCGTTTGCTCGTGGGAGGTTGAATGATGTTGCTGGCGAGCGTGCAGAATCTGTACATATGTTGATGGATTTTCGAGCGAACAGAAAACGGTTGGAACAACAGTCACTTGAGTTCGATGTTGAACACCCGTCAGAAATTTCTACGGCGGAAAACACAGAAATTGGTTGACTGATCAATCTATGTCTTCTAACTTGGGGTGCTCGCCCGTTCGGGTGAGTTGCTTCATGAAAAAGACAACACAAACATCCAACGAAACAAAGGTGCAGCTGGACGCGTACCTGCGAAAAAACCATCCAGAGATTTGTCGCCATTGGTTTGATGAGATTGAACCTGTTGGTATTGATGCTGGAACTTTAAGTTTGTTGGTTCGAGAACCTGTTCGGCGACAATACCTACAGCGGACTTGTCTGGTTCAATTCACCGAAGCCGCACAAGCAATCACGGGGCGCCTTTTGGCGGTTCGGTTTGTTGGGGATGAAAATATAGATAGAGTAAAACCATCGGGGGATTTGGGGTCTGATTCTGCAACCATAGAATTGGAAGAACAACTGATTCTCTCCCCGGATTACACATTTGAAACATTTGTTGTTGGGCCCGGAAACAGGCTTGCACACGCTGCGGCGGTTGCTGTTGGTGCCAACCTTGGTGGTGCGTACAACCCACTCTTCGTGCATGGTGGGGTTGGACTAGGAAAAACTCACGTTCTCCAAGCGGTCTGCCAACTGGTTTTGAAACAAAAACCGACAACCAGAATTGGGTACCTCTCCTGCCAAAGCTTCGCTGAAATGTTTATGGCTTGCGTCAAGTCTGGCCGCATGCAAGATTTCCGACATCGATTTCGAAATTTAGATGTGTTGGTTATTGATGACATTCACTTCCTCTCGAAGCGCGAACAGAGTCAAGAAGAGTTTTTTCACACGTTCAACACGCTCTATCAATCTGGAAAACAAATCATTCTTTCTTCTGATGCTTCTCCAAACGATATTCCTGATTTGGAAGAACGTTTGGTAAGTCGATTCAATTGTGGGCTTGTCGCAAGAGTGGATCGACCTTGTTATGAAACTCGCGTTGCGATATTGAAATCAAAAGCTGCACTCATTAACCTTGATGTACCGGAAGATGTTTGTGCTTATGTTGCAGCACGAATCGATTCGAATATTCGAGAGCTCGAAGGTGCACTCACCAAGGTTCGTGGATATGCGATGGCGAACAAGGTTGCCATCACTTTAGATGTCGCAAAAACAGCGCTTGCTGATGATCGGGTTTCAACCAGTCGATCAAACCAACCATCTATACAAATGATTATTGATGCGGTCACTGTGTATTACGACATTAAACTTTCTGATCTCATGTCCAAACGCAGGCACAAATCTGTGGCTCTTCCGCGCCAAGTTTGCATGTGGCTTGCTCGCAAGCACACGCGGTACAGCCTGGAAGAGATAGGTGGATACTTTGGGGGCAGAGATCACACCACGGTTCTGCACGCAGTGCGAACAATTGGGACGCGGCGTGATGAAGATCCTGATATTTCTAAGGCGGTTGACAGAATTGAGAGCGCGTTTGTGCGACAAACGCCTGTCGGTTGAGTGGTTGGTTTATTGTGGACAACCTTTCTTTTCTCTCTTGGTTTGATTTTGGTTTGGTGGTTGTGTTTGTGTGAACGGGCCCGAGTATTCAAATTGAAAAACAACACAAACAGGGGTATTCTCTTTGTTGACAGTTTCTCGTGGGCTTTTTTGGTTTATAAAAGCATGTCCCACATGTGTTTATGTATTTTCTGGTGGGTTTGTCCACAATCGACAAACACCCTTACTAGGAGGAGGAATAGATTTACTTATAAAGAAGCAAGACATTATCCAACAAAAGTCAAACTTGGGATTGTCACAAAATCTGACAGGATGGACAAAAGGCTGTTGTACGACCAGCTATGACATCACCCAATATCACCGATTGGCACAATGTGCATAAGAGTCCCTGACGCCGATACACCAAGTGGTTTTTTTGGAAAGAACCAAACGACCCATCGGGCACGCAATAATCGCGCAATGTTGTGCCACCAGCTTTGATTGAGCGCGACAATATTTTGCGAATGCAAAGCGCGAGTGTTTGAATTTGTTTTTTGTTTAAATTTGCAGATGTTTTTTTAGGATGAATTTTAGCCATAAAAAGCGATTCATCAACATAAATATTTCCAAGTCCTCAAACTTTTGCTTGATTCAGCAAAAGGGCCTTAATAGCAACGGATCTGTTTTTTGCAATATGCGACAAATCAAGAGGCGAAAGCGTGAGCGCATCCGGACCTAAGCGATACCAATGATTATTTAACTCTTCGGTGTTTTCACACGGCAAAATTGATCCAAACCGTCGCGGGTCGCGAAAGAGCAAGAATTGAGATTTCTTGGCTGATTTCAGTAACCAAACAGCGTGAACGTGTTTCATTTCTAAATCAATCTCATCCACAAGCAAAACCTGTCCAGACATTCCGAGCCGGACAATTAATGATCGCCCGCAAGCAGCTTTGAATGCAAGTTGCTTTCCTTTTCGCTCGAATTCCACCAATGTCGCCCCATCCAGCAAAGAAATCTTTGGTGTCTTGGGTCCAACTCCCACACGGTTACCGCGTGGTGATTGAATTGATCCCACAATATCGTCACGGGCCAATTTGTGAAGGGTTGCGGTTGAACCAACACACTCTCTTTGTAAACACAAACGAATACACTCGACTTCTGGCAGTTCTGGCATACGTCAACCCTATACTCCGTACGAGGTAATTTCATATGTCTTCTGAATTTCTTACTGACCTTCATTGCACCGACTCAATCAAAGCAGCAGCGGCGGTTCATGAAACCGCCAACGCTATTCGTCAACAAATCAGCAAAGTTATTGTTGGACAAGACGCAATTCTTGACCAAATTTTACTTTCGATGTTTTGTGGAGGCCACACGCTTGTTGAAGGTGTTCCAGGATTAGCAAAAACCCTCATAATTTCTACCGTTGCAAAAACACTTTCTCTTGGATTTTCTCGAATTCAATTTACACCCGACCTGATGCCGAGCGACGTAACTGGCAGCGAGGTGATTCAAGAAGACAAACAAACCGGGATGCGAAATCTGCACTTTGTGAAAGGCCCAGTCTTTGCAAATGTCATTCTTGCAGATGAAATCAATAGAACGCCACCTAAAACACAGGCCGCACTTCTAGAAGCAATGCAAGAAGGTCAGGTAACGGTTGGTGGATATACGCACGCACTTCCCAAACCGTTTTTCGTGTTGGCAACACAAAATCCAATTGAACAAGAGGGCACGTATCCACTTCCCGAAGCACAACTCGACCGATTTATGTTTCTTGTTCGCATTGGATATCCAACAGAAAACCAAGAACTTGAAATCGTGAAAAGAACAACAAGTGGCTTACAATCAGAACCAACCCCCGTTATTGGCGCCCCAGAATGTTTGCGTATTCAGCAACTTGTGCGAGACATTCCTGTTGCAGATCATGTTGTTCAATACGCATTGCGTCTTGTGCGATCAACTCGCCTTGATGAAAGATCACCAAAGTTCATCCGTGATTATGTTTCGTGGGGTGCTGGCCCACGCGCAAGTCAGTTTTTAATTCTCGCAGCGAAGGCAAAGGCTTTGATATCTGGTGATCACCACGTCATGCCACACCACCTTCACGCTGTTGTTTTACCGGTTATGCGGCATCGAATTATGTTGAATTTTAATGCTCAGGCAGATGGAATCGACACCGATCGACTTGTTGGTGATCTCATCAAAAACACCCCAATCGATAGCGCGGCATAAAACATGACAGAGGGACCAACGACTCCCTTGCGGGCAGAGCAATATCTCGCCCCAGAAACACTCTCACAGCTCGCATCCTTCGAGCTTCGAGCGAAAATGGTTGCTGAGGGGGCGATGAACGGTCTTCATGTTTCTCCCAGACAGGGTGCAGCTGTCGAGTTTGCTTCGCATCGCCAATACACAACAGGTGACAGTGTTCGCCATTTGGATTGGAAAGTTTTTGCGCGAAACGACAAACTGTATATCAAGCAATATCAACAAGAGACAAATCTGAACGTCACTATTCTTGTTGACGGCTCTGCCTCAATGAAATTTGGAACACTCGATGCAAAGTCTGGTTGGGGCGGAACGAAAGCCCAACTCGGCAGTAATCGCTGGACGAAATACGACCACGCAACCGCGGTCGCAGCAGCAATTTCTTTTCTCTCCTTAAGCCAACGCGACCGAGTAAGCCTTGGAATTTTTTCAGATGGAATTCGTGGAGGCGTACGACGTTCAAGCACATCAGATCACTGGCGAGCCGTCGTTCGATGTCTCGCCGCCGAACCTGTTGCAACAAAGGCGAATTGGTCCAAAGTTTCTGAGCAAGCGATAAATCAAAATCAAGGACACACACTCTTTGTAATTATTTCAGACTTTCTTGCACCACTTGACCAAATTCGCGCCGCCCTTGCTCGATTACGTCACCGAGGAAACGACGTCATCCTTTTTGCCACGCTCGATAACTCAGAATTAAAATTTGACCTCGATGTTGACGCACCATTCTTGGGACTTGAAGGGGAACCAACCCTAGAAGTTGACTCTCGTGCAGTGCGTGCCGCATATCTCGACGCACTTCAAAAACACCTTCTTGAACTCGACAAAATGAGCCGAAGTTTTGGATTTGACTGCGCTGTGTTTAACACCCACGAATCTGTTGGTCCAATTCTTTCAGCCCTTCTTGCGAAACGCCAAACATTCGCACGGAGAAGATCATCCAGATGATTTTCGCAACACCAATCATCGCAATCGCCGGCTTACTCGCAACAATCATTCCAATTGCAATGCATTTTTTCTTTCGGAGAAGAAAAAAACCAATCGAATGGGCAGCAATGGATTTGTTGTTGCAAGCAATTCGGCAAACAACACGACGAAGACGTTTAGAGAAACTTACCCTCCTGGTTTTGCGTTGCCTTGTTGTTGTATTGGCTGGGATAGCAATTGCTGGACCACTCCTTCAGAATGACAACAAGAAGGATCTATTTACCCTAAATGCTTCTCGCGAACTGGTGTTAATTATTGATGATGGGATCTCTCAACAGACAGTTTGCGAAGGAAAGGAATCGTTTTTAATATCGCGAGCAAACGCGATTGCGGCGATTGATGAATTACAACCAGGGGATAGGGTTGGCCTTCTTTTGGCGGCTGGAGCCCGACAGCTCGTTTGGCCACCAACCACGGATATTGCAGCAGCAAGGTCAACACTTGTTGCAACTCAAGTTTCTGATACGCCATCGGATATTGCTGGCACAATCGAGATTACGAGCGATGCAACACGTTCCCTAGGCGTCGTAAGCGAATTTAGGCGTGGGAGTATCGCTCAAAATCTAAAAAATAATATCAGCACACGAAAGCAACAAAAAATTCTTTTGACACCCCCAAGCCAAACCGAGGTGAACAACATACAAATACTTTCGTTTGAGTCACAAGCCAAAGGTCCACTCTCACCCAAGAATGGAGCCCCACTTCGAATCAAACTTCGCCGTGAAGGTGGACGTCTGAGTGCCACCCAGTCACAAATCTCAGTTATTTCAGATGACAACAGCCTTCTCTCTCTCTCTTACGATTGGAAAGAAGGTCAAGTAGAAGCGGTCTTGGATGGAACCAAAATAATTCAAGCTGATCGAAGAACCGAAGTTGCTGTTCGCGCAGAAATTATTCAAAAGGACGCTCAACCAGCAGATAATTCTCGATTCACAATTATTGCCACAACAAACACAATTACCGTTGGGATTATTGACCGCACACCAATCAACGGAAGTGAGGAAACACTCGGATCAGATGTCGCGGTTGGCGCTTGGGTTCAACGAGCGTTGCGTCCAACGAGCGATGCTGGTATCGAAACAGAACTGATAGAGCCAACAGCAATAACCACACAACGATGTCACGGGTTGGATGCTGCGATCGTCCTACGACCAGACGCAATCGATTCCGCAGGGTGGGCTGTTTTATTACAAGCGGTAAAACTCGGGTTGATTGTTGTTGTTGTTCCACCACCACAACCAAGTAGTGGAGTGTGGCAAGATATATTTTTAAGAGCGTTCGATTTGGGTTGGAGTATTTCACGTGAGCCAATTCAAAGTGATCCACCACTCACACTCCGCCAATCCGAGACTCCACACAAACTTCTTTTACAACTCTCATCAGAATTACAAGAACTCATCCAACCAGTCAGTGTGAGCCAGTGGTTCAATGTTTCTATTCCTATAAATCGTGGTGAAACCATTTTTCAAATGGAAAACAACGCTCCATTTCTCATTCGGGGAACAACAGATGGATCCCGTGGTTCAGTTTTGTTTTTTGTTGCGCCACCAGAACTTGGTTGGACCAATCTTCCCGCAAAACCACTCATGGTCCCCTTGTTTCAGGAATTGATACGCCAATCTGTCACACAAGTTGAGCAAGGCAGGCAAATGAGTGTTGGGAGCGATCGCATACCAAACACCATTCCTGGAGCGATTGGATTAAAAATTGTTCTTGGTCGAGAAGGCATTATCGCTGATGAGCAGCGCGTTATTTCTGTTGATCCAAACGGAACACTCTCACAACCCATCACGCTTCCTGGTGTTTACACAGCGATTGACGGATCAAACAAGCCAATTGGTTGGATTGTTGCCAACATTGATCCCAGCGCAGCATCAACCCAACCAACATCTCCAGAAGAGATCACGGGTGAATTTAAGAACTCGAACATCATTTCTGGCGATACAAATTTTGTGAATGGCGTCACCTTAACACCAAGCAACCCAACACAAACAACAGACCAAGCCAACCTCTTTAAACAAGACACACCAGTCGCGCGTGCGTTTCAAGGAACATCGTTGGCGGTGTGGTTTTTTAGCGCGCTTCTTTTGTTGTTGTTGGGCGAAACGTGGCTCGCAAGGCGTTCATCAATGGGGGCGATCACCACACAAATCGCACGAGAAAAACCATGACATCTTCCGAAATTTTACGTTGGTTGTTTGGCCTTGATGTGATTCCAGAAGGTGCTGAGGGACTTCAGTTGGCGTGGCAATACCCACCAGCAGTTTGGGGTTGGTTCATCATTCTTGTGAGCGCAATAATTATTGTTCTTTGGAGTTATAGAAGAATGGTCGGCGCAAAATCTACACGCACCATACTCGCAACCATTCGTGGAACACTTCTCGTTTTTGTATGTGCATTGATCGCCGGTCCGCAACTTCGACTTCCAATTGTCGAGAATCAACCAGATTGGGTTGCGGTGTTGATCGACAGAAGCAAAAGTATGTCGGTGAGTGATAATCGCCAACAAGATGGTTCTTTGCAGTCGAGAGATGACGTGATTGCCGAGTTGTTGAAGAGTGATGTTTGGTCTGAGATCAAACAGGAACGCGAAATTATATGGCTTGGTTTTCACGCATCTGCATTTGAAATTGATTCACAAAATATTCCAGAAGCGGATGGATGGTCAACAGAATTGACAGTTCCAATTGAAACAGCGCTTCGTAAACTTGCTGGTCGACCAGCAAGTGGCATTGTGGTTATTTCTGATGGCCGTACAACACGTCCAATAGATCGAAGCGTGTTGCGTGCCCTTCAAGCTCGTGCTGTACCTGTGTTTGTTGTGCCACTGGGATCAGCGGAGGCGATGACCGATCTTGCGGTAACAGAAGCAGAAGCGCCATCCCGCGCATTCACTCGCGACCAAGTTCCTGTTGTTGCGAAATTGCAGTGTGTTGGTGGCACACCACAGACAACGGTTCGAGTTGATCTCATTGACGAAAAAACAGGAAGGGTTATTCATACGGTCGACGTCACGCCAGAGGAGTTCGCCAACCAACAAGGTGAAGCCGTATTGACAGGAGTTCAATCTGAAGCAGGCTTGGCGCGTTGGATTGTGCGTGTCACTGCTGGTCAAGATGACCTTGTTCGCGCGAACAACGAACAAGCGGTCGAAGTCGAATTTATTGATCGTCCACTTCGCGTTCTTTATATTGAGGGATATCCAAGGTGGGAGTTCAGATATCTCAAAAATTTATTGGTTCGCGAATCATCGTTCGAGAGTTCGGTGATGCTTTTGTCTGCGGATCGTGATTTCGCCCAAGAAGGAAACGCACCTCTAGAACGATTACCACAAACCGAAGAAGAGTTTTTGAGATTTGATCTCTTTATTATTGGTGATGTGCCATCTGGAAGTTTGTCGGGAACACAAATTGCACAAATCAAACAATCTGTCAGTGAGCGTGGCGCGGGATTGTTGTGGATTGGCGGTGAACGATCAACACCAAACTCTTGGCGTGGAACCGATCTGGAAGATCTTCTACCAATGCGTGGGACACCAGAACGATTTGATGAAGCTGTGTTTGTCGAACCAACAGAAAACGCTTTGCGAGCGGGTGTGATGCGACTTGGTGAATCAGCAAAAGAACGGTGGCCAAATACACTTTCTGCATCTGGTGAACGTGGTCGCCTGGAATGGGCACAACGGATTGAACAAGAATCTCTCAAGCCAACAACAGAAATTCTTGCACGTGCTCGAACCCTCTCTGGAAAAACCTCGTCTCCAATCGTTCTTTCAATGCGATATGGCGCTGGGTTGATTGTGTATGTAGCGACAGATGAAACTTGGCGCTGGCGTCACGGTATTGGTGAGACATATCAAGAGAGATTCTGGATCCAATTCATTCGCTATCTTTCTCGTGGCGCAGCACAATCCGATGGAAATCCATTTCGGTTGGTTGTCGAACCCAAACAACCAGAAGTTGGGTCACCCGCAATGATTCGTGTTGATATTCAAGACCCTAAAGCCACAAGTGTTGCCGGTGATGGTCCGCTTGATGTTCAGATTCAACCAATCGATATTACTGGAACTTCAACAGAACAAACCATTCAACTCACCCACGAACCATCTGGCTGGGTTGGTCTGTGGTCACCAGAGAACCCAGGCACATGGCGCATTCACATTGATTCTTCGCGCACGGGCAACATGGAACAAATTGTCAAAGTCATTCGAAATGACACCGAGTTATCTCATCCAGAGTCAGACCATCCACAACTCATCGATCTCGCAACTCGAACAGGTGGAGTTGTTGTCGCGCCAAAGGATATTGAAAAACTGCGCCAACTTTTGCCAAAACGCGCCATAAGTCGAGAACGTTCCATTCTTGACCCTATTTGGAACAGCCCAGCAGCGCTCTTTGTAATTCTTTTACTTCTTTTGTTGGAGTGGATTGGCCGAAGATGGCTTCGGCTTGCGTAGTATTTCTTTGGATAAAAAAACGTGACTAGTCGAAATCTACCCAAAGAATTTGATGATGTTGGTCGAAGTTTGCGAACAACACGTATCACTGAGCGATCAATCGTTCTGGGGCGCACGTTCATCCTCTTACTTTCTGGTTGTATCGCAGTTGACGCAATCATTCGCTTCCCATCACCACTGCGCTGGTTGATATTGTTGGGGCTATCACTTTTTATAGCCTGGCTTTTTCGACGGCAATTTCTCCCTGTATTAGCGCCAGCATCTTCCCGCGTTCAATTAGCACTCGAGGTGGAAAAAAGAAATCCACACGCTTCGGGTCGTCTTGCGTCTGGAGTTGAATTCGCCGCGGATCCAAATTATAAAGGCAACCCATTTGCCAAAAAAGTTGAGAGTGACGCTATTTCACTGGTCGGTCCCCAAGCAATTTCTAGATTGTTGTCAACAACACAAACGAAAAAAGAGGGCGGGTTTCTCGCCGGAGTTATTTTGTTGTGGGTTGGTTTCTTTGTTTTTTTTCCAACCCTTGCCACCACGGGAATTTTAAGAACACTCACACCTTGGGTGACAGTTGATTGGCCAGCACACACGGGAATTCGCAGCACAATATTTGCGACACATCACCCCAAACAAACAGCGATTGCTCTGAAGGCGGATTTGTTTCGGGGCAATCCAGAAACAGAACCCGTTTGGGTTCGTTTGCGCCGCATAACTGGAGAAAACGTCGGCTCTTGGGAAAAGATCCCGCTCATTCATCAGGGCGAAACACGATTTGAACGATTGCTCGAAGCCGGCTCTGACGCAGTTGAATTCCAGTTTATGACGCGCGATGTCGAAACAAATATCCAGCGAATTGATTTTGTCGAAGCTCCCACACTCGCATCAATAAAAGCCGTGGTTACAGCACCACAGTATGCCACAATGATTCAACCTCAAAACTTTGAACTTGGAAACGGCACAAACAATCGAGGTCGTATTCCAATTTCTATTCTTGAAAGCTCCACTGTTAGATTTGATATGTTGCCAACAACAACCATTGTTGTTCCACCCGAAGGACCACAGCGTGATGAATGGCTTCGAGCAACTTTCAATTGGTCGGACAATAAGAAGAGTGATCAATCGGACGATGCCCGCTTTGTTTTTACAGAATCAAACGGACTTTGGCATATTGATTGGCTCGCAGACCGATCACGGTCAATCACAATTCGATTGAAGGACAACAATGGAGTTCAAAACATCGACGATATTCAGGTTGTTCTCGATGTCGCAGCAGATATTCCTCCCGAAGCACTTATAGCTGAACCAAGCGCAGATGAAACCGTTCTCGCAACCGCTCGCATTCCACTCAAGGGTTTGGGTCGAGATGATGTTGGACTTGATCGCATCACTATTCAAGCGAACCGATCAACTACTTGGCGCAAGGATTTACTTTCTGTTGATGCCAAAGGGGCTCGAGAAGCGGAGGCAGAAACGATCTTTGATCTCTCTACAACAAACGCACAGCCGGGAGAGGTTTTTGAAATCACTCTTGTTGCGGATGATGTATTTCGCTTGAATGGTGTCGCACGTGAAGGAACGCGTTCTACCCCTCGTCGATTGCGTGTGTTGACACGTCCACAGTTTGAAGAAGAAACACGCAACTCAATCGCTGCAATTCGTCAAGGTGCCATACGAACGAATGAGCGACAAGCAAATTTGATGTCACGCGAAGAATCTCCCTCAACTCAAGTGCGCCCACAAACAGAAATTAGTGAGCGAATTTCAAATATTCGATCAATGATGGATGGACTTGGAAAAAGACTTGATAGAAATGAGATTCAAGACGATGCGACTCGCAGCCTGATTGACGCTGCCAACGACATACTTGAAACCGCACAAAAACAAAGTGAATCAGCGCGCAACGACCTGCAGGAAGCCGCACAAATGCAGGCAGATGGTGCGGAGAAACCAGATTTCACAAAAAGCAAGCAAAAAACAGAAGACGCGAAAGGTGCGCAAAGCGAGGTTCGTAGCGAACTCAATGATCTTGCAGCACTACTCGATAAAGATAAAGATTCGTGGATGGCAGCTCGGAAGTTGGAGAAGGTTGCCGCGGCCATAACACAAGCAGAAAAAGATCGAACGAAGGCTGGAGCAAAAACTCTTGGACGAAGTCCCCAGGATTTATCAGCGGAAGAATCAGCCAATCTTGATCGTGCGGCTGATAGCGCAAAGAATGCCGCACAAGCAGCGCGCGAAACAATCGAAGAACTCAAACAGCGTGCGGAAAAAGTTCAGAAGGAAGATCCCACACGAGCTGAAAATCTTCGTCAAGCGGCAGAGCGTGGCGACAACGAATCACTCGCTGCGCGAATGGATCAAGCCGAGCAGGCGACGCGAGAAAATCGACTTGATGAAGCGCAAAAATCATCAGCGTCGGCTCAGAAGACTGTTCAAAAAATGATTGAAGATCTCGCCGATGATGAAAAGGCGAGAACCGAAACACTTCGTCGTCGTCTCGCCACTCTGGTTGATGCGCTTGAACAGTTGGTTCGCCAAGCGGAGAGCACAGAAGAACTTGGTCTTGCACTTGTGACAGCTGAAGGAGCTGAGGTCACGAAGTCATCACCAGGGGTTGCGCAACAAGCAGCAACACTCTCATTGAATGCATCTGGTGTGGCGGACGAGGGTCGTGCGGCTGGCCCAAGTGCGCAACGGGTCGTTCGCCTCATTGAGCGTGGAGCAGAGGCAGAGGGTCGTGCGGCAAGCGCACTGAGCGCGGCGGCTCCTCAAATTGCTCTTGGTCACGAAAGTCTTGTCCGCGCAACAGCTCTTTTTCAAGAGGCGCTGGAACTTGTTCGCAAACAAGAGGAAAAGAATGATGAGCAAGAACGCCAGCAACGAGCAAAAGAACTTGCGCAGTTATATAAAAATCTCTGTGATCGACAAGAAGGTTTGTTGACGGCGACAGGAACACTCGTCAACAAAGCTGGAGATCGGCGATTACTTGTTGAATCTCGCAGATTAGGTGTTGATCAAGAAAGTATCCGCCTGGAGATCTCGGCAATTTCAGAAGGTTCTCCAGATGTTCAGAAGTCTCCAACATTTACCGAAGCAACCGCCCTTGCACTTGATGCTGCTATGCGCGCTTCGACTGATCTGCGCAGTGGGCCACCAACACAAGCAACAGTTGAAATGGAAAGAGAAGTTATGGAAATTCTCAGAGGTTTGGTGAACGCGCTCGGTGAAGCTACTAAGAAGCCAGATGATCCATTTGCAGATCCAAGCGAAGATGCCAGTGGCGGCGGCGGCGGTGGTGGTGGTGGTCAAGAAGAAAAACCACTAATCCCCCCGCTTGCAGAATTGAAAGTCATACGTTCGCTTCAACAGCGGATTTATGAACGAACAAAGGCTGTTGAAAGTACTCAAATGCCTGTTGATGTGCTGAATAGTTTGTCGCAACGACAGGATTCCATCGCAAAAATTGCCGACGATCTTCGCAAAGAACTCGAAAGAAAGATGGCAGAAAAGGAAAAAGCTGGAGCCCCAGTATTAGTTCCTCCCGAAGGTGAGCCACCAATCAAGTTGAAACCAGAAGCGAAGGATCCATCTTGAAAACAATATTTAAATTTTCTTCTTTCACTGTTTTTATAGTCACTGGATCTGTATGTGCAAGTAGTTCCCAAGACCCAAAGACCACAACCCCAGTTCCCCCACAAGCCCAAGCCTCAAATGGGACCACCACAGGAAAACTGGCGGGCGACGAAGAAAAATCACTTGATGACCTTCTTGGTATTGGCGAGTCAGATTCAAAGAAGGCAAGCGCAGAAAGTGGTCGTACACAGAAGGAAACACTCCAAAGAATCTTGAGTGAAAAAGAAGCAAAGAACACACTTGAAGAAACAGTCGAAGGCATGCGACGAAGCGCAACACTTCTGAGCGAAAAAGATTCTGGAACAGCCGTTCAAAGGGTTCAAGAAGATGTGCTTGCCAGACTTGATGCATTGATCGCATCTGCCCAACAACAGCAACAGCAGCAACAATCTTCGTCGAGTTCATCCTCTTCATCTAGCGAGAAATCGAAAGGCTCACAGCAACCAAAGGGTGGAAAAGACAAAAAACAATCCGAGTCTGCAGCGTCCGAAGAAAAACGTCGCGAAGAAGCAAAGCAACGAGCCTCTCAAAAAGAAGGTGATAAATCTGGCCCATCAAAATCACAACCAACTGGAGATCGTCCAGGAGAATTACCACCAACCGTTGACGCAATTGAAGGCGGAGTGATTCAAGAGACCGATGAAGAATGGGGAGGTTTGCCACCAAGAACACGTGAGATCATTCGTCAGGGTGTTCGAGAAAAAATGTCTTCGGTGTATCGTCGATGGACCGAAGCGTATTACAGACGAATCGCAGAAGAATCGAAGCCATAAAAACAAGTTTCAAATCCAAACACCAACTCATCATGATCTTTGCAATCGCACTCATCCTCGCACAATCACTGCCAGTTCCCGCTGCAGAAAAGTCTCCAGCACAAGCGCAGGCAGTTGAATCCCCAGAGAAGGTCGATCCTCCAGCGAATCCTATCGTTTCACCCTCTCCAGTCGCCGTTGCAAAAACGAAACCCAATCCAATAACTGCCGGCGCGGAAAACAAGCCTGCGAAAAATGAGATCACTCCTGAAATGACCCGGTCTGTGGAACGCGGACTTGCATACCTAGCGTCATCGCAAAATGACGATGGATCATTTGGAAGAGGTCGCTATGGTCGGCATGTTGGCATCGCATCTCTCGCTGCGTTAGCGTTTATGGCTGACGGAAATCTTCCTGGTCGCGGTCGTTATGGTGAACAAGTTACGCGTGCGCTCGAATTTGTTCTCGCAAACAAATCCGAGAGCGGACTTCTTGCTGCGGAAAGTACAACTGGTCCAATGTACGGTCATGGATTCGCCACGCTTTTTCTGGGTGAAATTTATGGAATGAACCCAAACGATTCTCGCGTTCGCGACGCGCTTGTGCGTGCAATTGATTTGATCTTGAACAGTCAAAATGACGAAGGTGGTTGGCGTTACAACCCAGTTCCATACGACGCCGATGTTTCCGTCACGATTTGTCAGGTGATGGCTATGCGAAGCGCACGAAATGCTGGCATCAAGATTCCAAAGGACACGATTGATCGCGCCGTGCGTTATGTTCGTGATTGCCAGAATGCAGATGGAGGCTTTCGATATATGCGTCAACCAGGATCAAGCGCGTGGCCTCGAACAGCTGCTGGAGTCGCGAGTCTTTTTTATGCTGGTGTGTACGAAGACGATTCGATTGAACGAGGGTTGGAGTATCTGAGTAGCAATTCGACCATCGCGAACACCGGCGGTCCACAAATGCAGGCGCATTATTTTTATGGTCAGTATTACTCCACACAAGCGATGTATCTCGCGGGTGGCGACCGTTGGGAACAATGGTGGTCGCGAGTCCGAGACGAATTGATTGCGATACAAAGTGACGACGGTTCTTGGATTGATCATCAGGCTGGCGAGTCCTACGCCACAGCAATGGCGCTTATTGTGCTTCAAATGCCAAATAGATATCTTCCAATTTTTCAGCGGTGAGCAATTTGTTTGTAACCGCATCAATCCTCTCTCTTCTGTTCTCTGCAACCACCGAGACATCAACTGTTGAAGTTTTAACTCCACAAGGTGAGTGGGTTGATGCATTGATTGATGAGAATGGAACAATTCATAGCGAGGACGGAATCGATCTTGGATCGACGGCCCTTGCGTGGATTCCAAAGAGTGACGGTGTTGGAACAATCGAGCGCCGTCCATTTTCAATGACAAAGCTGACCGATGGCCAGGTCATCATCGCAACATTCGGTGGATTTCACATTGAGCCACCCGGCACCATTGTCCGATGGAAGCATCCTGGGATGGGGATGATGGATATTTCTGTTGATCGCACTTCATTCATTCAGATGCAACCAATGGAACAACCACCAGTCGCGTCGAATTCCGATGAGATTGTTCTTCGCAACGGAGATCGAATCGGTGGGTTTATCGAGTCGTTTGAAGAGCCAATCATCATCGAAACCGCTGGCGTCAAACGAGAAATTCCGCTCGAGCGAGTTGCAGGAATTGCGCTTGTTTCCGCACAACCCAAAGTCGCAGCAGTGCGCGTCTGGTTGTCGGATGGATCAATCATTGACGGAACATCAATCACGGGTGGGTTTGGTGGTGGATTTGTCCTACAAGGTATGTCGTTGGGCATGAGCCGTTCGTCACAGCCAATCCTTACAGATGAAATTCGGTGTGTTTCTCAATCATCAAAGCGAATGGTTCCTCTCTCGCAGTTCAAGCCAAAAGTTTTTCCGCCAATTTCTACATCGCTTCCACGTGCGGAATATCCCATGCCAATCGTGAGCACAATCGAAGCTCCTTTGGGGGCAACCGCAATTGAGATCAGGGGGCCGGAACGGCTCGTCTACGAAATCCCCAAGGGCTTCTCCGTCTTCAGTGCGGATGTAGAGATCCCAACATCTGTACTTGCTTGGGCTGATTGTGTTTTTGTCATTCGACAAAATGGTCAAGAGCTCGGACGTTATTCGCTCAATGCAAAAAATTCGAAAGCGCGAATTCGCGTCGTGGTTCAACCTGGTCCACTCGAAATCGAGATCGAGGAAGCTGCTGGCGGCCCTGTTGGTGACACGGTCATCTTGCGCAGAGCGATCTTGATCGACCTCGCTGTCGGTGGATGATTCGGGTGTGTTCAATGCTTGTGATTCGAGCAAATCAAATTCTTTGATCTCTCGTGGAACCTCTCGCTGCAATCCAGAATCGCTCCATTCATATCGCAATCCATTCCAGCGACCAATCCAAATAGCTCCATCGTTTTTCCACAAAACGGCACACGCATGATCACGAGCAGTCACCAGTCTTTGCTCACAAACAAGAACTCCCTCCCACTTGTCTTTTACAAGTCTGATTGGCCCAGTTGATTGAAGAACTATCTGACTTGCAACACGCTCTGCAAGAGCAGCCGCATCAGGGCGAAAACTTCCGTGATGCGGCAGTTCAAACACGGTGATTTCACGAAGATCTTCTGAGTGTGGAGATTCAAGAACAGCACGACATGCTTCTCGTGCAGCATCACCAACAAGAAGTATCGAGAAACCTTGGCAGGAGATACGAATAATGAGACTTCCATCATTCGAATCTGCGAAGAGACTTTTCGCGGGAGGGTGAAGCACGCGCCAGCTCATAAATCCAAATTGGCTTTCATCACCCTTAGAAAATTCCTCAATGGATGCTCCACCTGCTTGTGCCGCACGGAGCGCTTCGCGCGCAGCACCACGTCGAGCCCATTCAATAAATTGTGGAGTGACGAAGACACGAGGAGCAGAAAACGCTCTGACTACTTCCGGCAATGCGCCATAATGATCCAGATTCGGATGGGATATCACAACAGCATCGAGCGAATAAACTCCAAGCGCTCGCAGAGTTGGAACAATAGTTTGCGAACCCACCGCCGCCGCACCAAGACTCCCACAATCGAACAGAACTGCAGATGATTCAGAACGAATCAGATAACAAGAGCCGTTTCCAACATCAATCATGTCGATTCGTGTGCGCCAATCTTCTGGGTCGGCGACGATTCGCACAGATGCGTTGGGGGGCAGAGCTCCCGGCAGTGTTGCGCAAAATCGCACGACACAAAGAATCATTCGAGCATTGATGACCGAAACCCAACCAGCCGCAAATCCGATTGGTGGACAGATTGGTTGTGCCGCAACGGCAACATTTGAAGAGATGACCATCATGGCGAAACTTGGTGAAAGTGCAAGTGTGCAAGGGACGCACCAAAGAGGGCAAGTTCCAAAGTGCAACGCAATGATCGGCGTGGTCACTACCCACGCAGAAAGTCCTGCCGCAAGAGGTTCGAGTGCGCGACGAAAAAGTGTTGCGAAAAGTCCATATCCACGCACAGCACAATTCAAACAGCGTGCAATCAATGGCGAGATGTATCGAAGTCCAAAGATCGCCCCAAAGCTGAGTTGAAATCCTGGTTGAGATGCGGCGAGCGGATCACAAGCAACAATAATCATCGCTGTCAGTCCGATCAATGATCCAAACTGAATTGAACGACCAAATGAAAGCGCAATTGCTGCGGTTCCGCCCATCAACGCTGCCCGCACCGAAGAAACTTCCGACTCGATCGAAAGAACGAACAGAATTGCAAGAAGGATCAGAACGATTCCTCCAATGCGAGGCGCCAATCGCAATCGTCGAATGCACCATAAAGCACAAGCAGCAAGAATGCCGAAGTTGAACCCAGAAATTGCAACGAGATGCTGAACCCCACTCGATGCGAAAGCTTTCGAAACAGAACGCAAGCCAGGCCAATTCGCACCCGTTGTTGATGCCGCAATGAGAGCCGTCGCATCAAGCCTGATTTGATCGCCGAGCGCATCACGCAAACTTGCATCAACACCAGATCGCCATCGAGCAAGAAACGAAGTCACAGAAAACTGCGAAGTTTCTGGATGCTGAATCAGATGTTCGCTTGGTATCGACAACAAACCTGCGATGCCGCGCATGCGACTCCATGCCATCGAATTGAAACCACCGGGATTTGTTGGGAGATCAAATCCACTCAACCAACCTTTTGTTCGTATTCGATCACCAGCCACACACCCCGCGATTGTTCCTTCAATAATCACGCGCATTGTCGCATCGATTTCATGACGTTCACCATAACTGTCGATGACCGAATCGACTTCAAGATTGAAACGAATCGATGGCGTGCGCGGCACGAAACTCGCAAGCGTGTCTTCCTCGAGCGAATCACATCGAATCAGCGCATCGCGATATGCAAATTCATCGGTGCGTGGAGTTGATACGACAATCCCCTCTACGCATACAAGTTTGCGAGTTGAGTCAACAGAAGAAGTGGTTTTTTTTGTATCAATATGATCTGCGGCGACATGAAGCGATTTCAATAACGCGTGCCACTCATGGTTGACGACAGCGACTCGGAATGCGCCAAACGCTGCAGCTGCGATCAGCAGGCAAAGTGCCGATGCAAAGGACCACCGCCGCCACGCCAGCGCTATTCCGTGCGCGGCGATGGCGACAGTGATCAACGCGGTGACAATGACAAGTCGACCACGTTCATCCAAAGCATCGTTTGGCTCCACCAGCCCCACGGCAATTCCAGCACTTGCTGCACCGGCGACCATTGCACCGGCGATCCAAGGAAGGAAGGCGTGTCGCGTTGCTTTGTCACCGCCCGTCCTGCGCGGCATGAGCGCACGCTATGAGTGCGCCGAGGACATTCTGAAAGTCTGCCCCTTTTTCTTTTTGAGAATCAGCTGTGGATTGAATCAGCCAGGTCACGATAGGGAGCGACCACGCACAATATCTCGAATGATAAAGATGGGTCTTCCCCTCACCTGCTCGTGAATTCTGCCAAGGTATTGCCCAATGATCCCCAGAACGAAAAGTTGCACGCTGCCCATCAGGGTGACAACGATCATTAAACTCGTCCAACCCTGAGGCGTTTGACCAACAAACAGTAATGAATAGATTGCATAACCGATAAATCCAAGGCACAGGAACGCGAAGAGCGCACCCGCATAACTGGCCAACTTTAAAGGCTTTGTTGATGATGCAGCAATGCCGTCTAGCGCAAGAGCCAGCAGTCGGAAGAATGGATACTTCGTCTCTCCTGCGAAGCGTTTTTCTCTGTCATAGAAAAATGGAACCTGACGATATCCAACCCAACTCACCATTCCACGAATGAATCGATGTCGCTCTGGCATCTGTAAAATTTGGTTCACAACTCTGCGAGACATCAATCGAAAATCCCCAGTGTCGAGTGGGATTGGTGTGTCTGACAATTTTTGCAGTAGTCGATAAAAGACAGCGCAAGCGAAACGTTTCAGAGGCGCATCACCGAGCCTTGTTCGCCTTTGAGCAAACACAACATCAGCACCTTGATCCATATATTGAAGCATTTGTGGAAGTAATTCTGGTGGATCTTGCAGATCTGCGTCCAGAACAAGCACTCGCTCTCCTGCGCAACATTGCAGTCCTGCAGAAAGCGCAAGTTGGTGCCCGTGGTTTCTGGAAAGATCAACGATTACAAGCATTGGGTCTCTCTCGGTGAGTGCAACCATTTTATGAAACGTGTCGTCGGTCGATCCATCGTTTACAAAAACAATTTCGTATGGCTTCGAAAGTTTTTCACCAACCTCTTTCACACGGCGGTGCATTTCGATAAGGACTTCACTTTCGTTGAAGCACGGTAATAAAAAACTTACATATGGTGCGACAGATATTTGATTTGAGGGGTAAGTCATGATTGATTCAAATCTTTGATAGGTATTGGAAACGATTTTAATCTTTGTATCTGCCAAAGAATCAGCAGGAGCACACCGAAAAACACGAGTGCCATAATCGGATTCCAGATCAGAGCAAAGTTATTTCTGAAAATTGGGCGCAAAGGTTCTTTCAGCAAGCCGATTGAGAGCGCGATCGAAACCAAACACCATCCGAGAGTTCGATACCGAGTTGTCGTCAAGAGTGTAAAGCCCCAAAAGGATAATGCTGGAGCGAGAATCACATAACTGTTGGATTCAGTCATTGGATTAAAGAGCATCAAAAAAATTGTCGTGAACGCCAGAAGCCAAATTGCTCGCAGCGGTTCATCAAATCGTCGACCTACAACAACCCACAGACCAAGTACAACAATGGCTGCAACGGCGCGAATGACAAGTGCCCATTGAGCTGGAAGTTCACCGCCAAGTGTTCGAATGATTCCATGAAAGTCTGCAAAGCGGTGTTCGATGACAACCGAACACGATTGGAGATTTGCAAACGAGGCAAAATATTGTGACAACACATAATCAATGTTGGCAATTAGAAACGGACTGAGTATGAGAATGAGTGCAATTAAGAGCACTCTCCACCGCAATGGCGCATAAACGAATGGGGCAAGCAATAAAATCACCAACCCGAGTGGCTTCACGATCACGGCAAGCATCATCCATAGAGTTGCTCCAGTCCATCGTCGCTGCGCAATTGAGGCGACAACATTTACCAGCAGACCAGAAAACAAAGCGTTTGCTTGACCATATCGAAGCGCTGAAAGTGATATGGGTAGCGTGAGAAGCAGAATCCAAGGCAAAACCCACGCAGAATTTGAAGCGAATTGAGTTTTAGCCAATCTCCATATACCAAACACCAAGACGAATCCAGACAGCCAACGCCACGCAATATCGCCAATTGGTACAGGAAGCCAATGAAACAAGACAAAGCTTGGCGCAAACTGTGGGAAATAATTCATGCCACCAGGACCAGCATAAAGTGGCTTCTGTTGAAACCAGTTATGACTCGCATCGTGATACAGGCCCGTGACCGTTCGGTCGTGTGGATTGATTGCGACCATCACACTTATGACAACAAGGGCAACTATCCACGCGCCAAGTGCAATCCAAATCCATACTGGATTTTCGTACCAAATGAATATCGTCGGCTTGATTTGAACCGTCGAGTCCTCATCTGAATTCGCTTCTCTTGTATGAATAATTGGAGGATATCCCCATCTTGAAAATTGGCGTTTCGTTCGAAGATCGAAATCCACTTCCTGTGAGCCAACTTATCTATCAAAATACCCTCTCGATCCAACCGATTTCATAGATTTGTTTGTCCCCCAAGAGTTCAAATCTCCAAAGAATTCACGGAAAGCAACATTCTGTTTACAATTGTCCAACTCGGCGCCGTAATCAAATATTTCAGAGTTTGATTGACATGAAAATTCAACCACAAAGAATTCCACGAAGCATTCGCAAGCAATCCCAAGAGCGGATTTTTACCGCTGCAGTCATTGCCATCTGTTCAGCAAATCACTTTATTGATATTGGCCAAAGTGTCCATGCGGCCTGCCCTCCAGATTTGAACGGCGACAATATTGTTGATGGCGTTGACCTTGCAAGCATGCTCTCGAATTGGGGCGGACCCGGCGGAGATATCACGGGTGATGGATTGACCGACGGAACTGATCTCGCATCAGTTCTTAGTAGTTGGGGACCATGCCCTGCCCCGGCTCCTGAATGGTTGATTGTTACTTCGACGAACACGACGACAACAACCGCGTATGACTCGGCCGGCCTTGTAGCGAAGACTTGGGTCGGTGCTGCTGGTGGTGCGAGTGTCGCATATTTGCGAGGCGATGGAACGCTTGTTCGCCCGACTATTTATTCCGCAGGGATTTATAACGGCGCTGCTCGCGGTGGCCGCATACAGGTTTTTAATGCTGCTGGGGCAATCGTGAATGATCTGATTGTTTCAAATGCTGAATATGCACAACACCATGACATTCGACTGATGCCAAACGGAAATATTCTTTGCATTGTGTGGGAGGGTCACACACAGGCCGAAGGAACTGCGATGGGCCGTGTGAATCTTACGTCGGCAATATGGTCCGATTCAATTCTTGAAATTCAACCAACCGGATATAGCACTTACAACATTGTGTGGCGTTGGAATCTTTGGAATCATCTTGTGCAAGATACGAATGCTGCGTTTCCAAATTATGCCGTCGTGAGTACAAAGCCGGAACTTGTAAATATAAATGCGGGATCGGTCGATGCACAGGGAACTGGCGGTTGGACTCACATGAATTCCATTGATTACAATCCAACATTGGATCAGATCGTTGTCAGTTCTCGCACATTCAGTGAACTTTGGGTGATCGATCATTCGACGACGACCGCAGAAGCAGCAACGCACACTGGTGGCGCGAGAGGGCGTGGCGGAGATATCTTGTATCGCTGGGGAAATC
This sequence comes from Singulisphaera sp. GP187, assembly GCA_945862215.1. GTDB lineage: Bacteria > Planctomycetota > Phycisphaerae > Phycisphaerales > SM1A02 > F1-60-MAGs104. Next base: position 104,055 of record CAMAXY010000002.1, on the reverse strand, counting down.
CTGCACAATATGATCGCGGCACAACGACGAATCAAACTTTCTTTGTCGTTCACAGCGCAACGTGGATCGATACAGGACTTCCTGGAGCTGGCAACATTATGGCCTTCTGCAATGGCGATCGCACTGGAACCGCGAATGATTATTCCACAGTGATGGAAATCATTCCGCCGCGTGATTCGTCTGGGAATTATGTCATTGACCCCACGCTTGCATTTGGTCCAAGCGCTCCCACGTGGACATATGGATCACCAAATCAGATATATGGCGGAGCTGTTCAGTGTGGAGCTTTTCGAACTCTCGACAACACGACGTTGATCACTCTGACCAATAGCGGCAGAATTTTCGAGGTGAACACATCTGGCGCCGTTATTTGGAATCGAGATAGCGTTGCGACAAATATCCCACGCGCCCCGCGATATCGCCAAGTCAATGGACTTTGGGTTGGTCCATAAAAGTCAAACGACTTAACGTTTCACGTCAACAGGCGGCGCCACAGCAAATGCAATTTCAGCCGCATCAAGCGCAATCTTGACCTCTCGAATCGTCGCCTGACGAACCGCGATAAAATCTGCTGACTGGCACCACACCTGAACTTGCCAAGAGATTCCAGCAGCGTTCATTTCCACAAGAACAATCTCTGGTTTTTCTGGCAGACATCCAGGGACGCGTATCGCCGCTTCGGTGAGTGCCGCACGCGTCTTGTCGATACTCGCACCGTGGTGCAAAACAACCACCACATCCACTCGCCGTCTTTCATGGAAACTGATATTCGTAATGACCGCACCAAAGATTGCTGTGTTTGGAATAAATATTCGTTTGTTGTCGACCGTGTCTAACGTCGTTGAAAACAAATCAATTTCATAGACCATGCCAGTTTGTCCCGCTGCAATAATCGAATCGCCAATCTTGTATGGACGAAAGATCATCAACATGATTCCAGACGCAAAGTTGGAAAGCGTTCCTTGGAATGCAAGACTGACCGCCAATCCAACAGCTCCGATTAATACAGAGAAGCTTGCGGTTTCAAATCCAAATTTGTTCAGTACAAACGATCCCGCGATCAACAAGATCGCCCACCGTGTCAATTTCGCAAAGAAGCGAGCGAGAGTCGGTTCAATTTCCGCTCGTTCGCAAGCGTTCACGACCAAGCGCCGGACCCAACTCGCAGCAAAGAAAGCGACGATGATGATGACGCACGACCAGAGGGCCGGCGCCCCATATTGAATTCCGAGATCAATCCATTCTTGGGATGTCATATGAATAGTTTTAGATGTGGTTGTCATAGTGCGCTTTGAAAGATACAAAAACTAGCTAGCACTTTCACTAGAAATCCGAACAAGGTTGGCAAGAGTTTCTCGTGCCGCGCCAGTCGTCAGTACGGATTGTGCGACTACAACTCCCCCACGCAAATCATCCACAATACCCGCGGCAAGTAAGGCTGCCGCTGCATTTATCAAGGTCATATCTCGCGCGGCGCGCGGCGCGCGATTTTCAAGGACATCCATGAAAAGTTTTGTTGCCGCATCGAGATTTTCTGTTGCAATCGAAAGAGGATTGACTCGTGTGATCCCTAAGAGTTCCGGTGTTGTTTCATAAACCCGCACAGATCCACCATGCGCATCATGCTTCACTTCTGCGACCAATGTCGCTGCGCCCGTTGTCATTTCATCCAATCCATCCATGCCGTGATAGACCACCGCACGCACCGCACCGAGTTCTCGCAGCACCTCTGCAATAATCGGAACAAACGAACGGTCATAAACACCGATCGCTTGTCTGCGCGCATTCACGGGATTTGTCAGCGGTCCAAGTAAATTAAAAATTGTCGGAAATCCAAGCGCCTTCCGAACAGGCATTGCGTGCCGTGCAGCTGGGTGATGATTTGGAGCAAAGCAAAATGCAATATGTGCTTCTTCCAGGCACCGTCGCTGAATCAATCCAGTTGCATCAACTTTCACGCCAAGTGCATCCAAGACCTCGGCCGATCCTCGACCAGTGCGCGATCGATTTCCATGTTTCGCAACGAACGCACCGGCTGATGCTGCAACTATTGCTGCAAGCGTGCTGACATTGAATGTCTTTGGCGCTCCACCAGTCCCCGCAGTATCGAGAATCTTTGCGGTGTCGATCGAAGTCGAAAATGTTGTGGCGTGTTTTCGCATCACGGTTGCGGCACCAGCAAGCTCATCGACGGTTGGCAAACGCCGCGCGAGAAGCGCAAAAAAGGCGCCCATTTCTGCATGATGAGCAGAACCAGTCATGATTTCACCAAATGCTGCGCGCGATTCGTCGAATGTCAGTGACTTGCCCTGGATCAGCAATTTCAAGAAAGGCGTCAAATCACCCGGCCGCTCGGGTCGAGCGAATTCGCTGAGACTTCCATGGGTGGGTGGCGCATCCATCACAAGTCGGGGATGCTATGCGGATGCTCGCCGTTATTGTTCACACGCTCGATCCATTCGCCATAGAGATCTCGTCTGGTTTTGGAATCCGCTGGTATGGAATTTCCTATGCTGCAGGATTTTTTCTTGGTTGGTTGCTCTTGCGCGAGCTCGCTCGACGCGAGCGAATTGGTTTGACAATGTTGCAAGTGAGCGACTTGATGACCTTTTTGATTATGGGTGTCGTCATCGGCGGTCGCGTTGGCCACGTAATTTTCTATGAACCGCATCTCTTGATCACATTTCACTCTTCGCTTCCGTGGTGGGGATTGCTCGACATTCATAAAGGCGGAATGTCTAGCCACGGAGGCATTATCGGTTCGATGATTGCAAGTGTGCTTTTCGCGCGTCGCGTTCGACTTCCAATTCTTCATCTTTTTGATTGCGTCGCATTCGTCGCTCCATTTGGTTTGTGTTTTGGTCGCTTGGCGAATTGGGTCAACGGCGAACTGTGGGGCAAGCCACTTCCAGAATCAATGCAGGCGAATCCTCCTTGGTGGGCCGTGAAGTATCCAGCAGAAATTCTCGAGTCTAACTTTCCAGTTGCGAAACTCGCTCCACTTCAATCACTCGTGAATCCTGCAGAACCACTCCCCGAAGCCGTCTATCGCGCCGCATATTTGCACCGCACAGATGTCCTTGCAAAACTTGAACCACTGTTGACCGCGTATTACCCCAGCAACTTTATTCAAGCTTTTACCGACGGGCCAATCTTGCTTCTTGTCATGACAGTCGTCTGGTTGAAACCTCGGCGCCCAGGTGTCATCGCGGGAGTTTTTCTGGTGACGTATGGCGCGGCTCGAACGACAAGTGAACAGTTCCGACAAATCGATGATGGCGTGTTCATGATCGGTTTGTTGACGCTTCCAATGTTGCTCTCGCTCGCGATGATTGCCGGGGGAATCGCGCTGATTGTGTGGGCGTCACTCCAAGCAATCAAACCAATGGGTGGATTGCTTTCTCATAAATAAATTTTTCGATTTCGAATTATTTGTGATAAACCGCAACAGACTTCGCCCACTCAGGAGCCCATAGCCGGAATCCACCAATGAATGCGTTCGCATTATCACCAAGCCTGCAATTCTTAGGAATGTCTTTCAAGCGCACAGCATTTCCGCCGCCAAGAACGACATAATCAGGAAGAAGTCCAGCCGAAAGGATCTCAATCACTTCATGAACTTCCTTCTCCCAACGTTTTCTCCCGTGCTTTTTTAGCGCCCTTACACCAACAGCGTCTTCGAAACTTTTCCCCTTGCGAAAAGGCATGTGCGCAAGTTCCATTGGGACGATCACGTGGTCAGCAATCAGACACGATCCCAAGCCAGTGCCTAAGCCCAAAAAGAGCATGCGCCCACCGTCGTACGAACCGACCGCTTGCATCGCAGCGTCATTGACCAACTTCACCTTTTTCGTAAATCCATTGTCATAATCAAAGTTGACCCATCCCTTGCCGAGATTCGCCGGATCATGCGTTGGTTGGTTTTTGCTGATTGGCGCTGGCAATCCAATCGAGACTGCGTCGAATGTCCAACCTTGCGCCAACTTCAACACACCTTCAACCATTTGTTGTGGAGTCAGCGAGGTCCCGGAAGGAAACGATCTCTTCTCCGGATCGCAATCAACTCGGATTTTGACATTCGTTCCGCCAATATCAATCACTAATATTTTCAAATCCATTGCTTGAGAGTACAACAGACTTGAGTTCAATTGGCAGTTGGACTTCGCTCCATTTGTCTCCATTTCGAACTGCAGGGCCGTTATATGAGAAAGTTCTTGGGTCGCCAACCGCGCGCCATGCGGGATGTGCCACAATCCATTCGTTGAGAATTTTCAAACCCTCGTTGGTTTTCTTCAATCCATACGCCCCCTTCAATCCCACAGAGAGAACTGTAATCGGAGTTGTGTCCACAACGGTGATCGTGCCGTCTTTGCCCGTTGGCCCCATATCACTTTCGCGATATAAAAATGACATCGTCCACGAACCATTTTTTTCGTTGAGTTGATTTGAATTCGGTTCCATCATCCCCCGATAATCCATTTCAACCGGACTGGTCATCGCAATTTCGCGCGACTTGATGTGATTGAAAAGCGGCCAAAATGATGCAAACATTCCCATTGCAGTGCTGCCAGTCGAAGAAATTTCGGCACGGCGAACCGAGGGATATGACTTCAATTCGATTGCGCCTGGCGGAGTTGGTGCGGGATATCCAATTGGCAGTGGCGCTTCGATTTCGCAACGTCCGCACTTCCAGAATTCTCCGACTTGCGTTGGTTCGGCAGCAGGTCCACTGCCGAAAGTTCCAAGTCGTACGCACTTTCCAACCGCAGGGAGCACGCTGAGACGCGCTTGCGGAGAACCTTGAAAAAGAATCACTGCGAGCGAGACAAGAATGTTGATTGAGAGTGGCTCCATTTGTAATCCGTTTCATCAAGCATGTGTTTGATTGGCATGGGATACTAGAGAAATGACGACGCCGAGCACAAATTGGGATTATGCGCCCGCACCAGAGTCGACAAAGGTGGAAATCAAAACTCAATATGGACTTTTTATTGATGGTGCATTTCGAGAGCCCCGATCTGGCAGATCGATTGAGACGATCAATCCCGCGACCGAATCTTCTTTATCGCGAATTGCCGAGGCTGATGCGATGGATGTCAATCTTGCAGTCGTCGCAGCACGCAAGGCGCTAAAGAATTGGCGTCGTGTGCCAGCGCTCGAACGCGCAAAGTATTTGTATCGAATTGCGCGCCGTATTCAAGAGAGGGCGCGCGAACTTGCTGTGCTTGAAACGATGGATAACGGAAAACCCATTCGTGAATCACGCGATGAAGATGTTCCGCAAGCGGCCGCACACTTTTTTCATCACGCTGGATGGTGCGATAAATTGCGTTGGGCGTGCCCCACATCCAATGGAAGTGCGCCGGAGCCAATTGGAGTTTGTGGACAGATCATTCCATGGAACTTTCCTTTGATGATGGCTGCGTGGAAAATCGCGCCCGCGCTTGCGTGTGGAAACACCGTTGTGCTCAAGCCAGCCGAAACGACATCATTGACAGCATTACACCTTGCCGAGATATTGCAAGAAATTGATTTGCCTCCAGGCGTCGTCAACATCATCACTGGTGCAGGAGAGACAGGACGAGAACTTGTTGCTCATGGCGATGTCGACAAGATCGCATTCACTGGATCGACCGATGTCGGACGCGCGATCGCATCAACTGTTGCAGGCACAAAGAAGAGATTAACGCTTGAATTAGGCGGAAAAAGCCCAAATATTATTTTCGCAGATGCAGCGATCGACCAAGCTGTCGAAGGAATTGTTTCTTCGATCTGGGCCAATCAAGGTCAGGTTTGCTGTGCGGGAAGTCGACTGCTTGTTGAAGAATCTGTCGCGGATGAAGTGATCGAAAAACTTCGTCTGCGAATGCGAAGCTTGCGAGTCGGAGATCCGCTCGACAAGAATACAGATGTTGGCGCGATCAACAGTCGCGCGCAACTTGATCGCATTGAAAGCTTCATCAAACTCGGCGTTGCAGAAGGAGCGCAGCGACACGATATTTCAGATGTCGCGTTACCGTCAAAAGGATTTTGGTGCAAGCCATGTTTCTTCACCGCAGTTCAGCCCGCACACACAATCGCGCGCGAAGAAATATTTGGTCCAGTTCTCGCCGTCATGACGTTTCGAACGCCAGACGAAGCTGTCGCACGCGCAAACAACACGATGTATGGATTGAGCGCTGGTATTTGGACAAGTCGCGGATCGAAGGCGTATGAGATCGCTCGACAAATTAAAGCTGGCGTGATTTGGTGCAACACATTCAATCAATTCGATCCCGCCGCACCATTCGGTGGATATCGCGAATCTGGATTTGGTCGTGAAGGCGGTCGCTCGGGATTGTCTGCGTACTGCGCATGAAATTTGTTGAAACAGAACTTGGAGAAATACGATGACAGAAAGATCTGAAATCACAAAGACTTGGAAACTTTTTATAGGCGGCGCATTTCCGCGCAGCGAATCTGGACGCGTCGCACCAGTGAAAGATTTGACCGATCGATCTGGCGGAAAAGCATTGGCATATGCCGCTCAGGCCTCTCGAAAAGATTTACGAGATGCAGTCGAAGCCGCGCGAGCAGCGCAAGAAAAGTGGGCTGCATCAAGCGGATATTTGCGAGGTCAGATTATCTATCGATTGGCAGAGTTACTCGATGGTCGCCGAGAAGAATTAATTGAAGCTGTGCGGATGAGTGGACGAGTTGGAAAAAGTAAGGCTCGTACTGAAGTTGAAGTCGCAATTGATCGAACGCTTTCCTTCGCAGGATGGTGTGATAAATTGGATAGCGTGGTTGGTGGTCGTAATGCAGTTGCTGGACCATTCCACTGCTTCTCACAAATCGAAGCGACTGGAGTTGTTGCGGTGTTTGCTCCAGAAGAATTTCCATTGATTGGATTTTTGACTTTGGTGTTGCCTGCGATCGCGTGTGGATGTTCGGTGATCGCAATGCCGAGTTCGGTTGAACCAATTCCCGCGTTGATCGTCGCAGAATGTGCGCCAAGCGCGGATATTCCTCCTGGCGTTCTGAATGTATTGACTGGATTGCGTGAGGAGCTGGTCCCGGTCGTTGCCGCCCACCGCGATATTGATGCAGTTGTTGCGAGTGTTGAGCCTGAAATGGCGAAGATTCTGCAGTTAGGGGTTGCCGAAAATCTGAAGAGGGTAAGGCTTGTCGATCCACAAGCGAAATTCTTGGAAGATTTGGCTTGGTCCAGTCCAAGCGCGTTTCAGGCTGTCACTGAAGTGAAGACGGTTTGGCATACGGTTGGATTGTGAGGCTCGTTTTGATTGCGAGGTTAAGCGAGAATCGAGCGACGGAATCGAGCAGCATTTTGTTGGCAGCCGTGAAAAGATCCTGCCGGGCTCAGACAGTCCTCGGCGACCGACACGATCTGGTTTACGAAGTTTTGTTACAAGTGCCGTGGCCGCCTGTGGAACTCGCCCGGCAGAATTTTTCAACGGCTGGATACGCAAGTTGAAGTGCGACGGCATCAGCCACAGATTCGAGCCACGGAATCAAGCAGCATTTTGTTGGCAGCCGTGAAAAGTCCTCTCGGGGCTCAGACAGTCCTCGGCGACCGACACGATCTGGGTTTCGAAGTTTGATTACAAGTTCCGTCGGCCGCCTGCGGAACTCGCCCGAGAGAACTTTCCAGCGGCTGGGCACGCAAGCAGACGCGAGACGGAATCTGAAAAACGTTCGAGCGAGAATTTGATTCGCCAACGTGGGCCGCGGAATGATTTGAACCCCGGCGAGTTTGCAAGCCGAGCAAGTCTGCGCAGCTCGGCGCAGCATGTTTGAGCTCGGGGGCAAATCGGTCCGCTGCCAAATCCTGCACGAACCACTTTTGAGTCCATCCACTTTTGAGTCCATGCATGTTTGAGCCCACCTGATTTGCTTCAAAATCCACTCTATTACTCCAGCAATGCCATTTTTAAAAAATGTGGACTTTGACTTGCAACGCGTCGCTTTGTAATTGATATTTATTGTGTTAGAGAATCCAAGAGGCGCCCCGTTCAGCAGACGAGATTGCGCCAAGCGCTTACATCCGACCGCATTAAGGAACGGGGAAACCCCCTGACATTCTCGAACTCGTTGGGATAGAGCCGGCTAGGCGAGTAGTTCGGAGCCGGTTCTGACGAATGAATGGGCTGGGCGAGTTTTCTCGGAGCCCCACCATTCGGAGATCGGGAAGTAAGGGTTGTAGGATAGGAAAATGGACATTTAGGAGGATAGGAAAAGGATTTGGAGTGTGGAACGGGATTGATGGGAAGGAAATGGAACACGGTGCGCGTGACGGCACCAAAATGGATTGGGGATTACGGCTCAAGGCCCTGCGATTGCGGGGCTTTGTGCTTTTTGAGTTTTTAACCACTATCGATACAATTTCACCGAAGATAGACGAACAAAAACGATTTTACCTTGTTTGTGGTCGATATATAGCCAAACTTCTGCGAAATTCGATCACTCTTGCCAGTTGTCGACATAAATTAGAGTTCTTATTAATCATTTTCGCCGAAAATCAATAAAAATACATAAAATGACATTAAACTTCGCCGAAAATAAATTGTGAAGTGTAGATCGTTATCTGTGACATATCGCAGACAATGCTGAATCACCATTTCAATCCAAATCTTGTTTTCTTCCAACTAAAAATCCAATCGCTCCTCAGCGTACTCTTTGACTTCGCCATGTCTCGCCACATCAATTCAATCCTGGCCTGCGCAATTTTTGCACTGCTGGCGATCATCCCGATCGCCTGCCAAGAGCAGGAATTTCATGTCATCGATAGCAATGCGGAAGATCGTCTGCGCACAACAAGTGAATCTATCGGCGAACCCTCAAGCGTTCCCACGATAAGTAAATCGGAATCGCAATATCAAGGTCAGAATTTCACTCCCGATTATCCAGGTCTCAATGAACCACCAACGGCAAACCCAAAGCCGGAGGATCTGAAGTATCAGGCTCGTCCTCGCGCGGTACTCGATGTCGACAAAGTCATCGCCGATGTGACGAAAGCATACGCTCCACCGACAAACGCAGAGCACTTCAATCTTGCCAAGAGCGTGCAATTCGCCATAAAGAAAAGTTTGGAATATCGCGTCGCGGAAGAAACATATTTATTACTTGCGCTTGACCTGCTCATTCAGCAGCACATCTGGAGCCCGCGAATTTTTAATACCGTTTCTCCACAATTTCAAGGCGTCTCGCTGAACGGAACACAATCAACAGCACTTCAGTTAGTGAATGATCTGAATGTGAGTCAAAAACTTCCGTATGGAGGTCAAGTCAGCGCAAACATTCTCGCCCAAGCATCAAACGAACTGAGTAACGCTGTTCAAACGGGCCAAGCAAGTTCTTTGGATATTGCGCTTTCTTTGGACATCCCCCTGCTTCGCGGTGCGGGCTTGATCGCGCAAGAAGGTTTGATTCAAGCGAAGCGAAATTTGGTTTATGGTGCCCGCGCATTCGAAGAGTTCCGTCGCCGCTTTTATGTCGCAATTTTCAGTGATTTTCACGATTTGGTGGTTCAGCAACAAGTTATCTCGAATACACGAAATCAAATCAATGGGCTGCGATCAATTGTCGACCGCGAAGACGCATTAGTGTCCAGCGGTCGGCAAGTTGCCTTTCAAGCTGACTTAGCAAAGCAGCGCGCCCTCTTCGTCATCGATCGACTTGCTTCACTCGAAGAAACCTACAAACTGGCTGTCGATCGTTTCAAGTTGCGAATTGGATATCAGACTGACGCGCCAGTTGTCATCGATACCGAAATGCTCGACCTCGATCCGCCGATCATCAACAATGAACGATCAATTGCGAATGCATTCGAGTGGCGCCTCGACTTACAAAATACGCGCGACTTAGTCGCAGATGCACGGCGTCAAGTTGACAACGCGCGCAATTTGGTTCTTGCAGGTGCAGACATCTTTGCGACTGCATCACTATTAAAGAACCCAGATTTTTTCAACGGTATTCAGTTAGACGATTCTTTTGGCAATTACACAATTGGAATCGCGATCGATCTTCCGCTCGATCGCACGATCGAAGAAGTGAATGTCCGCAAAGCACAAGTGATTCTCGAACAGAATGATCGGCGATTTGTTTTTGCAAAGAACACTGCCGCGGTCGAAGTTCGACAAGCAATCAGACGTATCGATCGCGCGCTGTACACCCTCTCGTTGCAGGACAAAAATATTGATATCGCCCGTAATCGTCAGGGCAGCATTGATGCTGCTCCAGATCGTGCGACTCCCCGTGATCGCACGGAAGCAGTTGACGCTCTCAATTCTGCGGAAAACGAAAAGGCTCGGGCTCTTCGCGAGGTTCAGATCGCAATATTGGAATTTTTACGGCAAACTGGTCAATTGCGAGTCTCTGATGATGGGGAAATTATCGCTCCAGACGGCATGGAGGTCCGATATAGACGCGGATCTGGAATTCTTGCACAACCAGTAGGGATTCCATCGGTCTGAACCGATAGGCTTTATATATGTCCAATGAGATTGAACAACCTCCAGAAGGATCGGTTGGCGAAGTTGCCAATGGCGATGGTTCTCTGGATGCTCCCGTGGGGAAACCAACGAAGGCGCGACAGAGTCGACGAGTGGTCTTTATTTCGTTCGCTGTAGTCATCGCAGCACTCGCAACTTGGATGTTGATTCCAAAGTCGACCCGACGCGCAACAGAAGTTGTCAGTGGAAATTTTAATGGTCTTGAATTGCACGCGGTGGACCGAATGGATTTCGACATGATCATTCCTGTCTCGGGAGAACTCGCCGCGCTTCGTCAAGTTGAAGTTCGCAATTTGCTCGAAGGGCGTTCGGTTATAACCGAGCTTGTTGCAGAAGGCCGACGTGTTCAGAAGGGCGATGTCTTGGTGAAGTTTGCCAGCGAAGAATCGACTGACAAGATCAAGGACATGCAAGATAAGTTGAAAACCGCGCAGGCAGAAGCTGTCGCAAATGAGCAAGCACTTGCAATCAAACAGAATGAACGTTTAAGTGAAATTGAAAAAGCAGAATTGCAGGTGAAGTTGAGTCAGTTGGCGCTCGAAGGATGGACAAACGGAGAACTCGTCTCCAAGCGCCAACTCTTGGCGACTGCAATCGAAGCAGCGACAATCGATGCGGATCGCCAACGCAAAAGATTTGGTGAATCGGAATCGCTCGTCGCGAAAGGATTCATCAGCCGCGACGAATACGAGAAGGATCGCATCGCCCTCATTCAAGCGGATGCGAAGGTCAAGCAATCTGCGCTTGATATTGAGGTGTATGAAAAATTCCAACGCCCTCAAGATGAAGCGAAGAAGATGTCAGATGTCGAGCAGGCTCTCGCTGAACGAAAGCGAACCGAACAGAAAAAGAATTCAGAGATCGTCAAAGCGCAATCTGATTTAGAGAGTTCGCAATTCAGATCGAAGACAGCGCTTGAGCGATTGACCCAAGGTCAACGACAACTTGAAAACACAACAATCATTTCTCCCACCGACGGCCTGGTTGTTTATTCAAGCAGTTTGGAATCTGGTGGTTGGGGTCGTGGTGGTGATGCACCACCTCCAGCGATCGGAACAGAACTGAAACCGAATGAATTAGTGATGATCATTCCAGATGTCTCGCAGATGGTTGCGTATTTGAAAGTGAGCGAAGCACTCTCCGGTCGGATTAAGCCAGATCAGGAAGTGACAATTTTCAGTGATGCAAATCCAACAGTTCCAATTCGCGGGACTGTTATGAATGTCAGCGTGCTCGCAGAGAGTGGTGGTTGGCGTGATCCAAATCGTCGCGATTACAAAGTGCGCGTGCTGCTCGATGATGTCGAGTCTCTTGGTCTCAAGCCCAGCATGCGATGCAAAGCTTCGATTCTCCTTGGGCGAGCAACTGATGTGCTGAGTATTCCAGTGCAAGCTGTCTTTCGCCAAGGCATCGCAAGCTTTGTCTATGTGCCAGACAGCGAAGGCTTCAGTCAGCGCCAAGTCACCCTAGGAAGATCAAGCGAAATGGATGTCGAAGTTATGACCGGCCTCGAAGAAGGCGATCAAGTTTTGCTACGCGAACCAACTTCCGAAGAAGTGGTTTCTCGTTTGCCTTCGGAAGTGACGAATCCGAAGGAACAAGACCCAACGAAAACCAGTGGAGCACCCAAAAGTAAGCCGGCTGGCGCTACGAATCAAACGCAGGTGGTCCCACCCATCGCAAACTCACCAGTCACTGGTTCTTGATCATTTCATTTGTCGCCCTCAGTCATTCGTGCGATACTTGCAAGCATGTTGCGAGTCGCGCTTTCACTTTTCATTCTTGCTGGGATTTCTTTCGTTGCCTTGCGCGCTGATGATGCCACGGCGAAGCCGCGAATTTTGGTATTCACAAAGACAGCAACGTTTCGTCACGATTCAATTCCAGATGGAATCAAATGTGTTCGCGAAGTTATGGCACAGGATGCTGATGTCGATCAAACCGAAGACAGCGCACTCTTCACAAAGGACAACCTCGCGAAATATCGAACCGTTGTTTTTCTTTCAACCACAGGCGATGTGTTGAATGATGGACAACAGGCAGCGTTCCAAGAATTCATCGAATCAGGTGGCGGCTTTGCCGGCATCCATGCGGCAAGTGATACCGAGCATGATTGGGCTTGGTATGACGAAATGATTGGCGCGCATTTCGCTGGGCATCCAGCGATTCAACAAGCAACCGTGATCGTGGAAGATCGCTCGCACCCTTCAACCGTAGTGTTGCCAGAGAAGTGGCAACGCACCGATGAGTGGTATCGATTCAAGCGAAATCCGCGCAAAGTTGATGGTATTCATGTGCTTGCACGATTGGACGAATCGACATTCGAAGGGGGCGGCATGGATGGCGATCATCCTTGTATGTGGTGGCGCAACATGAAAACTGGACGATGTTGGTACACCGCAGGGGGTCACACAAAAGAATCTTTTGCAGATCCACTCTTTCGTGAACACATGAAACAAGGCATTCTTTGGGCCGCGAAATTAGAAAAACCCGTCAAGCCTGCGGCGATTCAAAGCAAGGCCGCTCAGTAATAAATTCTGGAGAACACAATGGAATATTCATTCACAAATGTCTGGGGCCAAAGCTGGGTGATGTACAAGAAGTCTTGGCTGATGCTGACTGCTGGGGTCGTAATTTTTTTAGTCGCAAATATTCCAACACAAATCAGCAATCTCGCGCAGAACGGTCTGCTCTTTGGCCAGCAGAAAAATCCGGACCAGCCGGCATGGTCGGCAATTTCTGGGGGGGTTGGATGTTTCATATTGATTTATTCGATCTTTGTTCTTCTTCCCCTTCTCGCAGGACTGATTTGGATGGGCTTACGCGCCGCGCGAGGACAGAGTCCGACGATTGGGGATATTCTGCGTGGGTATCGCCGTTTTCCAACAGTCTTGGGGACATACGTGTTGGTTCACATATTGATACTGATCCCCTTGATACTTGCGCTTGCCGTTTTTGCAGCCATCATTTTCTTTGGGGTTGGATTTGAAATATTTAAAGATGGCATTCAACAACAGGACTTCGATAGTTTTTCTTTGGCCGCCTTTCTCGGCGCTGGTGCTTGGACTTTAATTTGCTTGGTTTTGACGTATTGGATCGGACTGCGAACATCCTTTGCACTGCTTGTCGTTGTCGATGAATCGATCTCTGCGCGTGGCCCACTTGCTTGTATTGAAATGTCGTGGAAGATGACGCGAGGTCGCGCACTTTCTCTTCTAGGACTTTTCATCACGGTGGGAATTATGACGTTTGCGACCTTTTTCGCTTGCTGTCTGCCTGTGATCGGCTTGGGCTATCCCCTCGCATTGACGATGTATGGATTGGCGTACAACATGTTGCTGAATAGAGATGGATTCACAGATCAATACAACAATCAATTTGCCAACCCACCCACCGACGCTCCTTCGTGAAATTCAAGAGCGAATTGGCGGCACGCTCGTTCGACCGAGCGCTGCGCTGATTTGGTCTGGAGTGATCACCGCGATCATGACTGGTGTTCCAGCATTCATGGCAATTTACGCTGCATTCGCAGATCTTTTGGCGGATCCAACCAAAGGAATTGATCTTTCTGGCGAGCAATCAATCACAGAACTTTCTGGTTTGATGAGCGGGGCGATCTCAAATGTTTTTTTCAGCGTCGTAATTTTTCTTTTGGTCGCTCTTCCATTTTCGTACGGAGCTGGACTCATCGGATTGCGCGCGATTCGAAACGAGTCCCCCAAGCGATCCGATCTCTTTGCGCCATATCTTCGCGCTTGGGATTTTTCAATCTTCTCGATCGTTCTCATTCTGTCTGGATTCATTCCGCTCTTGATTTGGATTGTCGTTGCGATCATTGTGTCATTTGTCGTCAGCTTGATTTCAGTAATGAATGAAGGCGATCCGACAGGTCAAATCGTCACGATCATGTTGACAGTGCTGGTCGTTGGGATACCGTTCATTTTTCTCAGTATCTATTTTCAGTTTCGATTGGTCTATGCAGGGATCGCAATCATCGATCCAGCTTCGGGTCGAATGGGAGCTTTTCCCGCAATTGCAAAGTCGTGGCGAATGACTCGACGGCAGAATGGGCCACTCTCTGTCGTTGCGCTCTATGCAACATGGGCATTGATTCGGGGAACGATTTTCGGATATCTGATCGGTCTCTTCACCCGCGGCCTCCCAGAATTTGTCGGTCTATTTTGCGGTTCTTATGACGTACTTGCAGATCGTTTGAGATCGCACGAACAATCTTCGCACGGCTCGCAGTGAGCTGTTGCATTCCCCGCGCCACCAAGCGCGGCGATTGCTTCTACTTCCAGCACGGTTGCAATGTCATGGCTCTGCGCGACACTCATTTCTCCAGGCAACTGAATATGCATATCAATCCAGTGCATGCTTCCATCATGGCGGCAACGAACTTTATGAAACGAGCAAATTTTCGGAGAGTTTGCGCCGCTGGGCAAATGACTTTTCAAAAGTGTCTGGAGCTTTTCAATGTCGCCGTCATCTTGGCAATCAATCAGTCGATTGACTGAACTTCTTGCCACATGCCATCCCATATAAATCAACAGACATCCCAGAATGAATGCAATCGCTGGATCGATCCACCATATTCCTGTGAAGTGAATGATGACCAGGCCAGCGATGACCGCGGCGGTGGTCAGCGAATCAGAAAGAATGTGAACACCATCCGCCAACAACGCAGCAGAGTTTGTGCGGCGCCCAATAGAAATCATCATCCACGCAAGACTCAGATTGATCAATCCCCCAATGACGACAAGCGCAATTCCCCAAGGTGCATTTTCAATCGGTGGTGAATGATCAATCAGCGACCCAATTGAGTGAATCAAAATAAAAGCTCCCGCTGCGATGAGCATCCCCCCTTCAACTGCGGCGCTGACAAATTCAACCCGTCCGTGGCCGTATGGGTGATCTTCGTCAGGTGGTTTCGCAGAAAGTTGAACTGCACCCAAAGTCATGACGCTCGCAACGACATTCACAATTGATTCGAGGGCATCCGACAGCACGGCATCAGACCGAGTTAGCCACCACGCCGTCAGTTTCACCCCCAAAATGACTACAGAACCCGCAACCGCAATTTTCGCAATTGTTGTTTGTGTCATTCTCACGGGAAGTGTCATACCACAGTTGGGTGCGAGTCTCTACGATTGCTCTTTATGCCTCTCCCGCCAAATCGTCCATTTTATCCGCAAGGAAATCCCAACAACAATGATGGGCCTGGTGATGACCGCTCGAGCGGTGGACCACGCGGCGGTGGATTTGGCGGATCACGCGGCGGTCGTGGTGCACCACGCGGCAATACATCTCGAACAGGTTCTTGGAAGAAGACAGATGGAGAGCCTCGCGCACGGCCTACTGCTTTGCGATTGGCCGCAGCTCGTGCTGATCTCGAGCGAATGATTCGTGAATTAGAAGATGCGACAAAAGCGTTATCAGCTCCAGGTGTAAAGATTCCAGCGACAAGCGTGCTTGAACACACAAAAGAATTGGATCTTGATGCAATTTTTGCGCCGTGGCGGAGAGTCCGTGCAGCACTCGCAGATGTCGAGCGTGCATGCGTTGCTATAGAAAGATTGAAATTCCCGCCGAAACCATTTGCACCTCGTGATTTCCCACCTAGAATGTAGTTATGTTTGTTCCTTTCGCTCTCCTATTTGTTTTGGGCTTGGAGGCGACAGGGAAAACAAATACCTCAGCACCTCAGGTTGCTGCCGGGTGGGATGGACTCCAAGCGCAGTGGCCTCGGGCAATTGACTTCACATCTTCCAAAGTGACCGAGCGTTCCGTAGGCCGAAGGTCTTGCGTTCTGACTGGCAACGATAAAGATGGACCGATTCAAGCAATCGTTGTTGAGCGCAGTGGATTTCTTGCCGCAACTCTTGTTGATGGGTCTGGAATCCGCTGGGGAGCGCGCGGCTTGGCTGGAAAACCATTGCAATTCGAAATTCTTCCGCCAGAAGCGATGCAAGATTGTGCCGGAGCAGTCGAAGCTCCCAAAGAACTTCTTGGGAATGGATTGCATGGTCAAGCTGAAGGCGGAATCGCCGGAGGATGTATCGACGCTCCAACGGTCGATGTCTTGGTGATCACCACCCCCGCAGCGCGCGAACAAGCCGGCGGAGTTGGCCCGCTTGCAGCACTCGTCGATCTTGCAGAAACAAGTGCGAATGCAGCGTATTCCAATAGCCAAATTGCGCCACGCATTCGGGTCGTTTTCGACACTGAAATTCCATACACCGAAGTCAGCTTTGGAACGGATCTCAACACGCTCGCCAGCGGAGGGGATGGAATTCTTGATGAGATTCATCAACTCCGAGATGCGTCAGGCGCAGATCTTGTTGCAATGGTTCGTTCGAATGGCGAGTATTGCGGTATTGCATATTTGATGCCTGCGAATGATCCATCGGTTTCTGGAATCGGTTTCAGTGTGACTGCGTGGAGTTGTTTGTCGAGTCAAACATTCGCACATGAACTTGGTCACAACATGGGATGTTGCCACGCACCAAACGATGGCGGTGGTTGCACGACCGGCGGACTTTTTCCTCAATCAGTTGGCCATCGCTTTAATGGATCGAGTGGCACGCAATACCGAACCGTCATGGCTTACTCCCCAGGAGCTCGAATTGATAATTTTTCAAATCCGCTAGTCAATTTTGATAACACGCCAACAGGAATTGCGCCGAGCGGTTCAGATGCTGGGAGAGACAATGCTGGATCAATCGTCTTGACCAACCAAGCAATACGCGGATTTCGTTGCTCCGCACCGCCTGGTTCATTTGGAGATTGTGATCAAGATGGTCGAGTGGACATCATGCAATTGGCAGATGGTTCTGCAAGCGATTGCGATGAAAACGGAGTTTTGGATCGATGCGATTTACTTTCTACGACGATTTGCAACGACCCTTCTCGATTTCTCTGCCCAGGTGGTGTGATCGCAGGATTGCCATCGCAAGCCATCGTCGCAGATAATTTTTATGGATACGCCGTGGATACAGATGGACACACCGTAGTGGTCGGTGCATACGGCGATGATATTGGCGGCAACTTTGCAGGAAGTGCAAGCGTCTTTTCAATTGTTGGAAGCACGACGCAATTTGTCACGACACTGCGCCATACAAATCCCAATTCAATGGATCTCTTTGGGCGATCAGTTGCTGTCGATGGCGCGTTCATTGCGGTTGGTAGCGAGACGCGTGATGTGCAGGGTTTGAATGCCGCTGGAGATGTTTCGGTTTTCGCAAAGTCATTAACGGGTGCACCTTGGCAATTGACAGCGACTTTGATTTCTCCTAACCCGACAACAGCGGGACGATTTGGAGCATCTGTTGCAATGCGAGGCGATGTGATTGTTGTTGGTTCTCCTGAGACAGTTGTGAATAGTGGAGCTATTCAGCGCGGCCGCGCTTATGTTTTTGAGCGGATCAATTCTGTTTGGCAAATGGTAAAAATTCTTCAGCCTCTTGATGGAACAAACCAAGGCAATTTCGGATTATCAGTTGCAGTTTCAGACGGAATCATCGTGATTGGCGCGCCGTATGTCACGCTCGAAGGCGGCTTCGAAACTGGAGCCGTCTATATTTCACAGCGAACAGGAACTGGATGGCAGAATCCAGAGCGACTGGGAGGTATTCCCGCAAATGCCGGACGTGCGGGATCGTCCGTTGCGATCGGTGGAAATCGAATAATTGTTGGCGCGCCAGGCGCTGGACTTCAATCTTCACTCAGCGGAAGCGCAACTTTTGTTTTTGAACCGAGCGGTTCGCAATGGCAACTTACGCAGACAATTCTATCTGCATCGTCAATCAATAATGGAAAATTTGGTGCGCGTGTAGCGATTGATGGAGATGCATTGTTTGTCGGCTCATGGGCAACTCCAGAGAGTAATGGTTCGCACGAATATTTTGTTCAGACGGGATCGGGATGGGAGAATCGTGGACCGATTCGTGCTGGATTCGCCGTCGCTGTTCATGGTGAGTACGCAGCGGTTGGTGCGTACCGAGAAGCACGATCTGGAATTCTTGTTGGTGATGCGCGAGTGGAAATACATTTCAGAGATACAGATTCAGACAGCAAGGCGGATCGATGTGAACGTGCGTATGGAGATTTGAATTTGAATGGAGATGTTGATGGATTGGATCTCGCTACATTGCTTGCTGCGTGGGGCACTCAGAATTCGATTGCCGATATTGATTTGAATGGAATTGTTGATGGATCTGATCTCGCCAGTTTGCTTGCATCATGGGGAACGCCTTAGAGTTATGGATACAGCAACGGATACAGATACTGATACTGATACAGCCGCGGAAATGCATAAGTGATCAGCCGTGAAAAGATCCCGCCGGGCTCAAACAGTCCTCGGCGACCGACACGATCCGGTTTGCGAAATTTTGTTACAAGTGTCGTCGGCTGCCTGCGGAACTCGCCCGGCAGAATTTTCCAACGGCTGGATACGCAAACAGATGCGAGACGGAATTTGAAAAACGTTCGAGTGAGAATTTGATTCGCTTGCATAGGCAGCGGAATGATTTGAACCCCGGCGAGTTTGCAAGCCGAGCAAGTCTGCGCAGTTGTCTTGGCGCGCGCCGGAGGGCGCGCTAGATTTCAGCGCGCAGCATGTTTGAGCCCGAGGGCGACTCAGTCCACTGCCAAATTCTGCAAGAAACATATTTGAGTCCATGCATAAGAGATCAGCCGTGAAAAGATCCCGCCGGGCTCAGACAGTCCTCGGCGACCGACACGATCCGTTTGAACGAATTTGTTTGCAAGTTCAGTCGGCCGCCTGCGGAACTCGCCCGGCAGAATTTTTCAACTGCTGGATACGCAAACGGATGCGAGACGGAATTTGAAAAACGTTCGAGCGAGAATTTGATTCGCTCGCATAGGCAGCGGAATGATTTGATCCCGGCGAGTTTGCAAGCCGAGCCGGAGTCCGCGTAGTTGTCTTGGCGCGCGCCGGAGGGCGCGCTGGATTTCAGCGCGCAGCATGTCAAAGCCCGGGGGCAAATCATTCCACTGCCAAAATCTGCACGAACCACTTTTGAGTCCATGCATGTTTGAGCCCTTAGGGCAAATCAGTCCACGGCACACCATTGCAACACAAAGAATCGAGCTGGGGAATCAAGCAAAAAAATTATTCCGTCGGATCATATGACGCCGCATATCGCACAGCGCCTACGACTGGCGATGCGCGCGGCATATCCAATCGAATCAATTGCCGTACAACATCATTGATCAGTGTGGATGCACCGAATCGAAAGAGCGACGGCGTCAACCACTCTTCGCCAAGAGTTTCCTTCACCATCACGAGATACGAAATAGCACTCTTTGCAGTCCGGATGCCCCCTGCTGGTTTCATTCCGATTCGCAAACCAGTTGCAAGAAAGTGATCTCGAATCGCTTCGAGCATGATCAGAGTGACGGGCATTGTGGCAGCTGGCTGAATTTTTCCAGTTGAAGTCTTGATGAAAACTTCTCCATCAGTTGGATCTGGCAATCCCGAAACGCTTGTTGCTGCATCGATCGCAAGATCGCTTGCGAATCGAATGGAGTCAAGCGTCCCAAGCTCACCGGTTTCGAGAATGATTTTCAGATGGACTTGATCGCGGCCGATTGACTTTGATGCCGCTGCGCACGCTGCGCGCGTTTCGCGGATCTCACGTCGAACATCGTCGTATCGTCCAGCAAGAAAAAGTCCTCGCGAAATGACCATGTCAATTTCATCTGCACCGGCTTCAATTGCCTTTCGACAATCATCTAGTCGAACATCGAGGGGATATTGTCCACTGGGAAATCCTGTCGCAACAGATGCCACTTTAATATTCGTTCCAGCAACTGCTTCACGTGCAATCGGCACAAGTGTGGGATAGACGCAAACAGCGGCTGCGCTTGGAAGTGGCGGATTGAAAAACAACTCGCTTGGAGAGATTGCTTTCTGGCAAAGCGCACGAATCTTCTCTGTGGAATCCTTTCCTTCGAGGGTCGTCATGTCGAGCATCGACAACGTGAGCCGTAACGCATGTCGCTTCGAGCCAGCTTTGATCGATCGCTTTGTGAATCGCGCAGCACGCGAGATGGCAGTGACAGTCTCGACAGGGCGAGCGCGCATCGCGTTATCGCGGCCTTGCGGCGCGGAAAAGATTCGGCAACTTTTCCGCTGTGCGCAAAGCGAGAGTTCGATTGCCACTGATCACTTCAACCGAATAGATCATGAGCATTTCATTTCGATTATCGAGTAGATAAACGCATTCGCTTGGTCGATTTTCTGGTCCTTCGCCATTTGAAAGCGTCATGACTCCGATTCCATTCGCTGCGGGTCCAGTGGATTCTCCAGCGTGCGCGCTTGGATCAATAGGTTGGAATAAACACAACATCACCAAGATTGTTCCTAGAACGCAAGCAGAAGTTGCCAAACTCCATTCGAGTCGATTTGCTTTCATGAAATGTTTCTCACGGTTGGGGTCTCATTGATGCGCCACTATCTGCGGCGAGATTCCTGTAGCCGATGGAAGTCAAGACTTTGGATTTATCATTCCACATCAGGCTGATCATTTCATCGTGCGTTTCGTCGACGATATAAATCGCGCCGGTTGCAAAACCTCCAACATTTCCTCCGGCCATTGAATATGTCGCATGTGATCGCATTGTGCGAGCTTCCTGACCTACAGCTTCACTTGTGAACGGGAGCGCAATGATCGCAACCAGAAGTGCACAGTTGAGAATTGTCAGCACCAGAATTCGTGAGCGACGAATGGTCATAGTTTCTGTTGTCCACGGACCGAACCCCGCAGGCTGATCAGCAGAATTAACGCAAAGATGAGGGCCATTGCTGCATATCCAACCCACGCTGATGACAATAGACGAACCCCTGGCTGACGGGGCGCATTACTAGTTGTTGCTGCTGATTCCTGCGCAAGCGCAGGCACTGTGTTAAGCACCACAACAAGAAACGCAACAAACGCCTTGGAAAGTTGTCTTCTTATGGGCTGAAGTTGTATGAAATTTGCGAGTTTTATTTTCAATTGTATTTTTAAATAATTGTATGCGGAAGTTTTTACAACACCTACGACTTGATCACTTCACACTTGACACAATTCGCGGGAACATTTGCCATTGCGTTTCGAGTGTCGACCACAATCTTTGCATGCTGTCCAATCAAAGAATAATCCACAGCATCGTGGTCGGTCAGAATCAGCACACAATCGCTTGACGAAAGTGTGGTGGCAGTCAAAGCAACGGACGAGAGATCGACGCGATATTTTCTCATCGCTGGGAACTTTGCAAGATGCGGATCGTGATAGGAAACATCTGCACCACGGTCTCGGAGTAGTTCAATAATCTCGGCCGAAGGGCTTTCACGCGGATCATCAATATTTTTCTTATATGCAATTCCGAGCACAAGAACCTTCGAGCCCTTGATAGACTTTGAGTGTTCGTTCAGCGCATGTTGCGTTCGTTCGATGACATAGTGTGGCATCGAAGTATTGACCTCTCCAGCAAGTTCGATGAATCGCGTATTGCGTCCAACTTCTTTTGCTTTCCACGTCAGATAGTAAGGATCGATTGGAATGCAATGTCCGCCGAGGCCAGGGCCCGGATAAAACGCTTGAAATCCGAATGGTTTTGTGCTCGCGGCGGCGATGACTTCCCACACATCGATATTCATATCCGTCAGCACAACCTTCATCTCGTTGACGAGCGCGATATTCACTGCGCGATAGATATTTTCAAGAAGCTTTGCACTCTCTGCAATTTCAGCAGAGGAAACACGATGGGCTGCTTTGACAACTCTCGTATAGAAAGCCATCGCAAGATCCGTCGAAACATCATCGACTCCACCGACCAACTTTGGAATGTGTTGCGCACTGCGCCCAGCGCTTCCAGGATCTTCACGCTCTGGACTGTATGCGAGAAAATATTCGTCACCGCATTTCAGTCCGCTCTTATCAAGAATCGGTTTCATCTCGTCGCGGGTTGTGCCTGGGTATGTGGTGGACTCAAGAACGACAAGTTGCCCCTTTCGCAGAGATGCTGCGGCGGTCTTCGTGCTCTCAAAGACATACGTCAGATCTGGTTCATGGTGTGGGCCAAGTGGAGTTGGTACGCAGAGCACCACGAGATCTGCTTTGGCAAGATCCTTTGGATCAGAAGTTGGGGTGAATTGCTTGTCCGCTTTCAGATTGCTGAAAAAATCATCCCCAAGATGCAAGATGTATCGCTTGCCACTATTCAAGGCATCGATCTTCTTTTGATCGACATCGAATCCGATTACGGGGAATCCGCTGTCTCGAATCGCTTGGACAAGAGGAAGTCCCACGTACCCCAAGCCGACAATGGCGATCGTCGCGGTTTTCGCTTCGATTTTCTGCATTAAAGCTTGAGCGATTGCGCTATGAATTGATGGCTGCGCAGATTTTTTGATCTCAGGTGAATGCGGTGAATCCGTTGAAGTCATTTGATTTTCCTTTGGTTGAGAAGGGTATCAGGAGTTGATATGCAATTGAGCCTGTCAAGTGCTGACTCGCGACGATTCTGATTCACACAGCATCGTCGAATTATTGATTCATCCCACTTGGTTGCGCAGGAATTGGAGCAGTAACTTGCGCAACGACCTTCATTTTGCCATTCATCGTTCGCCAATGGCTTGGGTAGGTGCAAACATATGGATATGTGGCAGGCTTTGAAGGCGCAATAAACCAGAGCGATCTGGATTTCCCAGGGGCGACCAAGCCTAGAACGGCAATAACTTTTTTAGAATCGGGAACAAACTCTTTCACTTTGCCTTCTGGAGTCTGTCCCATTCGATCACCCGCAAGTCCGATTTCCGCGAGTGCATTTGGCGAGACGAGCAACAAATTGTGTTCTAAAGCGTCCGGATTATGAAGAATCAAATGAACGAGGCTTTCGGGTGCGACCGAGAATTCTTTGCGGTCATAGGTCATTTGCGATGGAATCGTGCTGATTTCAACCGTGACTTGCGGGATCGGCAACATTTCAGTTGGGCGTTTGTTTGCTGGGAGTGCTGCGAGGGCTCTCAAAGCGACGACCCGTGCATCGGCCGAAGTTCCTTCATTCTTATAGATCGCGAATAATTTTGCGACGATAGCGGTTTGGCAAAGTTCATCTAGGCTCCAAGCCGTGATGAGGTCGCCATAGCTGTCCGATCGTGAGTCGTGCATTCTGAGTTGTTCGACTCGTTCAAGAAAATAGTCAAGTGGTTTCTGCTTTGCTTCTGCAGCGCATGCATCAATCGCGGATCGCCTTTCGCTTTGCGATGCGTTCGCAGTGTCGAGTCCAGCGCAATCTGCGCTTGGATTCGTGAATCTTGTCATGGCAATACAAACAATTGTGGCGACAAGCATGGGAGAAGAATGGTACACACGCTGATATGAGTGAAGTTGTTCCGTGTGTCAGCGTTCGCATTCATGGAGCGGCTGGAGAAGTGACTGGGTCGTGCTATGAAGTCACGACTCCTCACGCGCACTTGCTTGTCGACTTTGGAATGTTTCAAGGTGGTACTGAGCAAGAGATGCGCAATACAAAGGCGCCAGAACTTGATTTTGCATCACTTGATGCTGTGTTGGTCACGCATGCCCACATCGATCATTGTGGTCGATTGGGAATGCTTCCTGGGCTTGGCTTTCAAGGACCAGTTTTATCGACTGAGCCAACTGCAGAATTGCTACCGCGGGTTCTGACAAGTTCTGCAACTCTGCAACAATTGCGTATTCAGGAAAATCGCGCGGGGACTTCGCCGTCATCTCGTGTGCTTGAACCTGCGCACCTTGCATCTGCAATTCCAATTCGAAGCGAGCCTCCACCGATTTTGTTTACCCATCGCAATGCAGAGAGAGTCGCAAGAGCTGTGCGTGCGATCCCTTTCATGGAATGGGAATCGATCGCCGAAGGAGTAGAAATGCGATTCTTGCACGCATCGCATGTGATTGGTGCTGCAAGTATCGAATTGCGAGTCCAACGAACGAATGGGATGGAACCTGCGCGAGTTCTTTTTTCTGGTGATGTTGGGCCGATGGAGAATCCCCTGCTTGCACCGCATCAGTGGTCAGATTGCGCGCCAGATTTATTGGTGATGGAATCGACAAACGGCGCCAGAAAATTTCCACAAGTTGATCAATATCAATTACTCGTCGGAATTTTGAAAGAAGCAAAAGCTAAAAACCAACGTGTTTTAGCCCCTGTTTTTGCACTCGGTCGCGCACAGACGATTCTGCAATTACTTGCTCGCGCTTCGCGCGACGGCGTTCTTCAGGGGATGCCGGTCTATCTTGATTCAGCGATGGCGGTTCGTGCAAGCGAGTTGTACGCACGGCATCCCAATTTGCTAGAAGTGTCATTGCATCATTCTTGTATGCGCGGAACAAATCCACTTCACTTTCCAGAGCTCCATACGCTGATGTCGCGGCGTGAATCAGAATCGATTGATCGGATCAAGACAGCATGCGTGATTATGGCGGGCTCTGGATTTTGTGACGCAGGTCCAATTCTGCGCCACGTCAAACTGGCGATCGATCAACCCGACACGAGAATCTTGTTTACTGGACATCAACTCGATGGATTGCTTGGCCATGGTTTGTTGCATGGCGCGACTCGTGTGGAGATCAATGGCGCGGCGCTTGATGTGAACGCAAAAATTGATCGCATTGCGGGTATCTCTGGTCATGGAGATGCGGACGATCTTTTAGCGTGGGTCAAGCGCATGCCAGGTTCACCGAAGACTATTGCGCTCGTTCACGGAGCTGTTGAAGCTCGCGAAGAATTCGCGGCAATCTTGCGACAAAATGTTTCAAGCGAAGTTCGCCTTCCAAGGCTTGGCGATTCTTTGCACGTCAATTAATTTCGAAGAATCAAGCGCCTTCGATTTTTAAGAGTCGAAGGAATCCCATTCTCGAAATTAGCCTGTGAAAAATTGGCGTTAAATTTGAAACGGTAAGAGAAATTTTCCGCTCTTGGCAACTTTGATGGATAAGCAACAACGTCTCGAATCCACGGCTGCTCATGGCAAGGACTTCAGAGATTTCCAGATGAACTGCCTGAACTTTCGTAGGCAGTGAAAGAAGTAGAGCTCGAAATTCATTTTGCATTCGTAAAGCATCTTCAGTGTTTATCGTTGCCTGATGAATG
The DNA here is from genome assembly GCA_945862215.1 of Singulisphaera sp. GP187. Classification (GTDB taxonomy): domain Bacteria; phylum Planctomycetota; class Phycisphaerae; order Phycisphaerales; family SM1A02; genus F1-60-MAGs104. The sequence goes on along the minus strand of CAMAXY010000002.1, from coordinate 78,403 downwards.
GCGAGAGTGAGAACGGCTCCAGATGTCGAAGCTTTGAGAACTGGTTCTGCATCATTCATGCCACAAATTATATGTCGGCTTTATAGTCCTATAACACAAAGATAATTTATTTGCATATTCGAATGGGACGCTATAATAATTTTACAATCGTTCCACGTGGAACACAACGAAAGGAATCGTTATGAATGAGAATCGCATGGATTCAGCATCAAATTCACAATCGAGCACGTCAGCCACTGGAAAGCAAGTACCGACCTCTAGGCTTGGTCGCGGCCTTGGGTCTCTGATTCCAGCAGCTCCGCAGCAACAATTTCAGCAGGCTGCGTTGCCTGCGATTAAACAAGAAAGCGGTAAAAACCCATCTCTCTCAGGCACGCCATTAAAAGTGCCTCCCGCTTTGAATGCCCCGGTGGCTATTCAGTCACCACAGACCAATCCAACCATTCAAGGTTTAGAGCGTTCCACGGGGAACATTCCAGTTGCCACCCAGGCAATTCCAGGAACTGCCGTAGTTGAAATGAACATCTCCTTCATTGCTAGAAACTCTCGGCAACCACGAGAAAAATTTGACGACAGAGCAATCCAGAGTCTCGCTGAATCGATCAGACAACACGGCCTGCTGCAGCCTGTTGTCATTCGTAAATTACGCATTCCTCATGGCGGAAAGACCCACGAATTGATCGCTGGCGAAAGGCGATTGCGAGCCTTCGAATCTCTTGGGCGGACTGCTATACCATCAATTACTAGAGATGCAGATGAGGCCCAGTCAGCAGTATTTGCGCTAATTGAGAACGTCCAGCGTGAGGATTTAAACCCGTTAGAGCGTTCTAAGGCATTACAGAGGCTAATAACTGAGTTTTCATGGACTCAACAGCAGGCTGCAGAGAAGGTTGGGCTCGATCGGGCTACCGTTGCGAACTTACTTCGGCTGAATGATCTTGACCCATTCTCCGCTGGATGTGTTCGAGAGGGTCGTCTTTCGCAAGGACATGCGAAAGCTCTATTAGCAATTGAAAATCTTCAGGCTAGGCGCTCTATTGCGGAGAAGGCGTTACATGACGAATGGTCAGTTCGCCAGATCGAGCGTGAAGTTCAGAGAGTTAAGACTGCATCTGGACTGACATCCACTCCTGCATCGCTCCCGCCTCGCAAAGGATCTGCCCAGGTCGGAGACCTAGAAAAGCGTGTTGGGCTTCACATTGGATCGAAGGTTAAGATCAAGAAGGGACGTAAGGCCGGAACTGGTACGCTTACCATTCAATTCTTTACACTCGATCAATTCGATGGTATTTTGCAGAAAATGGGTTTTGATCCAAACAACTTGACATATTAATGCGAGTTATTGGTCAATAACGGTTTATTTTTTCTAAATACTAGCGGTTCATTGAAGTCGGCTCCAATTGAGTTCGATGGGTTGTGCGCAAAGGAGCGCACACGATGAACCCTAAATCGAAGAACAGTCTCGCCACCGCAACGAAGCATCAAATCACACGATCGCGAACTTCCATTCCTTATGGCGTGAAGTCTGCCACACTTCGAGCGGCGCAAATGCTCACTTCGCCCTTGAGTGCAGAAACAGAGTGGGGGCAACTTCTTCGAAAAGCCCAGCTATCGATTGGGGGTTGGGGTTGTGAGCTTCTTGAACTCCGCCGTTGCGACAGGATCGTTCCTATGTGGTGCGCTGATTTTTCTACGCACAATTCTACATTTTCTGATGCCGATTGACTCCCTTTGAAGCAACCCCAATGACATCGCTGCGGACTTATGATAGTCCTTTCATAGTTGTGGCTCGTCCCATCAATTCCAGAAATCTGAAAGAGAAGAACACTCGTGACAAATAATTTTCCCATCCAGGTATTTAAAAACTCTTCGTTTCGCCACGCGTTATCCGTGGCTGTCATCACCACATTCCTCGTCGTTGCTGCTGGCTTTTCTCAGCAGGAGCCATCTGCACAGTCAGCGACAGAAACGAAAAGCTCGGACACCCCGCCGACCTTCGAAGTCGACGACGTGCACTCGATGGCTTTGTTCCGCGTGCAGCACATGGGCGCTGGAAGATTCTGGGGAATCTTCAATGATGTCAGCGGAACTATTCAGTACACCCCCGAGAAATCTTTGTCGCTGAACATCACGATTCACACCGAAAGCGTTGATAGCAACAATGAACAGCTTGACCGGCATTTAAAAAGTCCAGACTTTTTTAACTCAGTTGAATTTCCGCAAATGACCTTTGCCAGTATCAGTGCCAAACATATCGAAAGTGGTCGATTCGAAGTTGTTGGAGATCTGACTATTCATGGCATAAAGAAACGCATCACCGTGCCTATCGAGTGCTCATCAATTTCTAAACTCGGCGGTAAAACTCGCGCTGGATTTGAAGCCTCCTTCGAAATAAAGCGCAGTGACTTTGGTGTGTCGTATGGAGTTGAGAAAAAAATGCTGGGCGATGAAACGAGGATTATTGTGTCGCTTGAAGGGATCGAGCCCGGGAGTGCGCCGAAGAGTAAGGAATGATTTGTTTGGAAACATCATTCTCTTTCAGCACAAATATTGGATTTGCGCTCAAGCTTCGTTACTGACAAAAGCCATCAAGCCCCGCCTCGCTGCAGAATGATCTCATTCAGAATCGCTTCAAGCATTTCTTGGCGCCCTGAAACAAGAGATGGTTGCGAAATTTGAGACGCCAACTCTGCACACTCCGACAGTGATCGTTTTCCTGAAGCGACTTCTATTCCAAGTGGAGTCGACCAAGATGCGTATCGATCTTGAATGAATCGTGCGAAGCGCCCATCGGCACGGATTCGTGCAGCAGCTTTCAATCCAAACGCAAATGCATCCATTCCTGCAATATGCGAATGAAATAAATCAATTGGCTCGAAACTTTCGCGCCTTCGTTTCGCATCGAAGTTCAGTCCGCCTGCTTGGAATCCACCCATTCCCAAGACTGCAAGCATGACGTGCGTCGTCAAATACAAATCTGTTGGAAATCGATCTGTATCCCATCCAAGTCCAGGTGTACCCATATTGGCGTCAATAGATCCCAGCGAATGCGCAGCAATTGCGACCGAGAGTTCGTGCTCCATCGAATGACCCGCGAGCGTTGCATGGTTGGTTTCAATATTTAATTTGAACTTTCCAAACAAGTTGAACTCTCTTAGAAAATTTAAGGTTGCTTCTGCATTGCTGTCATATTGGTGGGTTGTCGGTTCATGTGGCTTCGGCTCTATCAAGAGAGCGCCAGTGAACCCAATATGTCGCGCATAATCAGCGGCAAGATGCAGAAATCTCGCAAGGTGTTCGCGCTCGCGTGCGAGGTCAGTATTGAGCAAGGTGGTGTATCCCTCACGACCACCCCAGAAAACATAACTGCTTCCACCAAGTGTCAGCGTGACCTCCAGCGCTTTTCGCACTTGTGCTGCAGCACATAGGAATGAGTCGACTGATGGACTCGTCGCAGCACCATGCATGTATCGAGGGTGTGAAAACAAATTTGCAGTTCCCCAAAGAAGTTTGACGCCAGTTCGTTGCTGCAAAGCCGAAACATGAGTCACCAGAGAATCAAGGATCTTCTCTGAATCAGCTATGGAATTTCCCTCTGGAGCAAGATCGCGATCGTGAAAACACCAATAGCCAATTTGACACTTTTCCATAAATTCAAAGAAAGCATCGGCTCGATTTTTGGCATTCTCGATGGATTGACTTCCGTCATCCCAAGGTGTTTGCGCTGTCGCGGAGCCAAATGGATCCGAGAGTCCGTTGCGCATCGTGTGCCAATAGCATGCAGCAAAGCGCAGATGGTCTTGCATCGAACGCCCCTCGATTTTCTCTTTTGCATCGTATTGCCGAAACGACAGCGGATGAGTTGATTGCGTCCCTTCAAACTGTACGTGAGGAATATTTTTGAAATGTTCGATCGTCATTGCATGAAGTGTACGGCGTCAATTTTTGACTTGCATATTTGCAGACTTACGATTTTTAAATACTGGCAACAACTAGTGGAATACACACGAGGAGAACCGCCACAAAACCAAGAATCATCGCTCTTCTTGATTGAAAGCAATTCGCAACGCAGAGCAAGAGAGGTGCGAGTGCCATGATCCACCAGCCAGCTGTTGGGACATCAGAATTTTTGTGATACGACATTCCATAGAGTGCCATCGCAATGCCGATCGTGATTCCCGCCATAGAAAACGACGCTCCACCCGAAAAACCTCGTGTCAAAGATGCAAAAATTGCGCAAGCAGCAGAAGTGATTGAGAGAGATGCAGCAATGAGCCCCATCTTGAGTGATCCGCTGACCACGAAGAGAATTGCAAGCATGCAAAGTACGAAAGAAAATGAAAGGGGCATGACAACTGGCGCACGACCGGATGGCTTGCTCAGTAAATAGGTCGCAATACCTGCAATTGCGCCAAATAAAAGACGCAGGAGAACATTATTATTGTCTGGCATTTTGAAAACAAATATTGCAATCGCAGCTGTGCAAGCGAGTACGAAAGTTTTTTCGCTTCCTATGGCGCGTTCGGGCTTCTCAATTTGTTTGAAATTGACTGTTGCAACCACACCTCCGAATCCAAGAATGATTGCACTTATCCAGAGTGAATACCACTTTTGAGTGAGATGCCAAATCTCAGAACCTTCTACTGCATACAAAGACAAAAGAGTTGCCGCTGCCATGGCAGGCGCAGCAGTCCAAACATCGATTCGATGTCCAGTCTCTACGGACCAAGACGATCTTGGCAACAGAAAAATTATTATTGCCACACTAGCTGGAAAGAAGAGACATTGAAGAACTATTTCAATCATTGTTTTTTCTCAAGCAACTTGCAATTCTTCTACGTTCCTATTCTCAAGGATTCGATGGGCGAAGAGGGGCCTTTCCGCGGAGTCCAGTTACGGTTGCCACAAGTGCGCCGATCAGCATCAGAATCGCGCCGATCCATTTTCTTGGATCGAATGATTCCTTCAGCCACAGAGAACCCGAAATTTCAGCGAAGAGCGATTCGAGCGACAAGATCACCGCAGCATGTGCGGGTGGCGCTGCAGTTTGTGCAAGAACTTGCAGTGTGAATGCGATGGCAATAGAGAAGACTGCGGAAAACGCGATCGCGCCAGAACCCATCCGTAGTAAATCGATCGAAACGGGTTCGATTCCTAGGGCAATGACCCCAGAAAGAATTCCAGTTGCTGCAAATTGTACAAATGCAATCCCAAGCGCATCGCCACGCGTTGCAGCCCATCCAATCACATGAACGTGCATCGCCCAAGCTATTGCGCATCCCAAAAGATAGAGATCTCCCAGAGAAAATTCTCCGCCGCCTTGCATTGTGAGAAACCAAAGTCCAACCAGAGCAAGTGCTGCGCCAACCCACACTCGAGTAGTGACTCGTTGCCCCCAGCATAATCCAAGCAACGGCGTCCAAATCACATATGTGCCAGTGATGAATCCTGCTGTTCCAGCGGTGACTGTCGCCATTGCTTTTTGTTGGAGTGATGCAGCGAGCAACATCGCACACGCTGCACCAAGGCCACCAACCACAGTCACTTTGGTGCGTGCAGATGTTCGGCGCACGACGAATGGAAACAAAAGTATCGCACCCAGCAGAAATCGTGCTGCGTTGAATGTGAATGGAGTATCGCCCATTTCTTGCGTCGCGATTCTTTGCGCAACAAATCCGGCGCCCCAGAGCACAGCGCATACGAGAAGAAATCCATCTGCGACTGGAACGGAAATGCGCACGGCGGTTCCGCGGGCTAGCGAATAAATCTCACGCGCCCAAAGTCAGGAATAAATGATCTTCCGCCAGGAGTCAGTGAAAGTGGCGCTGGAAAATACACCGACCAAGCTTTCCCAATAACCATTTGACTTGGAACGATGAATGGACTTTCAATATCGAGTTCTCGCACGACCAACGGATGTGGTCGACCCCATAATCTCGAATCTTTACTCGCTCCACTGTTGTCGCCAAACATGACATATTCGCCTGGCTTTACTCTGGAAAGATTCATCGGATCCGTCGCAAACGCAAGTCCTGCAAGTGAAGGTCCATTTGTAGGAAACTGATTGTTCGCACTCAAAAAATCTGGGCGGTAGTACAGATCACGCTTCACTTCGACTCGACGCAGAGTGAAAGGCGCTCCATCGAATGTCCAATGGATTCCAGTTGGAGTTGGACGTTGCCCCATGGGATTTGCAAGCACTTGTTCGAGAGATCGCCCAAAGTGTGAGGCAAGAATTCTTTTGATGGGACCGCCGAAGTCATATCGCAGATCAGCGATGCGTTCGCCATTGACAAACACCGACATTTCTTGATCGACATGCCACATCTCCAACCAAAGCGGCGTATTCGACTTTGGAATGAATGGCCGCGTGACGGTTGCAATCACTTCGTGCGATTCTGCTTGTTGTACCGAGAGAACAACTTGGCCATTGGCAAAGTCGAACTGATAAAGCATTCCACGCGCTGTTAAGTTGAGTGTTGTGTGAAAATCATTTGCATCAGATACATCGAGTGCGGCGGCGATACTGAGATCCGCTGTAGGAAAGAGTGCAATTTCTCGGCGATAGATGTTGTACGCGTTCCAATCATCGAGTGCGAGAACGTCATTTGACCATGTCAAGCTTGCGGAAGTTTTTTTATCCCAAGTCCACGCGCGTTCGCCACGAATTTTCCATCCTTCTGATGCAGTCCATGGTGCACCCGCCCAACTGCGACGCAAGACAGATTCAAGTCGCGGAATATCTGTCGGCTGAAAGTCGCTGTCATAAACCGGCTGCCAAACTGCGCGTTGGATGTATTCCGGCTTTCGCTGAACGCGCATTTCGTCCGCACTTGCAGAGATTGGGCCAGTAAAAATATCACCATCGGAAATCAAAAGTGTTTCATCTGGCATTCCGACGAGGCGCTTGATGTAATACACCGCGTCACCAACTGGATCCGTTGGATTCTTGAAAACCACAACATCCCAGCGCTTTGGAGCGGTGAATGGAAAGAGATATTTCAGAACCAACACGCGATCGCCCATTCGACTTTCTGTCGCAAGCTCTTCGTTTGGCATCATCTGCACAGGGAGCTGCCGAGTGATCATCGGATCAAAGATCGGCCGAGGTCCCTGCATTTTGCTCATCGCCGCCATAATGAGTTCGGCGCTATCGGTGGCATATTCATATCCAGTCACTGGACTTCGCAGACGAACATGAGCGCCCATCAAAGTCGGCGCCATCGACCCAGTTGGAATCACGAATCCCTCAAGAATAAATCCACGGAATGCCATTGCGAAAACGAATGCGACAATCAGCGACTGTATTGTGTCGATGATGCCGCTCGTTGTCTGGGGCGCGTGTTCGCTCGCGCGAGTGGCATTCATTGCCGCAGCATCTTACAACTTTGAATTATTTTGGGGTGGCGCCGGAGGATTTTTCCCCGTTTCGTCTAGCCGAGGAATCACTTTGACATCTTCGATTGGATACGCAAATTCGTGGCCGTTGGATTCAAGCCGTATCAGGACAAGTTGCACCAGAATGCGCGCTTCCAACACGATGCCCGGACCGTCTGGTGTTTCGACTCGAGCCTTCACTTTCGGCATCCGCTTTGAAAGTGTCTCGTATGTTTCATCTTCATATCGCAGGCAGCACATCAAACGTCCGCAGCGACCGCTGATTTTCATTGGATCAAGCGTCGCCTTTTGCAATTTGGCGCTCTTCATTGAAATAGGTTTCAGCACTTTCAAGAAATTTTTGCAGCAACAGTGTTGCCCACATTTTTCATAATCCGCCACCAAACGCGCTTCGTCGCGCGCTCCAACCTGCCGCAGCTCGATTCGTGCTGAAAAACGAGCGGCAAGAATCTTGAGCAAGTCGCGGAAATCGATTCGTTCTTCACTCAAGTAATAGATCGTCATCACTTCACGACCGAAAATTGGTTCGACGGCGACAAATTTCATTGGCAGGCCGCTGTTTCGCAAGAGTTCTTTTGCCACTGGGCCAAGCGCTGCAGCCTCGGACTGCGTTGAATTCCACTGAGCAATGTCTTCGGTTGTTGCGACGCGCAGAATTCGTCCTTCTTGATGAAATGGATAATCACGACCGCCTGAATTTTCGATGTACTCCAACACCTCTTGGCGCGAGACACTCTTAGAGCACCCAGAGTTGGAGCAGACAGTCGTCAGCATCTCCACGAGTTCTGTACCGCGATGCGTATGAGCGATCATTCGCGTTCCGCATCCTGGCTTCGCTCCGCCTTCATATGGATACTCGGCGATCCATTTCATCCGTCCGCCTCGGACGACAATCGAGGTGGGCGACTTCAGTTTTGCATACGCCTCTGCATCAGTTTCAAGCGAACGAAAACTTGGATCCGCATCTCGTTCGAAAATTGGAAGGGGTTGGATGGACATTGTTTGGTTGGTCAGGCGCGTCCAGCGGATCGGCGGTTTTTGACATCATCTGGATCTCTGCGGCGCGCGCTGAAGATCAACTTGATCGGCACTTCTGAATATGGCAACTCTTCTCGCAATCGATTGAGGAGATATCGCTCATACGCACCTTCGAAGAGTTCTGGCTTGTTGACCACCATCGCAATTGTCGGTGGATTCGTTTCGATTTGCGAGATGTAATAAATCTTGGCGATTGTTCCGAGTTTCGAAGATGGCCCGCGCTCAGTCAGGATTTTTTGCACGAGAGCATTCAGCTTGCCTGTTGTTTCTCGGTGACTTGCCTGGGTGTGCAGATTGAAAGCCATTGCGATTGCGTCCGAAGTTCCATCGCCATTCTTTGCGCTGATGAAAACAAGTGGCGCAAAGCTGAGCATCGGCAATTCCTGCGTTAAATATTCCAAGTAGTCATTGGGAGTTTGCTTTGCTTCAACGAGATCCCATTTATTTACAACAATGACCGTTGGTTTGAACGCTTCAACCAATTCGCCAGCAAGTTGTTTTTCGACTTGTGAAACAGGCTCTGTTGCATCGAGCAGCAAGAGCGCAACATCGGCTCGGCGAAGTGCAACTTCGGTGCGGTTGTGGGAATAAAACTCAACGTCATCAGCCCAAGATTTACGTTTACGAATTCCAGCCGTATCGATCGCAATAAAAATTCGACCATCAGATTCGAACCGAACATCAACAGAGTCGCGGGTGGTTCCTGCGATTTCGCTGACGATGACGCGCGGCGCACCGGCGAGTGCATTGACAAGACTGCTCTTGCCTGCATTGCGTCGACCGACGATTGCGACTTTCATTTCTGGCGATGCTGGCGGCTCATCGGGTCGCGATCCCAGTCGCGTCCACAGTGCTTCCATCAAATGTCGAATTCCAGAACCCGCCTTTGTTGAGACAGACAACGTATCGCCAAAGCCAAGTTTCGCCGCATCAAGTGCGTGAACTTCCCAAGAAGGTCCATCCACTTTATTGGCGACTTGAATCACACGATCTGTGTTTCCCGTGCGTCGCAAAAGTTGAGCGATTTTTTCGTCGAGGGCGGTGATCCCAGATTGCGCGTCGATGGTGAAAAGCACAATGGTTGCACCTTCAACCGCCGCAAAAATTTGTGCTTCGATATCGGGAGCAAGCGCAGACAAATCTTCGCCAGCATCGTCGAATCTTTTTCCTTCGGCCACATAGATTCCGAAACCACCTGTGTCGCAAACCTCGGCAACGCGAGGCAATGCATCTGCTTCATCGGTGTCATTTGGTGGATTGATGGTGATGATGGTCGAAATCCGATCTCGAGTCACACCAGGGGTTGGGTCGACAATTGATATGCGTTCGCCAGCAAGCCGATTGAACAGACTGGATTTGCCCACATTGGGGCGACCGACGATAGCGATGACTGGCAACATTGGAGAATTGGATCATAGTCGTTCGTCGACAATTCACCCAACGCGATATCGGTTCACTCTTGAACGCGCATGACGAATCCAAATTTCTTACAAAGTGGTTTTTGCTCGCGGCGCATGAGTGCGACGGCTCGTTTCGCACCCATTCGTGATCGAGATTCATAGTGCAGCAGTGTCAGCCAATATGTTTCAAAGATGGTTGACTCGAGCCAAGGGACTTCGCGCGAAAATCCACTGACACAAAGCGCTTTTGTACGCTTTATAAATTTCGTCAGTCGCGCTGGAGGAATTTTCAGAAAACGACATCCAGAAAAATGCAAGATCCGACCTCGACATCGACCCGCAAGCATTTTTTCCAAATCATCAAGCGAGATACGTTCAAGTGGGACTCGCATATCGCCGGGCAGAAGTTCGCCAGGACGAGAATGAATTGCAAACCAAAGCAAATCGAATCGACGGTATCGCGCCTGAAATGATCGGCGAAGATAGAACTCGATTTCGGCACGAGTCACAACATCCCGAAGAACATATGGAATTCGTGCATCGCTGCTTTCCATCAAGTCGAGTGCAGGTCGCATGGACATTGGACGCACCAATCCAAACCAATCAGCTTCGAGGCAAAACACGCCATGTGACTTCGGCATGGTGCGAGTGTAATTCATGAATGAATACGGCGCAGTGAGAAAATGATTTATGGCAACAAGAGAGAACGGCCAGTCATTGCATTGGGAGCAGGCATTCCCATCATGTCGAGCATCGTGGGAGCAATATCAGCAAGCCTTCCATCCGTACGTAGCGAACGTCTTTGAAATGCATTACCGACGACCATCAGCGGCACGTCATAATTTGTATGTGCGGTGTGCGGTGCGCCGGTGATTGGGTCTTTCATCTGCTCGACATTGCCATGATCCGCAGTGATGACCAACGATCCTCCGCGCGCCAAGACTGCATCAACGATCATGCCAACGCAAGCATCCACAACTTCGACCGCTTGAATTGCCGCAGGCAAACTTCCTGTATGTCCAACCATATCGCAATTTGCAAAGTTGACGATAATCACATCTTCGCAGTCTGGCGCTGCAATTCTGGGTAAAACAGCATCACGCACGCCTGCCGCACTCATCTCGGGCTTCAGGTCGTATGTTGCAACATCACGCGGGCTGGGGATGATTGTGCGAGTCTCACCCACGAATGGTTCTTCTCGATAATCATTAAAGAAGAATGTGACATGCGGAAACTTTTCAGTTTCTGCGCAGCGAAACTGCCGAATCGAATGATCGGCAAGCCACGAACCAAAAATATCTTTCATCGGTGCGGGTCGTTGGAAAATCACGTGAACTGGCAAGCCTCGTTCGTATTCCGCCATCGTGCAGAAAAATAAGTCCTTTGGAATTGCTCCTCGATCGAATCCACCATTTGCAAGCGCGCGAAATGCGCTCTCTGAGAAGAGAAATGTTTTCACGATCTCTCGAGGCCGATCGCCACGAAAATTGAAAAAGATCACACTGTCGGCATCGCGGATTGCTCCGTCAACTCCAGAGATTCGAGTTGCGGGAATAAATTCGTCGCTGGTCTGACTTACCGAAACTGGATGGGCATAGTGTTGTTCCACTGCATTCGCTGCGCTGTCGCAACTTCGGGGACTCCTTCCAAGCAAACATTCCCACGCTTGCGCGACACGATCCCAGCGATGATCTCGGTCCATCGCAAAGAATCGTCCCGTGACTGTTGCGATTCTTCCGCCATTTTTTTTGAGCGCAGATTCGAGCGTTGCAATAAATCCAAGCGCTGATTTCGGTGGACAATCTCTGCCGTCAGTGAAGACATGCACAAAGAGCCGCTCCTTGGGAAAATCACACTCTCGCGCTAATTCCAACAGTGCAATGAGGTGCGAAAGATCGCTGTGAACTTGTCCATCACTGACCAACCCCATCAAGTGAACGCCCCGACCATTTTCCTTACTGCGATTGAATGCTTCACGCATAGTCGTGTTGGATGCGAAGCGGCCGTCGCGAATGGCGCGCGAGATTCGCATGAGCTCTTGGTCGACAATTCTTCCTGCTCCAATATTTTGATGGCCGACTTCGGAATTTCCCATCACTGGCCCGCTCGAATCGATCGGCAATCCAACATCCTCGCCGCTTGTCCGAATCAGAACCGTTGGGAATTCACGCGTCAATCGGTCATCGACTGGGGTTTTCGCCAAGAGCAGTGCATTGAACGCGTCGTGTGAAGGATGCGGATTTCGCCCCCAGCCATCCCGCACTATCAGAACGCATGGGGTATTTGAAATGGTCGATTTCACAACATACAGAATAGATCATTCACAAGCAGGGTGGAATTCCTTGTCGCACTTCGTCGAGCAGTCGGATACTCTTGGGAAATTGGAGGTTCGGCAATGCAGGACGCGATCGCCAGAGTAGAAACTATGGACGGAACACTCAAAGAACGATACGACGAAGTCAAGCGACGAATTGCAGCGGCTGCTATTCGCAGCGGCCGCAAGCCAGAGCAAATCATGCTTGTTGTTGTTTCAAAGTCGGGGACAATTGAGCAAATTCGAGAATTGATTTCGTTTGGTCAGCAGGACTTTGGAGAAAATCGTGTTCAGCAGTTGATCCAGCGCGTTGCGCAGATCGACGAACACTTGGTGCGCTTGCGGGAATTGCGAGGTCAAGCGCCAGAGGTTCGATGGCACATGATCGGAACGATTCAACGCAACAAGGTCCGCAAGGCTGTCGAATTCTCGCGCTTGATTCAGTCCGTGGACAGTTTGCGCCTGGCAGAAGAAATTCATGTTCAAGCAGCACGGCGTGAACAGCCCATCGACATTTTATTGGAAGTGAATGTTTCTGGCGAAATATCAAAGCATGGAATTACTGGCGCTGCAGTTCGACATGTCGTGCAACAGTTGGACACGATGGTCAACATTCGCGTCAGAGGCTTGATGTGTATGGCCCCACTCGTTGGCGGAACATCTGTAGCGCGTGAAACATTTGATCGTGGATTCGAACTTTTCACTGATGTTCGGCAGAGTGGTCAAGGCGGAAAAACCTTTGATTTACTTTCGATGGGAATGTCTGGTGACTTTGAAGAAGCAATCCTTGCTGGAGCAAACATTGTTCGAGTTGGTTCTGCGATCTTTGGCGCAAGTGAATCCGAGACCTCATCAGAATCTGACACGGAGACTGAGATCGCATGATTCCTTCGCAGATTGAAATTGATGAGCACACTCGGCGAATTTGCGCGAGACTAGAATCCGCGACTATGCAGGATGCTTCGACATGGACATCACTTCTTCCTGGGCGATTCATCGTCTTTGACGGCCCCGATGGCAGCGGAAAGAGCACGCAGTTTCAAGCGGTAGCGAAAGTTGCACAAGCTGCAGGAGTTGAAACCGTTGAAGTGCGAGAACCAGGCGGTACGCCTATCGGCGAAAAGATTCGCGCTCTGCTGCTTGATCCTGCAAACTCGGAAATGGTCACTCGCTGCGAGATGCTGCTGTATATGGCAAGCCGCGCACAGTTGATGGAAGAACGAATTCTTCCTGCCCTTGCTCGTGGCGCATTCGTCTTGGCGGATCGATTCATCTCGTCGACGCTTGCATATCAAGGAAGTGCTGGTGGATTGGCGCGACAAGACATTCTTTCTGTTGGCGATATCGCAATCGGTGGACGATGGCCTGACCTTGTTGTGGTTTTCGACGTTGATTGGAAGACCGCACAATCTCGAATGGTTCGCGCACTTGATCGAATGGAGCAGAAAGACGCGGAGTATCACCGACGCGTTCGCGAGGGATATTTAGAGCAGGCGCGTTCTCAACCTGACAAATATCTGGTGGTTGATTCAACAGCGCAGCCGGAAGCAGTATTTGCTGCGTTGACTGCGGGAATCATCGATCGAATAAATCGATAATAAGAAGCTGATTTTCGCTCAATTTTAATAATCAAATTGAATACGGAACCGTAACGCCCATTCGTTTGGCGACAAGCGTGCAGATCGTGTCAGTCGCACGCGCAAGATCGTCGTTCACAACAAAGTCGTCGTATGTTTTTCCGATGCGCGCGCGCGCAATTTCTTTTGTGCTTGCAGCGAATCGTCGCTGAATCGCCGCCTCATCTTCTCGCCCGCGCAGTCGAAGTCGATGAAGTAACTCCTCTTCTGAAGGTGCAAGCACAAAGACGCCATACATCTGCGGATATTTCGCACGAACAATTTCTGCACCTTGCACATCGATATCCAATATGGCCAGGCGACTATTCTGCAGCGCAGCCTCGATTGGCTCACGCGGCGAACCATACCAAGAGCGGCTGAAGACTTGCGCATATTCAAGAAAGCGATCCTCATTAATCATGTTCTGAAATTGAGATTCCGTGATGAATTGATAGTCGCGACCATCTACTTCGCCAGGACCAGCTTGACGCGTTGTCGCTGAAACACTAAAGACGCCATCAAACCGTTGAAGAAGTTCGTGGACGATGGATGTTTTTCCAACGCCTGATGGTCCGCTGAGAACCAAAAGTAATCCATTCAATGAGAATCCAGAAGTTCGTTCGTTCGACATATTCGAAGTGTAAAGAGTTTGTTGATAGCGCTTTCGCTGTGCGACGAAGAAAAATCAGAAATCAGATGTAAGAAAATCCGTCGATCACTCCTTCTATGCATGCATAGGCGGCGGTTTCGGACACGAAGTCCGTGAGAAAGTGGGGTATCTATGTCTCGAGATGAAGTTCGGCGGGATCGTCTGAGTCAGTTTGTCGACCTTGCCCGTATTTATCGCAGGTGGACGAAAATCCAAACGGCTCAAGCGCTTGGGCGCGAGCCTTCGAAAGTGGTTCCAGAAAGCGGAAATCCAAAGCTTGATTTAGTCGTGGGACTCGCAGAAGCGCTTGATTGGGATGTTGGTGATGTTGCGGAAGGCATTTGGCGCGACGAAGCAGAGGCCTATGGAGAAATCGAAACGATGGCTGAACGCGGATTCGCGATTCTCGATCGAGAAGCGATTGAAGCACATCGTGCAGGCGAATATCGTCGCATGACAGAATTGTCGCGCGCGTTATTTCTTGCCGCGCATACTGGAAGTGAACGCGCGACAGCGGCAAATCGTCTCGCAGGAGCGTATGACGGACTTGGGCGGTACACGAAAGCTCTCGCAGCTTTGCAACGCGGTCTCGCAGAACCTGGAGTCCCCTCACATGTCCGGATGATGCTTGAAGTCAATCTTGCCAACGCGCACTATGCGCTTTGGCATCTTGTCGAAGCTTGTTCTGTTGCGAATTCGCTTGTCGAGCGATTTCAATCTCGCCCAGCGGAAACCCGCACCGAGCGAGTTGTCCAAGCGTTTGGGCATTATGTTCGAGGACAATCTGAGCGCCGATTGATCGAAACCGATCCACTCAGCGGAAATTCGCACGCACAGCGCGCTCGAGAAGATTTACAGATTGCCTTGACGTCATATTCAGCCCTGGCAAAGGAGTTCGATGATGCGTCGTATGCAGGTATCGCAAATACTTGCACAGGCGCGATTTTCGAATGCGATGCCGCACTTGGAGTGATCGATCCACTGCGTGCGGCAGAAGCACTCTCTGCAGGATTGGATCAAGTTGTCGATGTTGTGAACTATCCACCAGGCGATTGGTTGGAGAGTTATGGTTGGTGGGCGATCTTCGGTTGCAATGTTGTTTTGCGCGGATTGAGTGGGCCAGAAATGCACCGACACATGGCGGTGTTTTCGAACAAGACCGCAGAAATCGCAGAGCGCATGGAAAATTGGTCAATGCGAGAACGTGCGTTCACATTCGAGCACTTACGTCGACAAAGGATGAACGAATCACTGGGCTATGCAACCGAATGGTTGCTGGACGATGACGATGTTCGAACTGTGACTGGCACAATGGGGCGCTTCCCATCATTTCGCGAAACAGGATGGCGAATCCTCGAGAGCGCTCGCTCTTTGCACACAGCCTAAAAGGCAGAAAGGAAAACCACATGAAATTTACCCACAAATTTACAATGTCGTTCATTCGCAAATCAACGAAACGGCTTTCGTTTTCGTTTCTTACTTTCTCATTGATCGCAGTTGGAGCACTTTGCTTGCAGACGAACAACGCATTTTGCAAACCGCCTGGCTGGTCACTTCGTGCGCAGGCGTACCCGCAAGCATTTGTCACATTTATGGACGACAACTTTGGACGCGCGTGGATGCACACCGTCCAAGAACGAGTTGTTCGACGTATGTACACAGTTTGGTGTGCTAAAAACTACGTGAAGCCCACAGAGAAGAAAGATCGATAGAGGTTCTTCACACTGATTCATCATTGCTGTGACGTGTCACCGCCAATGCCGTCACAGTATCAAGCACTCCCCGTATGAACGATTTCATACGGGGAGTGCTGCTTTCATTTCTGCACGCCAAGTTTCGTGAGTCGACTTTTCTTGGACAGGTTTCAGAGTATCAACCGTGAATCACGCGACCTTCGGTCGCAAGCGCCGCTTCGTGAATCGCCTCATGCATTGTCGGATGCGCATGCACAGTCGAAATGATGTCCTCCGCAGTCGCTTCAAGTCGTTTCGCCAAGCCCATTTCACCAATCAACTCGCTTGCGTCTTCGCCGAAGATATGGGCTCCGAGAATTTCTCCGTATGGCTCGCTGGTGATGATCTTGACAAGTCCATCGGTTGCGCCAACGGCGATTGCTTTCCCATGTGCCTTCAGCGGATACTTGCCAACTTTATATTTCAATCCCTTTGCTTTTGCTTCGCGTTCGGTCATACCGATGGATGCAATTTGTGGATTGCAATATGTGCATCCTGGGATCGAAGAATAATCCACGCCGAGAGTGTGATGTCCCTTCATGCGTTCGACACAAGCAACTGCTTCTTCGCTGGCAACATGCGCGAGCCAAGGTGGTCCGATGACATCACCAATTGCATAGACGCCAGGAACGCTCGTTTGATATGAAGGTTCAGGCTTGTCTTGATAATCCGTCCAGATATGGCCTTTCGCAGGACCTGAATCACAAATGCGAACGCCAAGCGAAGGATCGAACAAACCGTCATATCGCGCGCCAACACCAACAGCAACAAGAACGACTTCGACTTCCAAAGTGTCCGTCTTCTTTTCGTCTTTCATTTCATACAAGGTGACTTTCGCACCCGTTGCATTCTTGTCGATCGCCTTGACGCTCGATCCAATTCGAAATGTGATTCCTTGTGCGGCAAATGTTTTCATCGCGGCTGCGGAAATATCATCATCTTCAATCGGCAGTATGCGATCCTGCATCTCGACGACCGTGACCTTCGTTCCAAATGCGTTATAGAAATATGCGAATTCCATTCCGATTGCGCCAGATCCAATGATCAACATCGAAGCTGGCCGTGTTGGAAGATTCATTGCTTCATAACTTGAAATGATCGTCTTGCCGTCACATGGCGCGAATGGAAGTTGTTTCGGTGCAGCGCCGGTTGCAAGCATGACACGATCTGCCGTCATGATTTGCGCATCACCTTCACTTACACCTTTGTAATACGTTCCATTGGCTTTGCGTACTTCAACTTTGCAAGGTCCCGCGGCCGTCTTGCCTGCAGTGATCTTTGCATGTCCGACAACATGATCGATCTTGTTCTTCTTAAAGAGGAATGCAATACCTGCATTCAATTGACCAGTAATGCCACGACTTCGACCGACGACTTTTTCCCAATTGACTTTGACATGCTCGGGTTTGATTTCAATTCCCCAAGTTTCACCGTGGCGAATCGCTTCCATATAAAGCTCCGCATTATGCAGCAGCGCCTTCGTTGGAATGCAACCCCAGTTCAAACAAACGCCACCAAGCTTGTCGCGTTCAATGCAACAAACTTTCATGCCCATTTGCGCTGCGCGAATCGCGCCAACATAACCGCCAGGTCCGCTTCCAATCACGATGAGGTCATAATGCTTTATATCTGCCATAGGGGGTGTGATTCTAGCGATCTATCGTGAGAGGTTTGCTAGTATCTCTTCCCCCTCAATAACATGCGGGAAAACCTATGCGAACTGCACTCATCAGCGATATCCACTCGAATCTCTCTGCGCTCGAAACAGTGCTGGCGGATATCGATAGTCGAGGCGTTGATCGGATTCTTTCCCTTGGCGATATCGTTGGGTACGGCCCCGATCCGAAGGAATGCGTCGATCTGGTCGCCAAGCGATGTGAGTGGAGCTTGATGGGAAATCACGACTTTGGCGTTTTGTATGAGCCAACGAATTTCAATGCGTCTGCTGAAGCGGCGGCATATTGGACGCGTCGACAATTAGAGCCACCGAAGACCACAGATGGTGAGTCAGGCGCAGAGTATGACGTTGCGGAAGCTGTTCGACGATGGGATTTTCTTGGCCAGCTTCGCGTCCGTGTTGTTTTCGGTCCGTTTCTTTGCGTGCATGGTTCGCCGCGCCGACCAATCAATGAATACATCTTTCCCGAGGATCCACTGAATAGCACGAAGAAGATTAAGGATATTTTTGCGCGCATCAAACCATCGCGCGTTTGTCTTGTTGGGCACACACATGTTCCAGGTGTCTTCACGGACGATCCAGACTTTCTTCCTGCAGCTGAGATGACTGATGGCATTTACAAATTTTCAGCGCAGGATTCTGTCATCGTGAATCCTGGTTCGGTTGGTCAGCCTCGCGACCTCGATCCGCGTGCTTCGTATGCAATCTTGGAAACTGGCGAAAATTTCGAACCACAATCTGTGCAGTTCATTCGCTTGGAATATGACATCGAACGAACGGTCGAAAAGATCAAGGCAATCGACGATTTGAACGATTGGCTGGGCGAACGACTTCTCCAAGGCCGTTGAGAATCAAGAAAGAGAAACGAATAAAAATGAATAAGGGAACTCGAAAATTACTTCTGACGCTGTTGGTCATCTCATTCGCTGCAAGCATCGTGACAATTGTCATGACAGGGAAGGGAGCCGCAAAATCGAAACAAGCTGCGGATTCGCCGGCGGCCAGCTCCACACCTCCTGCAAGCGCAGAGGCTGCAACGAATGCAGCTGCTTCGGCTGCGCCCGCTACTGCAACCCCTGTCTCTGCGTCTGCTGCAGTGATCCCACCGAATGCGCCAACTGCGACAGTTTCTCCAGCAGTGACAACAACAAAGTTGAAGGCTCGTCCATCAGGCGCTGCAATTTCGACTGCGGCAAGTGTTGGTTCGCTCGATCCAGCCAACGATCGCTTCACGATTGATTTCTCGACAGCTGGCGCAGGAATTAGCAAAATAGTTTTTAGCGAATTCTGGGTGAACGCATCTGATCGCACCGCCGCGATTCGCAACGCAACTGCAATCGCATCTGGCGCAAACACAATTCCACCCTTGCCGGATGTAAGCAACAGATACTTTCTTGCGCCAGTTGGAACGCTCGCAAGTTTCACTGTACCAATGTTGGCTGCGCATTCGATTCAGGTCGATGGTCAATCAACTTCGCTCTTTGGTGCTGTCTGGTCTCAGCAATCTCCCGGAAGTTTCGAAA
Organism: Singulisphaera sp. GP187; assembly: GCA_945862215.1. Lineage (GTDB taxonomy): Bacteria > Planctomycetota > Phycisphaerae > Phycisphaerales > SM1A02 > F1-60-MAGs104. The sequence continues at coordinate 59,054 of CAMAXY010000002.1, read as the reverse complement.
CACTTCTTGTCGATGATGCGGGAACGCCAGTGTTGAAAGTTCGGCGTGTTTTTGCTTTGCAAACGAAACAGGGCGATGGATACGACATCACGCTTTCGCAGACCGTCGAAAATCTTTCCGCCGCGACACACACGATCAGCATTGTGCAATACGGCCCTGGAGATCTGACGCAGGTTGCGAACGAGATGATGGATATTCGTCGTCTTCAGTTTGGATATTTGATGAGCGAACGGCGCGATCCAGCGCAGACTTCTGTGATCACCCACGATTCGATGCTTGAACGCGCTGCGGTTGTGAAAAATGTCACCGCTGCAAAATTTGATGTATGGCCGAGTCCAGAGCAGAAAGAACAAGATCAGCACCTGAGTTGGTTTGGAACGACCAATCGATATTTTTCGCTTGCAGTGCATGCGCCAATGCTGCCGACTGCGAAAGGGGTTCCAAGCAAGTCGCTTGCACTATCGGTTGAGTCCATTCGTGCATCGCTTGGCGATCCAAGTCCCACAGATACAACAGGTGCGCCAACGCTATTTATCGAGCTGCATTCGCCGGAGCGCACAGTTGCGGCTGGACAGACGGCAGATTTTTCGATGGGCTTGTTTGCGGGACCTCTGGATCATGTGATCCTTTCCACCGTTCCTCCTTATAGCGCGCTTGAAATGTCAGGGCTCATTGTCTATTCGATGGGTGGATGTTGTTCATGGTGCACATTTGCGTGGCTGGCAAATTTGATGGTTATCTTCTTGGATTTCCTACATAACTATGTTGTGTTTGATTGGGCGCTGGCAATCATCGCGCTTGTACTTGTCGTGCGTCTCATTTTGCATCCGATCAGCAAGAAGTCGCAAGTGCAAATGCAGCGTTTGACTCGAGGAATGGCGGAGATGAAGCCAGAACTCGATGCACTCAAGGCGAGATATGGTGACGATCCAAAGCGGATGCAGCAAGAGCAGATGCGGCTCTATAAAGAGAAGGGTGTGAATCCAGTCGGGTGTCTTGGTGGATTCCTGCCAACATTCCTGCAGATGCCAATTTGGATGGCGCTGTATGCCGTTCTGTATCTGGCATTCGAACTTCGCCAACAGCCAGCATTTTTCGGCGTCTTCCAACTTTTGGGTGGCTGGAATTTTCTTGGCGATCTCAGCGCGCAGGACCGATTCATCACACTGCCAACTCCGATCAATCTTTACTTTTTCTCTCTCGCAAGTATCAATCTTGTTCCACTACTGATGGGTGGCGTTTTCTATATTCAGCAGAAATACATGGCGCCGCCGCCATCGACTCAGCAAACTCCTGAACAGGAACAACAACAGAAGATGATGCGGATCATGACAGTTGTTATGTTCCCTGTCATGCTTTATGCCGCTCCATCTGGATTGACTTTGTACATCATGACTTCGACGCTTGTAGGAATTTGGGAGAGTAAGCGCGTGCGCCGATACATTGAAATGACAAAGGATCAGCCAGTCGTTGTGAAGAAGTCCAAGACGCGCGACGCAATTGGAAAGTTGTACGAGAAAGCTTTGGAACGCGCGCAATCAAAGCGTGAAACAAACAAGAAGTTCAAAGCCAGAGGCTGATATGCCCGAGCCCTCGAACTGGGTCGAGACCGCGTCAGCATCCGATGCGATTGCGGCGATTTCATCACCGCCAGGTTCTGCTGCGCGCGGCATCGTGCGCATCAGCGGCGATGCGACGTTTGCGATTGTAAATGAGCGACTTGTTGAAGAAAAATTGATCGCTCGCCGAGGAGTGCAATCCGTTCGCATCGCTGTGTCGATATGTGGACAAAGGGTTGATGTCCCTGCACTTGCACTTGTGATGGTTGCTCCGCAAAGTTTCACGGGGCAAGAGACTGTCGAATTTTTGATCGCAGGACATGCTTCACTTTTGACGGCAGTCGTTGATGCGCTGTGCGATTCCGAAATGGGCGCAATGCGCGCGCGCCATGCATCGCCAGGCGAATTCAGTGCTCGCGCATTTCTCAGTGGCACGCTCTCCATGGAGGAAGCGGAGTCGATCGCACTTTCAATTTCTGCCGAATCAGATTCGCAATTGGATGCAGCGCGACAATTGCGCACTGGGCGCATTCGGCAGATTGCGTTGAAAGCCGCAGAGGAAATTACTGGATTGCTTGCGCTTGTCGAAGCTGGCATCGACTTCAGTGACCAAGAAGATGTTGTTGCAATTACTGCAGTCGACCTTGCGGCTGGAATCGCCGCGGTTCAGGACGATCTTTCCGCAGCGGTCAATCAAACAACTCCCGAAGAATCGCTGCGCGCGCTTCCTGTCATTGCGCTGCGTGGCGCGACAAATGCTGGAAAATCGAGCCTTTTTAATGCACTGCTTGGGCATGAACGCGTTGTCACATCACCTCAAGCAGGCTCGACGCGCGATGCGATTGTCGAAACTCTCAAACTAAACCGCGGCCGAGAAGCATTGCTGGTTGACTTGCCTGGAATTGAAGATCCACAGCATGCGCTTGCAGAGCAAATGCAACAACTTGCGCAGCATGCGTTTGATGCAGCAACTTTGCAATTGAATTGCGTCCCGATTTCAGTCGATGCGCAGGCTATGAGTGGCCCACGAATGATGACTGTGTGGACGAAGTCAGACTGCGCAGATGATCGAAGTCTCGCGCAAGCCAAAGTGCAGGGTGGTTGCATGACAAGCGCGTTGAATGGCGATGGCATCGAAGAACTTCGCGAAGCGCTCACGGCAGCGGTCGATGATGGAGGCTGGGTTGGTGGAGCGAGACTCGCCCCAGTTCTGCTTACACGGCATCGGTCAGCACTTGCTGATGCGCAGACTTTGATGGGACAAGCGCGCGATGCGGCACAAGCGTGCGTCGATGCGGGGCGCCGTGCTGCAGAGCCTGCAGAGATTATTGCGATGGAATTGCGCGACGCGCTCGATGCGCTTGGAATCGTTGCGGGTCATCGAACTCCAGACGATGTGCTTGCTGCACTGTTCGCACGATTCTGCATCGGAAAGTGATTTGTCATTCCCTGGCTGGCAATAAATCGGCAGCAGGTAAACGCAAGCCAAGCAAATGGTGCGGCAGCGTTGTGATCATATAGAAGCTAATGCTCGCAACAGCAATCGAGTTTGCGCTGAATCCACCAAGCAGTAAACACAGTGGAATCAGGCAGGGCAAAGTGGGCCACAACAACGAGAGGCTTATGACATGCACGCGGATCAATCGGGTCATTAAATCTTTTGGTGCCCAATGAAATGAAAGTATGGAGCTCGTGCACGCCAAGCGACGAGTGTGTCTGAATGCATGCACCCCAAGGAAGAAAATACCGACCGAGAATAATGGATCCGCAAGCGCCGCCATAGCGGCAACGAATCCATTTTCAATGAGATCAGCAATCGCTGCCTTGGCGTGTCCGCGGCGCAAGCGTTCTATCGCGCTTGCAAGAGCAAGTAGTACTCCTGCGACAACACCAATGACTGCAAATGGGTGGATTTGATTTGATGTAGGGATCCACGCGCTTGCGGAACTCTGTTGCCATGCGCTGAATGCAATTCCAATTTGCTCAAATGGTGCCCATGCTGCAACAGGATGCGACGCAAAGGCCGTGCTCAATAAAAGTATTCCGCGACCAAGCGCCAATCCCCAGTTTGCAACAAATCCATCCTTGTCTGCATGCACCGCAGTTGCATCGGCCATGCCAAAATGGAAAATGGTTAAACACAGAAACAATAAGGCAGCGACACCCGGCAGCAACGCGAGAAGTGCCAAGCTTGCAAGCATGAGAGACAAATAACTTGTAAATCCCCTGATTTTTTGCTCAAATGTTTTTCGCCCAGAAAGCCGTGCCGCCACAATCCAGTCTGCGCATCCATGGGGCATGCCGAATACAAACAATGCGATCACAAACGGCCACGGCGCCATTGATTTGGTAGATGCGGGATTGATCAATGCGCTCAACACACCAAAAAGCAAAATGCACCAAGGCAATATGCGCGCGCTTGCAAAAATGAAAAGCCCCGCCTTCGCCACCTGTTCGGCGGATCTTTTGGATCCATCGAACTCGGCGGCGGCAGGCGGGGCGAGTTTCAAACTAAATATGTCCAGGGACTCAGGCTTTTTGGTGCTGTTGTTGTCCTAGAACCTTTACGCCTTGGTAGCAAACCAAGCCGAAGAAAACCTTGTTGATGACGTCAGCCACGTTGTACAAAATTTCGCGCCAACTTTCGCCATTGCCACCATTGAGAGCCATCAAGAAACCAATTGGGTAAATCACCCAACCAACGAGCACGAACATACGCATCGTCTTCAAACTTTCTTGAATACTTTCAGGGGCAGACTTCATGGAATCCGAGACCTTGGTGAACAGCGTATAGACGATGTACAGCCAAGCGCCGCATGAAACCACATACCATGTCCACCATTGTTGACTTCCAGTAACGCTTTCTTCCGCAACCCAAGCGGTGATCAACATAACAAAGGACCAGAAAAGCAGTGACTTGAATAGTTCGCGCCCGGCTTTTCCCAAATTAAGCAGAAGTGGGAACTCCATCACAAGCAATGGAACTGTGATTAGCCAATCAATATATCGGTACGCAGTTGGGAATTGCGTTATGGTTGCGCCTGCGATTCGTGTTCCATCTTCATTGAACAAGCTCGCAACGCCTTCCAAATAAATACCGCTCATTCTCCAGTAATGGAAAGCAGCAACGCCGCAAATAATGCCGGCCACAGTAATCGCGGTCTGGTATTGCACCGGAACGGTCTTGCGTTGAAGAAAAAAGTAAATCATTCCTGCGCCCATAGCGACGGTACTAAGCCAAAACAGATACATCGTTACGCCTTCCATTGAAAGGCCTGCATTCAGAGCCTTCATGGTGGTGGTCATTTCTGCTGCGAGAGTCAACAAGGTGAATCCTCCAGTGGTTCTAGTTTTTGACCAACAAGGTCAATCGCTATTTCCAGGTTTGTAGTGCCCCAAGGATATGCACACTTCTGTTCTGGCGAGGCTTGAAATGAAAATAACACGAATTTTAGAAGAACCTAAAAACTTTAAATTTCTGGATTTACTATGGCCTTATATTTTGCATTTGCAGCATTTAAGAAACCCATTTAGTTCGGAGAGTTCAATTGATTTTTCGACAAATCTAGCTTCAGCTGCAAGTAAAAAGTCAAACTCCATAAAATCGTGAATCCTTATATAAAGGAAGGATGACCAAGATCCACAAAATGGAAATTCGGCCGCGCTACTGCGAGTGTGATCCGATGAGCGTCGTGCATCACACGGTCTATCCAATTTGGTTCGAGATGGGCAGAACGGAATTGTTGCGTGCGAGTGGTTCGACATACGCCGATCTTGAAGCGCGCGGGATATTGTTGGCTGTCACGCGCTTAGATGTGCGATATCGCAAGCCTGCGAAATATGACGAATTGCTCGTGCTCGAAACCACGCTGCGCGATGTCGGCCATGTGAAGATCGAACATTCCTATCGACTTTGCAGAGGCGATGAAGAACTTGTGATTGGCGAAACGACACTCGCATGTATTGATCGTGATGGTCGCGTGCAACCTCTGCCAGCAAATTGGAGTGGCGCTCCTATTGCGGCGGGTTGACTTGCCCGACGCGCATTCTCACCCGAGTGATCTTGCCTGCGCTTGCATTTCGAATTTCAGCATCAACCCCGCCGCGCAATATTCGATCAAGCGTATAGCTCGTCGCCGCAGATCCGGTCACGACGGTCAGCACACCGCCAGAGATTCCTGAGAGGCGCGTGTCATCTCGAACATTTGCGGGAATGAATCGCTCCCATAATTCAGCAGCATCTCCAAATCTTTGCGCGTGTTTTTCGACAGTCGTTCTGAGTCGAGTGATGTCACTACGGATCGAATCGACAGGGATCGTGTTTGCACTTCTTGCGCCACGCCGTTTTTGCAGATCATGAAGATGTTCAAGAGGATTTCCCATAGCGCGCAGCAATTGTACGGGACCGTCGTGCTGTTTCCATCTGTTCACTTATCCTCTCACTCGTGACAAGCCTTCGCCTGACCAACATACGAAAGACATTCGATCAAACAGTAGCGGTCGAGGATGTCAGTATTGAAGTTTCGGCGGGTTCACTTTTCTTTTTGCTTGGATCGTCAGGATGTGGCAAGACCACAATTCTCCGAATGATTGCTGGGTTCGTTCAGCCAACTGCGGGGCGAATTTTTTTCGGAGACCGTGATGTCACGACACTTTCTCCAGAGAAGCGCAATGCCGGAATGGTCTTTCAGAATTACGCCCTCTGGCCGCATATGACAGTCTCTCAGAATGTTGGATTTGGTTTGGACGTTCGTCGCATGCCATCGGCCGAGAAGAAAATCCGCATCGGAGAATCGCTGGAACTTGTTCGCATGAGTCAATATGCCGATCGACTTCCCAATCAACTTTCGGGAGGTCAACAGCAACGCGTTGCATTGGCACGCGCGATCGCGTTTCGCCCCGATCTGCTTTTGCTTGATGAACCACTTTCAAATCTCGATGCCAAATTGCGCCTCGAAATGCGATCTGAGATTCGGCGAATTTCACACGAACTGCGTATCACAATGATTTATGTCACGCACGATCAACATGAAGCGTTATCACTCGCCGATCAAATCGCAGTGATGTCAGCGGGAAAGATTGAACAGCTCGGAGCCCCGAGGGATATTTACCAACGGCCACGAACTCGATTTGTCGCAGAATTTATTGGCGAGACAAATTTTATATCCGGTGAGATTCAGGGCGTCCGTGATTCAAGCGGATTCGCTGAGGTCAGGACGCCGATTGCAACGATGCGTGCTCTTGTTCCATCGACAAAAAAAGTCGGAGATCGTATTACGCTTTCGATTCGTCCCGAGGCGATCACGATCGACCACGCGAGCGCTGTGTCGAATCCACAATCTTGCGCAACAATTGTTCTTGGAAAATGTCTCGAATCAACATATCTCGGTGCGAATGCTCAGCATTTGGTTGACGCGAATGGTCAACGCATAAAAGTTTTCGAAGTGAATCCGCACTGGTCATCCTTCGCGGGGAAGCAAGTTCGGCTGAGCATCATCACCGATCAAGTCGTCGGCTTGGAGGAATGATTTCAGCCGATATTCGCTGCTGGCGGATCTGCTACTCGCTGAATACAAAAATAGCCAACCACGAATGCCGCAAACGCAACGATGACATGAAGACCAAATCCAAATCCAATGTCGCGCGCAGTTAATGTTGATGCTGCATTTTCATGCGCAATGGGCGAAGTGAAACCATGCATCACAAGCACCATCAAGGCTATGCCGATGGTGGATCCAAACTGCCTCATCATTTGTACAAGTCCGCTCGCTTCGCCGCGCTGAGCGATCGGCGCACGCGAGAGAGAATCCGCGTTCGCTGGGCTCATTGCAAATCCACATCCAAGTCCAAGCACGGCCATACCAATCGCAAGAATTGGATAGCTCAATGCGAAGACGCCGATTGTTTCGATCACCGTTCCAATCAGCACGAAACAAAGCCCCAGCATGATTGGACGGCGTGGGCCATGATGGTCATACATGCGTCCTGCAAAGTGAATGACGACTAGCACGGGGACAAGCAGCGGAAGCGTCCCTAATCCTGCTTGCATTGGCGTGAAACCAAGAAACGTTTGCATATAAAAGGAGCCATAAATTCCTTGACCCACATTAATGAAGCTGACGCACAATAATAAGAATGCGTTTCCAAACAGCCCTCGATCACGAAAGAGCCGCAGATCGATCGTCGGTTGTGTCTGTCCTAATTGCCGATGCGCGAAGAGGCACAAGAGTACGACGCCAATCACGATTGAAACCCAAGCAGGTTTCGTCATGAGACCGTGATGCCCAAGCTCTTGCAATCCGCTGACCAGCAGCGGCGTACCCGCGAGCAAGATCAGGATCGATGGCCAGTCGGTCTTGCGCGTTGCCGCACGAATTGATTTCATTTTCAAGGTCAATGTCAATCCGAGTGAAATGAGTGCGATGGGAACATTCAGCCAGAAGCACCAATGCCAAGATGCAAATTGCACGAGCGCGCCACCGATCAGTGGACCACCAGCCATAAACAAGAGTGAAATACCCGCGTATGTCGCCATCGCGCGTCCGCGCTGTTTCGCTGGATAAATATCGATCACGATTGCTGAACTTGCTGGTTGCATTGTCCCTGCGCAAATTCCCTGAATGATTCGTGCGATAATAAAAATCAACGCGGTTGGCGCAAGCGCGCATCCGATTGATGCGATCATGAATCCAACCATTCCCAATCGAAACGCATTGATTCGCCCCATCCAATCACCAAGTCTTCCACCAATCGCAACCCACGAAGCCATCGCAAGGAGATAACCGTTGACGGCCCACGCCAAAGTCGAATCATCAAAGTTTAATTCTTGTCGAATACTTGGCAGCGCGACGCCAAGCACAGTCGAATCGAGCATGATCATCGAGAGCGAACCCGTCATGGCCAACAGTGTCAGCCATCGTCTGTCGGGTGCATTCGTTTCGGTCATAGAGCGAGTATAAGACGCACATATGAAAAGCACTGGAATGAAGTCTTTCAAGATCGCAGCATCTCTGATTGCAAGCGTTGCCGTCGCAGGAGTGCTTGTTCTTGCTGTATTCAATGCCACGACATCAACCGAGAATGTCGCGCCGATTGTGCCACGCGCGCCGATGGAGTCAAGCGGATCAACAGTTTCGTCTGCTGCACTGAACTATTCATTCACTTCGATTGATGGTCGCGAATTGAATCCCTCGACATTGAAAGGCAAGATTGTCTTTATTGATTTCTGGGCGACATGGTGCGGTCCGTGTCGAGCGACTCTTCCAGCTCTGGAACAACTTGCTCAGGCATACCCGAATGATTTAGTCGTCATTGGAGTATCGAATGAACCAAAAGCAACGGTGACGAAATTTCTTGCCGACAAATCAATTTCTTATCCGATGGTCGCACCAGCGCCGCCTGTAGGCAAACCATTTTCGTCCGTTCGTTCGATTCCGACGATTTTTATTCTTCGCCGCGATGGATCCTTGTCGCAGACGATGGTGGGATCGCACAGCTTCGACCAATTGGCGGAAGCAATGCATGCGGTCGACACTGCAGTACGCTGACTTGATGCGAACAATAATTCTCTGCTGTGTTGCTGTTCTGTCTTTGATCTTTCCTGCCAAATCTCTGGCGCAGGCTTCCGCTTCACCCGCGCCAACTGCGGCGAAAGCCGATCTCGATCGACGCATGGGATGGTTCCGCGATGCACGCTTCGGCATGTTCATTCACTGGGGGCTTTACGCAATTCCAGCTGGTCAGTGGGAGGGTAAGTCGATCCCAAGCGTGGGTGAGTGGATTTTGAATTCGGGAAAAATTCAACCGGTGGAATATATGAAGTTGCAGACGCAGTTCAATCCGATTGATTTCAATGCAGACGAGTGGGTTCGCATCGCAAAGCTTGCCGGGCAGAAGTACATCGTCATCACCAGCAAGCACCACGATGGATTTGCACTTTGGAATTCGAAGGTTTCAAATTTTGATGTGATGGCAACTCCATTCAAACGAGACATCTTGCTCGAACTTGCGCGTGCATGTGAGCGCGGAGGCATTCAATTGTGTTTTTATCACTCGATTATGGATTGGACCCACGACGATTATGTTCCGCACCGTTCATGGGATCCGCGCAAGAATGAAGATGCAGACTTCGATCGATATATCGGATATATGAAAGAACAATTGAAAGAATTGGTCTCTGGCAAGTATGGCAAGATTGGAATTCTTTGGTTCGACGGCGAATGGGAAGAGTCGTGGACGCACGAGAACGGTCTTGATCTTGCAAAGTATGTTCATTCGCTCGATCCAGACATCATCATCAACAATCGTGTTGATAAAGGGCGATCAGGAATGGCTGGCATGAACGGCGAAGGCGATTGGGCGGGCGATTATGGAACTCCTGAGCAAGAAGTTCCTTCAACAGGATTTCCAGGTCGTGATTGGGAAACATGTATGACCATGAACGACACGTGGGGATTCAAAAGCGATGATCACAATTGGAAAAGTGCCCAAGAAATGATTCGCATGCTTTGTGACATCGCAAGCAAAGGTGGAAACTTCTTGCTCAACGTTGGCCCGCAAGCCAATGGACAAATTCCGCAAGAATCAATTGATCGACTTATGCGCATCGGTCAATGGATGGAAACGAACGGCGATGCAATTTATGGAACACACGCGAGCCCATTTGTTCGCTTGCCTTGGGGACGCTGCACGCAGAAGTCGTTGCCGAATGGTCAAATGAGACTTTATTTTCACATCTTTGAATGGCCGAAATCTGTAGATGGCAGTACGAATGCGCTGTTCATTCCTGGTTTGACCAGCGAAGTTCTTTCTGCGCGTCTTTTGGGCGCAACAGGATTCGCTGCGAAAGCATCCCGACAAGGTGATGGTTGGGCGATCTCAATTCCAGTCGTTGCACCAGATGATGTGAGTAGTGTGATCGCAGTTGATATTGCTGGAGAACCGAAAGTTGTCGCATTCGCAGTTCTTCCCGACACAGCTGGGATATTTCATTTGACGGCGAAGGACGCAGAGTTGCGCGGTCGCTTGATCTATGAGGAAAAGTGTGACAACATTGGTTACTGGACAGATGTTGACGGAACTGCACGATGGGCAGTTCGACTTCAATCGGGGGGAAAATATAACGTGACTGCAGACGTCGCAGCGGCTCCAAATGAAGGAGGCAGTCGATATCGCGTTTCGGTTTCGGATGCTGGAACCGAAAGCGTTGAATCAACCATTCAAGCCAGCGCAAACTGGTGCGATTTCAAAGCAGTGGATATGGGAACGATCGCGTGTCCCACCGGCGATTTCGAAATTGTGGTGAAGCCGTTGTCGAAGGCAGGTTCCGCAGTAATGAACCTGCGATCAATCACGCTTGTGCCGCTTGCGAGGTGATTCGCACATTGTTCAGCGCTTGCTGCGAAAAGCTTCCAGAGGGATCTCCGCGAATTGTGTCGTCATCGGCAGTCGCCAACGAAGAGCAAGCGCTTCACTTCCAACAGACTCGAACATTCGAACATCAAGATCGTGACAACCAATCGCAAGTGCGACATCACCGACCTTTGGTACAGCCCCATGCAATCCGCCGTTATTGATGACACGTACGCCGTCGATCCATAACTCACTCCCATCATCGCTTGCGAGTTCGAATCGATAGACACCGCTTGCTGGCACATCGATCATGCCGCGAAGTTGTATTGCGTATCGGTCGGCGGGCACGCCGACTGGAATCGCAACCGATTGCATCACGCTCTTCTGCGTCGCGTTTTCAAAAGCATCATTCGCTGGAACGATTTCAAATGTGCCGACAATCACTCGTGCATCAAGACCGACAGTGTCGCCACATTTTTTCGCTGGCAATAATTCGCTGCGCACGAAAGTGAGTGTTGTCTCGGCATTGCTCATGTTTCCCTGCCAACTTGTTCGCGCCCGCAAAGTCGAAGTTCGGTCGAGCACGATTGCGAATTCACCCTGAGGATTCGAAGTGAGCGCAAGCGTGTTCGCATTTGGTTGCGATCCATCAGTTGTGACATGAATCGTTGCGCCAGTTGGCGGTAGCGCAAAGCGCACGGTCGATGTGCCAACGAACATCCGATCATCTCCCACGATCACAGGCGCGGTCAAGATTCTGGGAGGTGTCATAAAGTCAATCGCAATTACAGAATGTGCAGATGTTTTCGAAATTGCATCCAAGACAGAAGAATCAAGATTGACGATCAAGTCTGGACCCTCTCGACGAAATGTCGGCGCAGCAAACTCTCTACCAAGCACACGTACCGCTGCCGGATTATCGATGACCCCGTCAAGACGAATCAATCCTGATTTTGGAGGCGAAAAAATATGCGCGTTGATTGTTGTGCTGCCGTCTTGATTTGTCCCCATCGTCCATCGTCCCCACTCTGGAATGGGAAGTGGCGTATGTCCATTCCTATATATAGATGCCGAATGCGCTTGCATCCACTGACCGATCCCTGCAAGCACTGCAAGCGATTCCGGATCGATTCGCCCGCGTCCATCTGGTCCAATGTTCAGAAGATAATTCCCGCCTTTGGAAACAATATCTGCGAGATTTTGCAAGACGACTGGCGCGGCTTTGAAATCATGATCGTCACGCGCATATCCCCAAGATCCATTAAGTGTCATGCAGGTCTCCCACGGACGATCAAGTATTGCATCTGGGATCGAATTTTCTGGCGTCGCATAATCACCTGGCAGAGCCCAACGATTGTTCACAAGAATTCCAGGCTGTAACGCACGCGCCATCGCAACAATCTCATCGCTCGTATGTTCGCGTGCTCCGTGTTCCCAATCTCCATCGCCCCAAAGCACAGCAATCTTTCCATATCGTCCATCAAGAAGTTCTTTCACTTGCGCACGCATAAATTGTGCGTAACGGGCGTACTCCGCGCCATCGATTGGTCGCACGTCCCACTCGCGGCGTGGGAGATAGTCTGGATGCGCCCAATCCAATAGTGAGTAATAAAATCCCAGCTTCATTCCGTGGCGTTCGCATGCGTCAGCGAGTTCTCGTAGTGGATCGCGACCGCGCCCACCTTCTGAAAATGGTTTTCCAAATTTCGTTGCAGCAATATCTCGATCGCTGACGGCGCTTGGCCAATTCGCAAATCCTTCGTGATGCTTTGTCGTGATCACGATGTATTTCATCCCAGCATTTTTTGCGGCGAGCACCCACGCATTCGCGTCGAAATCTGCAGGATCAAATCGTGGCATCAACTCTGCGTAATACTCCTCGGGAGGAATCTTCTTGCGATTGAGCATCCACTCGCTCCACCCAGGCAGAAATCGCTCCTTCCAAACACTTCCCGCTTCGCTATACAAACCCCAATGCACAAACATTCCAAATCGTGCTTCTCGCCACCACGCGAAATCAGGCGGAGTGATTTCATCAGCAGCGCAAGGCATATTCGATGTGATGGCACTCGTCGTAAGGGCGAGTGAAAAAAATTGAGCGAGCAATCTTCGTATACGCATGCGAATACGGTACGAAACCGATAGGCTTCTTGTATGCCTTCAATGATTCTCAACGGTCAACAAATCGAACTGACAATTCAAACTCAAGAAACGCTTGGAAGTGTGCTCAACGCGCTTTTGCCATTGATTGCGGCAAAGGAACCGCTTGTTCCATCCATCGGCGGAGTTCTTGGGCAAGGACTTGCATCCGGGCAGACCATGACTGACGCTCCAATTCAGTGGTGCCTCTGGCTTCTGCACGAAATGGGTGTTCGCGCTTTGACGATTCCGCAAGGCGGTACGGGTGGTTCGATCGATAAGGTCTTATCCGCAGAGGAGCGTGCGCGAGATATTTCTGACCCATATTCACAAGGCAACATTGCAACGGGTCGTGCATTGGCAATGGCGCTTGCGAATATTTCAAGTCGAATCTTCGTACTTAATGGAGAACAGCGCGATGTGAAATTGATGACAAGAGACAAGATGGAACCTGCTATGCAAGCAGTTGTCGATATGCGTCGATTGAACGAGCCGATCCACATCACGACGACGCGCGCGCTCGCATCGCTGATCTCAAGCAATGTTGCCAAGGATGATGAACGGATCGATGCAGTTGTTTCACTCATCTCCGATCTGGGCGTTGTGGGAATCAGCATTGATGTCGCCACGAGCACAATCATCTTTGATGGTCTCTTTTCAGAAGCGAATGCTGCGGCTTCTGCATACTTGCAGGGTGGTGGAGTAAATGGCGTTCTTCGGATGCGCCAAAGAATTCGCGAACTCAATTCGCAGATGCAAAGTTCGGGTGGTGGTGCGGCGGGACAGGGCCGTCAAGAAGGGCGAAATGCTGGAGCAATGGGTGCGAATAGTGGCGATTCTGCTCGGCAGTCCATCAAGAATCTTGTGAAAGCCCGTCGGCGTAAATAAAATTACTGGTAAGTGATGGTCTGAGAACCCTATTTATTAACTGTAAATTTCTTCAAAATAAATTTGCATAGCGTTCTATCTCATATATATTTATTGGATGTCTCATTTAAATAAAATAATTATTTTTGCTCTGCTTCTTGGCTTGTCAGTAGTAGCACAAGGACAGAGTCCAGTTGTTGATGGAGCGATTTCCCCTCGCCCAAGCCAAGACGAAAACACGGATCAGATCGAAGTCACGGAGATTCAAAGCAATAGTCGCGCCTCGTGGGTGGGAGTCAATCGCGTGGATGACACCGTTTCAGCCGCCGATTCATCCACACAGTCATCCAAGAAGGCCGCCGCGCGCCCCGCACAGATTCCTTCGCTTCAACTTTTTGAATTTCCTCCAACAGCGCGATCGGCAGCCGAACTCGTCGCTCCGCAAGCAGATTTTTCACCGCGCAGATTTGAGCGATTTGGAAACGATGCGCCATTTGAATACAAATCAAATGCGTCTGTGTTTTTCGATTTTGCAGATTGCAACGGCAACAACATCGCAGACCATTTGGACATCTCATCGGGCACATCGTTGGATGCAAATCTCGACGGAGTACCTGATGAGTGTCAGGATTGTGAAGACGGCGATGGAAACGGTATGGCAGATTCAGACGAAGCTTTGTTTGCTACCGGCTTGATTGCGCAGTACTTTGACGATGAAGTCAGTCAGGCTGGAGATTTTCGACGACGGGTTCTTGTCCGCATCGATCCAACTATTTCATTTGACTGGGCAGGGGGGTCGCCCGATCCGCTCGTTCCACAGAACGAATTTTCTGTGCGTTGGATGGGCACGCTGACTGCGCCAACGTCAGGTGTGTACACCTTTTTCTCTCGCAGTGATGATGGTTTCCGATTGTGGATCAATGGACTTCCCGTGATAGATGCTTGGGTTCCCCAAAGCGCGCTCGAGTGGATTGCAGGGACTGTCACTCTTGTGGCTGGTCAGCGATATGCATTTCGTGTGGATTACTACGAAGGTGGTGGCGACGCTCGCGTATTTCTCGAATGGCAGCCGTCGGGCCAAGCACGCAGTCCCGTGCCGACGAGCGCGTTTCAACCTATGACCGACGTCGATGCAAATGGAATCCCCGATTTGACCCGCGATTGCAATGCCAATGGAATTGCAGATAGCACAGAAATTGCAACTGGCGCAGCCATTGATTGCAATCACAACTGCATCATTGATTCCTGTGAACCCACAGCAGCAGATGTCAGCGGCTATTGGAGGTTCGAGCAGTCGAGTCAGCAGGTTGTGGATTCTGGACCCTTTGGTCTCACCGGAAATGGTGTTGGACTTTTGCCTTCGACCTCTCGCCCAAATCAGTTTGTGCCCGCAACAAGCCAAGAGAATGAAAGTGCGACTGGGCTGGCACCATCATCAAACAACACTGGGCATTTCGTGGTGAACGATCCGCAAGGAGAGTGCGCTTCGAATGGCAATAGTTTTACTGTCGAGGCGTGGGTCAAGATTGACACGCTTGCAACGGGATCGACATCTGAAGGTCGTCAAACATTAGTTCAGCGCAAGCGCCTGACGGATGGCGATAAGTTCCTCGATTGGATGTTCCTTGTGCAGGCTGCCGATTATCCCAATGTTGGAATTCGCAACTTCGGATCGCAGTGGAATGAAAAGAGTATTGCGCTTGTTTTTGGAAATGGAGGAACTGCGAATTCAAGTTTCTGGACAGTTTCAAGTCGGCTTTCCATCTCGGACAATCAATGGCACTATGTCGCCGCCATTTTTGATGCAGGACGCAGTGAGGTCACATTTGTTCTTGATCAACAGATGGACAAGGTGATGTTCCTCAGTCAAGGACGGGTTCTGACGAACGCCCCACTCGTGATTGGCGCACACACCAGCACAACGGGACAGTTCAATCAGCGCGTAAAAGGATCGGTGGATGAACTTCGAATCAGTGGTCGTGCTCTCGAACCTGCATTGCTACTTGCTCGTCCAGGAACTGCGGACTGCAATGAGAACAGCGTTCCAGATGGCTGCGATTTAGATTCTGGATTCGGTGATTGCAACGCCAATGGTGTTCTGGATGTTTGCGAACCGGATTGCAACAACAACGGTACTGCAGACGCGTGCGAAATTACTGGAGGCGCTCCAGACTGCAATCAAGATGGCGTGCTTGATAGTTGTCAACTTACGAACAATGATTGCGATCAGAACGGCGTTCCAGATGATTGCCAACTCGCTGTTGGAGATTGCAATTCGAACGGAATTGTTGATAGCTGCGACATCGCTGCAGACCCGTCGTTGGACTGTGACTTGAACAGCGCACTCGACATCTGCCAGATTCTCACACCGCAGCTTTACCGTCTGTCAGATACTGGACCTGAATTTGGGGTGCGCTCTATTGGAACTGATATGGCCTGGTTGACACAGTTCCGTGTCGCGGACAACGCGAATCTCATCACTGCAATCGAATGCATGTTTGTAATGATGCCTGACAACCATCCAGTCACCGTCTACCTTTGGTCTGACCCAAATAACGATGGCATTCCAGATGATGCGCAAGTTCTCGCAAGCGTGGCAACAACTGCCGCGCCACTGAGCCAAATGCGCCGCTTTGATATCGCGGATATCGATGTAGGTCCCAATGGAACATCATTCTTTGTCGGAGCGATTACCAATACAAATGCGGTCACATCCTTGTTCCCCGCAGCAGTCGACACATCGGGCGCAGCCATATTCAATCGGTCGTGGATCATTGGCAAGAACTCCACCATCAACCCCAACGCTCTTGCTGATGGAGCAGAGGAATTTTCACGCTTAGAAGATTCGCTGCCATTCCCAGGCAAGTGGATTCTTGGAGGCGTCTCGCTTCGCAGACAGAATGACTGCAATATCAACAATCAACTCGATGTTTGTGATATCGCCAACGGGATCAGCGCAGATGTCAACTCATCTGGCACGCCAGACGAATGCGAAGATTGCAATGAGAATGGAGTGCTCGACAACGTAGATATCGCAAACGGTACGAGTCCCGATTGCCAACTCGATGGCATCCCGGATGAATGTCAAACAAGTTTGTTTTCGCAAGATTGCAACGATGACAACATTCCCGATCTCTGCCAATTGGTGAATCAAGATTGCAATGAGAATGGGATCTTGGATTCCTGCGATCTCACATCTGGAGAGAGTCAAGATTCCAATGGATCTGGAATTCCGGATGAGTGCGAAGACTGCAATCAGAATGGCTTGATCGACAGCACGGATATTGCAACGGGGTTCAGCCTCGACTGTCAAAGCGATGGGATTCCAGACGAATGTCAATTAGGCGACCCACCAACTGAAAGTGTTTATCTACTTGATGATGGAACTCGCGAAGGGAACTATGGAGTGACTGCCGCAGCAGACCTTGTGTGGCTGAATCAGTTCAACACGGTGGCTGGAAGCGAGTGGATCGGTGGCATTTCAGTTGTCATCGGTAATGGCATTTCGTCTCATCCATATGAGGTGATTCTTTGGAGTGATCCAAACGGCGACGGAATTCCCAATGACGCACAAGTGATCGCGCAAGCAAGCACGACTGTCCGCGATCCAAACACGAGCATCTTCCACACCACGTTCATCACGCCTACCGAAGTCGGACCAGCAGGAACATCATTCTTTGTTGGCGTGTACTTCCAAGATCCGTATGGGAATCAAGCAGTGACGCCGGCGGATTTGAGCGGGCCATTGTTCCGCAGTTGGATTTCTTTCGGGTCAATCGGCACAGTCAACATCAATAACTTGTCTGCGTCGGTGATCTACGGTTACTTGACGCAGGCCAATGTGTTGGTGCGCGCAGAAGGGTTCGATGGAATCTTGCCCAACGATTGCAATTTCAATGGCGTGCCAGATGAGTGCGATGGCGTTCTTTCTTGTGGTTGCGACGCTGATCTCAATGGCGACGGAACCGTCGGAGGGCTTGATCTGGCGATTGTTCTTTCTTCTTGGGCAACAAGTGGAAAGGCAGCCGCAGGGGACATCAACAACGATGGAGTCGTCGATGGTCTTGATCTGGCAATCCTGCTCTCTGCGTGGGGATTGTGTAACTAAAAATTCTGTCAACGCGCCATTCATCCGTCATCAAAGTTCCCCGCCCAGCGATCAAGTCGTGGCGATAGCGTTTATTCAGTTTCAACACAGATACATCGCGATTTGCAAGGTATTGGGCAATAAGCCATCCGACTATTTCAGAAAATTAAAAAATAAAGTCGATTTTGCTTATTTCTGTGCTAGGTTTCTTTGAACAATGATTCCACGCACCCACGCTATTGTCTGTCTTGTAACCCTTGCCTCCGGTTACGCAGCGGCGGCCCAGATTCAGTTCGTCGATCAGACAACAGCTCGCTTCCCAGTTCAAGCCGAATACACAAATCAGATCGCAGTCGCCGACATCGACGCCGATGGCGATTTAGATATCTGTTTCGCAAATGGACAGGGCTATTCATCGCTCGGGACGCTTCTCAAGCCACGCATCTATATAAATAGTGGAGCTGGTGTTTTCAGTGATCAGACCGACACGCGAGTGGCAGGCATCACTGGATGTTTTCGAAGCGCAGAATTTGGTGACGTGGATGGCGACGGAGATGTTGATCTCTTGCTTGGCCAGGATTACAGCCGGCAAATGCTCTTGCTGATCAACAATGGTGCGGGCGTCTTTGCCAACGAAACCACTGTGCGCATTCCAACCCTCAACACCTCGACTGCTCGCGCAACATTCGGCGATGTCGATGCAGATGGCGATCTTGATATTGCGCTTTGCAATTCTGGAACATCTCGTTTTGGCACGACGGGACAACCACGTCTGTATCTCAACGATGGTGGTGGTCGATTCACAGATGCAACGACAGGGCGAATTCCCACGGGGAATATTTCACAGCAAATGGACGTTCTCTTTTTCGACGCCGATGGCGATTTCGATCTCGATCTCTTTGTTGGCACGCGTGCATCGACTCCAAGTCAAAGCAGACTTTGGCTGAATGATGGTTCGGGAGTTTTCGCTGCGGGTGGGAATTTTCCAAATGACGCAACGGCATATGCATACGACGCAGGCGACATCGATGGCGATGGCGATCTTGACTTGATTGGAACAAATGCTGGAACGAACAACGCAGAACTTCTGGCGAAAAATGCAAATGGATTAGGTACTTCTTGGACCAATGTTTCCACTTCGATTTCTCCTAATCCTTCAGTCGACGATAACGACAGCAAGTTTTTCGATATGGACAATGACGGC
This sequence comes from Singulisphaera sp. GP187, assembly GCA_945862215.1. GTDB lineage: Bacteria > Planctomycetota > Phycisphaerae > Phycisphaerales > SM1A02 > F1-60-MAGs104. The sequence goes on along the minus strand of CAMAXY010000002.1, from coordinate 39,847 downwards.
GATCTCGATCTCGTGGTTGCAGTGCTTGGCGCAACGAAGCGCATCTATCGCAACAACGGCACTGGTGCTTTCACGCAAGTGACCAATATCATTACTGCGTCAACAGATGCGTCGCTTGATGTGAAAGTTGCGGACTTCGACGGCGACGGTCGATACGACATCGTCACGGGTCAAGGTGAAAGTGGCGCATTTCAGAATCGCATCTATATGAATAACGGTGCGATCGACACATTGCCACCTGTCAATGTACGAACTGAGCAAGTGATCGCAGGAACTGTCGTTGGTGCGGCGCATCCTGTGCGAGTCGAACTTCGCGATGCATACACGAGTCATATGGGTTTTCATGCGCGAAGCGTGACACTTCGATTTGGAGTCGGCGGTGTTCTTTCGCAGTCGGCCGCGATGAAGTTGACGGGCAATTGTCTTTGGCGCGGCGTGATGCCTGCGCAGGCCGCAGGATCGCTGGTCAGTTATTCCGTGCGCTCGGTTGATGCATTTGGAAATACTGGAGATGGTCCAATTCTGACATTCACCGAATTTGGACCGCCTCCAATTCCAGCCGACCGCAATGGCGATGGCCATGTTGATGGATTTGATCTCGCCATTATCTTGGCGGCATTTGGAACCTCCGAACCTGGTGGCGATGCAAATGGCGATAATTTTGTTGATGGCATTGATCTCGCGATCGTGCTTGCAGCCTTTGGGCTGTAAGTTACGGCGTATGTCCATTCAATCAATCTCAAGATTCTTTTTTATCGCCACGGCTTTGACGTTTGGCGCGTGCAATTCACCGCCCACACAACCTGGGCCGATCGCAGGTGAAAGCGTTTCGACAATTGGTCGTTGGTCTGGCAGTTTCACAGCACAAGACCAAACAAGCGGCGGACAAGCGCGACTTTCCATTGGCGCAGATGGAAAACTGAACGGTTCGCTTATTGATTCTGTTTGGCAGGCAGCTCATGGAGTTGGAAGGACTGGAATCGTTTCTGGCTCGGTCACTGCGGGTGTCGCGCAAGTCACGATCGCATGGAGTACGAGTCAGACTGAAAAATTTGAAGGTATGGTCAGTGCACCATCTTTTGGTTCGATGGGAATCAATATCCGCGAGTATGGTCCTGATGGAAATTTTGCAAAGGGTGGAAACATCGCCTTCGCACTTCATGAGCAGGGCGTTGCGGCAGGTCCGCCATATGGAAAACCAAAGACAACTCAACCAAATTTTATGACTCAGTTTGTAGGTCGCTGGACTGTCAATTTTTATACCAGTGATGGAAACGCAGGAACAGGAACCGCGACGATTACTAGGGACGGAGATTTCTCTGGCGTCCTCGTCGATGATGCATGGGCTGATAGCGCTGCTGGACTGTCTGCGCGACACGGATCGATCATTGGCAAGATTGATGACACAGGCAAACTTGCACTAGGTATTTCATGGAATGGATCTGCTGCGCAAAATATTCAAGGTGTTGGTTATTTTGAAGAGCCAGAAACTGTTGTATTTCAAATGGGCAAAGACATCGATGCGGTCAAGTTGAACGGTCCTGCGTTGACAATGACCTTGGGTCGCGATTGAAGCAATTCTGGATTTGAAATTTATTTCTGCGCACTCTTGAGCGACACCAGATAAGCAACGAGATCTCGCGTTTCGTGCGGCGTGAGTAGGGGGCCCATCGGTGGCATCGCAGAAATTGTGCCATAACCCGCAGTCATGACTGCTTGCGGTTCGAGCAATGATTGGAGAATTGCGTGTCGATCGAGTCGAGAACCAACTCCGTCGAGTGCCGGTCCAGCATGTCCTCCGACTCCCGCAATGGCGTGGCAGCGCAAACATGCGGCAGAAGATTGATACATCAACACTTCGCGGCCGCGCACCGGATCGCCTCCAGTCAACAAATTTGGAGAGAGCGAATCCGTCAAACTTGTTCCTTGCTTGGGGGACATGAATGCAGCGACCTTTGCAGAATTCGCATCGCCAGTTGCGAGTGCTGTCTCGATCAAATTTAATCGCAGTCCAGCGGCGACTGAATCTTTGTTCATTTGATCAAGCAAGCCGTTCAATTCTTGATTCGCACTCTGACTTAACGCGGTGTTTGGAGTGCGCGTCAATTGGCCAAGCAAAGAAATAGCGGATTGCTGTTCAGGCTCGCTACCAGAAGCAATTGCTTTCTTCGCTTCATCAAGTGATCTCGCTGGGTCAACAGTCGCAAGGTATTGACGCGCAGAAATCCGCAGGTCTGGATCGGACGATACAAGCGATGCATCGAGCGCTTGACCGAGTGTTTCGTGATTCGCAGCAGCTAATTGTCCAAGGCATGCAACGCGTTCGGCGCTTGGTCGCGTTGCATCGAGAACCGCATCCAAGTTTGCACGTTGATCAAGCGCAATTCCAGAGGTCGTCGCAAGTTTCAGAGCGCTCGCACGAAGGTCACCATCCGAATCTTTCGCAAGCATTGGAAGATTCATCGTCAACGCGCGGCGAAATGCAACTGCATCGCGTGCAGCAGGAGCAAGCATGTCCACACGCCCATGAACACGGTCGCGTCGGCTAGGTGTTTGATATTCACTAAGTGCAGCGAGCGCTTCCATCCTGATCGCTTTTGGCAATTTTGGATTCGCAGCAATCGCTGCGATGGCAATCGCACCTTCATTGTTGGCGCCAAGCGTTCCTTGAAGTGTTCCAAGCGCAAGATTTGCCGCGATCGTTCTTCGCGCGAACGCAGAAATGTTGGGGTCGACTTCAACGCGTCCAATTGGCCGCTCGAAGGATCCACTTGGCAACTTCCAACCGATTGCCAAATGATTTCCGCCTCCGCCTTGTGCGTGTCGCGCTTCAAGCAAATATTTCTTTCCCGCTTGCAATTGAATCGCAGCGGAAATCTGAGATGGATCACTCTCCCATCCTGTTGGATCGGAATATCCATCAACACGCGCGATCACTTGCGTACTTTTTGGCGCGCCAACTTCTTGAATCGTCAACACCGAATGGTCGTCACTTGTGAGATAGAACTGATATTTACCGCCTTCAGGCGCAGTCACTACTCCGCTCAATCGTTGCAGATAGTTGTTTCCATGATCAGAAAATCCGACAGCTTCGTTTGCTTCGCCAATCTCATCTGCCGTGCGATTGAATGCTTTCGCGCTCTCAAGCTCTTTCGATGAAGCTGCAGTTTCGTTCTTCCAGAGTTCGCGTTTGAAGGCAAGAGCAACAATTGGGGCATTCACCTTCGATTCGTTGGAAAGTGTTCCGAGTCGTCCACTTGCTGCGGCAAGAGAAGCGAATCCTCTAGGAATCGGAACGTCCCAGATTGCACGCGCTGCCTCAGTCGCAATACGAAAATCCGGATCGAACAGAAAGCGGGCGATCGCAGGATCTTTTTGAACACGCATCGCAAGCAGAACCCCAAGTCGGACGCTCGCAAATTGATCCGCGGAAAGTTCCTGAAGCTTTGCCGAGTCTGCGCAACCTGCAAGGCCCACAACAAGTGCGTGGCGCAAGAATGCATCCTTTGTGTCGTTTTCGAAGAGCGCAGCGGTCAGCGCAGGAATCGCATCCGCCATCGCAGACTTCGACTTCGTTGCCAATTGAGCACATGCAAGCGCACACGCAGCGCGCACTCGAGAGCTTTCATCAACAATATGTTCGATCAACTTCGAAGCAGCGGCCATATATCCTGTATCGCCAAGCACACGCGCAGTTTGTGTTCGTACTTCGGCATCGTCCGAATCGAGCATCGAAACAATCGGCGCCAACGGATCTGGTTCAGTCACCGCAGTGCAGCGAATTCCACTCGCTTGCATTCCAAGCGCCCAAATGGCGTGAATCTGTGCCAGTTTTCGTAGTCGATCATTCGTTTCAGCCGAATCATCACTCCCATCTGCTTCACCTGCCTGTGCGAGTGCGAGCAGTTGTAATGTGCTCAGCGATCCCATCGACGCAAGTGCAAATTGCGCACCACGACGAACGCGCATGTCGGGATGCTCCATCATCGGGATCAGTTCGCTGATTGATCGCGAAGTAAATCCAGATTTTAAGATCGCGCGAGTCTGTACAGATTCGACAGCATCACGAATCTTTGGATCTGAGATCGCATAAATCGTTCCTTTGTTGGTGGAAAACCATCCGCCGCCCCACGCGCTGACAAACACACGACCATCGGGACCGAATGTCACATCAGTCGCAAGAACATTCGTCGCAAATGGTTTGGAATTTTCAACTTTATATCCCGCGCCATCCATCTCGACTTGAACTGCAATCACACTGCTCTGCGTTTCGCTTCCGAGAAAATCGCAGAGATAGAAGCGGCGATCCCACTCCTTTGGCATTCCAGTTCCCGGCGCATATGCAAGTCCAGAGGGACCGCTGCCGATATGTGCAAGCGGCGGTAATGACCATGCTGGATACTGCGTATCAGGCCCAGTGCGGACATGCCAAATTCCCTCTTGATTCCACGGTCCACGCTGATTCACACCTTCAAGCGTTTGATAATTCATATCCCATCCAGTTTCGCCGTGCGGCATCACATAGACAAATCGCGCGCGATCTCCACCATCAGAATTATTGTCGCCCGTAAAGAGATCACCATATTCATTGAATGCAAGTTCTTGGGGATTGCGCAACCCAGTTGCAAAAACTTCTAACTGCGATCCATCAGGCCGACACCGAAAGACTGCGCCCGATTTGGGATCGGCAAGCACCACGCCTTCGCGCGTTGTTACGTGATATCCGCGGTCGCCGATTGACCAATAGATTCGTCCATCCATGCCGATGGTCAGTCCGTGCATGTCATGACCGCGTAGTGCGGTACGCACACCAAATCCACGGAACATCGAATCAGTTGAGTCGGCTGTTCCATCTGCATTCGCATCACGCAAGCGCCAGAGATTTGGAATGCAGGTGTAAAAAATATCGTTGCCATCTACAAGAATTCCCGCGCCGGTTCCATCAAGTGGCTCGCGAAAATCTCGCGAGAAATTTGTGCCGCGATCACCGATGTCATCGCCATTCGAATCTTCAACCATGCGAATTCGATCTGCAAAGGCGGTGTAATAGTCCATGCCACCTTTGCGCTTGTCTTTGTATTTTTCGTAATACGCAAGGCGATCTTCGACGGTCTGTGCAGTCAGATCTTCCATCAACCAGAATGGACTTGATCGGTTGTCTTCAACCCCGCGTTCTTGTCGCTCGCTCTCAGCAATAAATATTCGCCCTTGCGAATCCATGTCGATCGCAACAGGATCTGCGACGAATGGTTCCTTTGCAAATATTTCAATCTTGAATCCATCGGGGACAATCACAGGTATGGCTTCTTGTTTGGCTTCTTGCTTCTGGGCAGCAACTGGCGTTGCGACAACTGGCGGCGGAACAAATCCCATCAACAACGAAATGATGTGTGTCAACATTGCAGAGAGGGTAATTTGAATACATGAATTCGGTACAGCTGAAAACGATTCGCGATCAAGTCGCTCTGGTTGGCGCGCGCATTCAGCCGCAACTTCTTCCACATGAATCGCTCGCACGTCGCAATGCATTCGCCCACATCTGGCTTGGGGTGAAGACGGTCTTTGGGGAACATTGGCGAGAGTCTGGTATTGATTCGGAAGTCTTGGCTTTTGTCACTTGGATCGACGCAAATCCAAATGCGGACTATGAATCATTTCCTGGCCCTGTCACACCTTGCACGCCACTTCCCGAGAAACCAGTCGAAAAAGGTCTTTTTGACTGATCTTGATTCGAGCTTAAAAGGAAATGCGCCACATTTTTTGCGGTCGCGCAAATCTGTGTCATACTTAGATTGTGAAAACAAAGGTCGTTATCGGTGCATGCTTGGTTTGTGTTGCGGCAGCTTGCTTGGCTTGGACACCATCATCTTCAACAACGCTCGGTGGAGGAGCGAACGATCAAGTTCAAGCGAAAATGAGCGGCACCACCGACGGCGGTTTTTGCATGTCGTGGTTCGACAACGCAACAGGTGGATATGACGTTCGCGCGAATCGATTCAATGCATCTGGAATGCCGATGTGGGGAGCGAACGGCGTGCTTGTTGCTGATCGCAGTTTTTCCTCGACGGTTGATTACAGTTCGTGGGTTGTCAGCGGAAATCAGTTTGCGGTTGCCTACAACGACGATCGACTCGGTGGAGATCGAATCAGTTTTTCTTTGCTCAGTGACGCTGGCGCAATCTTGTGGACGACAACGCTCGGCACAGCTGGTGCATCTGTCGCCAATCCAAAGGTCTGTCAAGATCCATTTGATGGATCGATCTATGGTTCATGGCTCGAGAATTCCGCAAGCAAAGTTCAAAAGTTTGATGTTACGACTGGCGCCGCAATCTGGTCGACGCCTGTCACTATTCAAGATGGCACTGCGCAAACTTGGAACGCAGATCTCTGGCCCGCTGCAGATGCAACTGGTGGCGTGATGCTTTCGTGCGTGCGCCAAGTTGGATTCACTGGCGCAAAAACTATTAAGGCGTGGAGGATTTCTCCTACAGGCGTCGTTGGATGGACTGCGGGAAGCACGGCGCCTTCTGTCGTGTTCTCGACGGGATCGCTCCAATTCGGAAACTATCCAAATTGCCAATCGGTCTATGGAGTTGGTTATGTTTTCTGCTGGTACACGTCAGGTCCACTTCAGAGCTATGTCCAAGTTCTCAATACTGCAGGCGTTGCGCAGTTTGGTGCGAATGGAGCCGCTGTGACTTCATCAACCACGCTCAATCGTGTCAGCCCAACTTTCGCAGCAGATGGCCCAACCAATCGCGTTTATGTTGTCTGGCCAGAGCAAGTGCCAAATACTTCTACATATAGCGTCGCCGCGCAATCATTCGCTTTGAATGGAACCGGAACACGATTGTGGGGCGAATCTGGTGCGAGTCTCTTGCCGCCAACAACTCTCTATTCCGCAGACTTCACAGCAGTACGTTGCGGCGGTGGCGCAACATTCGCATGGCAATCATCAGCTGCATCTGGACAAGCGTCGCTCTACGCCCGCCGATTGAACGATGACGGATCGAATGCATGGTCAAGCGGAGCCGTTCTTGTCGACGGAGCAAGCAGCAAAAGTAAAATGGTTTCATATCGTCAATCAGCCGCAACGGTCGTGGTGTGGAGCGATGGCGCAACTGGATCGGCTGATATCAAAGGTCAACGCATTGGAAACGATGGCTCGGTCGGCGCAAATCCAACTTTGCCTGGCGATGTAAATGAAGATGGTTTTATCAACGGAACGGATCTCGCATTCGTGCTTGCAGGATGGGGAACCACCGACAACCCTGTTGCTGATATCAACCGAGACGGGATAGTCAGTGGAATCGATCTTGCCATTGTTCTTTCGGGATGGAGTTGATGCGTGGGATATTTTCGCAGCGAATCAGCCGTGTCGGTTGGAGCGATACCAGTCAATCGTTTTCGTAAGACCTGTTTCGAATTCGACTTTCGCACGCCAACCTAAGAGTGACGCAGCCCTTGAGACATCCAAGCATCTGCGAGGTTGACCATCAGGCTTTGAAGTATCCCAGCGAATTTCGCCTTTAAAACCAGAGAGTTTTGCGATCAGCACAACAAGGTCGCGTATCAAGATTTCGCGTCCGCTTCCAAGATTGATCGGCTCGGGCGTGTCGAGAACTTCTGCTGCGCGAATGACTCCTTCAGCAGCGTCGTCAACATATAAAAATTCTCGACTTGCAGAACCAGTGCCCCAGCAATCGATATGACCAGCGGACGCATCAACAGCTTCGACGCATTTTTTGATGAGCGCCGGAATGACATGCGATGTGTTTGCATCGAAGTTGTCGCCAGGGCCATACAAATTCACGGGTAAGACATAGGTTGATTTCAAACCGTATTGTCGTTGATATCCATCAAGCATCACCATCGCGGCTTTCTTTGCAATGCCGTATGGTGCATTTGTCTCTTCTGGATAACCGATCCATAAATCATTCTCGTGGAATGGAACAGGCGTCATTTTTGGATATGCGCAGATGGTCCCGACTTGAACGAATTTTCCGAGACCTGCCTGTCTTGCATGTTCGATCAGATGAAGCGCCATCGCCATGTTGGCGAAAAAGTACCGCCCAGGGTTGCGCATGTTGGCACCGATGCCGCCCACTTCCGCCGCAAGATGGAAGACCACGTCTGGGCGCATTTCGGCATACATGCGTGCGACATCTCGTTCATGGGTCAAGTCGAAGTGTTCGCGTCGCGGGACGAGAATCTCGCCAGCCCCACGTTGTCGCAACCTCTCGACGACAATGCGCCCGAGAAAACCAGCACCTCCAGTGACGACAATGCGCGCGCCATAAAATGGACTTGAAATAGGTGAGATTGTCATGACGCTTGAAACGGTATCAACTTTCAAACTCTCCACTGATAGACCAACGAAAGTCTCTCAGATTGGTCTATCCTGCGAATCATGAGGCGCGCACAATGAAAAAGGCAATCATCACTGGAATCACAGGACAAGACGGCAGTTATCTTGCCGAACTTCTGCTTGCGAAGGGCTATGAAGTTCATGGAATCATTCGCCGCAGTTCCAGTTTTAACACGGAGCGTCTCGATCACATATATCAAGACCCGCACGAACACGGCGCACGCCTGAAATTGCATTATGGCGATCTGACAGATGGAATTGGTTTGACCGAAGTCATTCGCAAGGCAAATCCAGACGAGGTGTACAACCTTGGCGCGCAGAGTCATGTGCGAGTAAGTTTCGATCAGCCGGTTTATACCGTAGACACGGTGGCGACTGGCACGACGCGACTCTTGGAAGCGATTCGATCATTTCAAGAGCAGTCTGGAAAGCAAGTTCGTTTCTATCAAGCAAGTTCGAGCGAAATGTTTGGCCAAGTGATGGAGATTCCTCAGAAAGAATCGACGCCGTTCTATCCACGGTCGCCTTATGGATGCGCGAAGGCTTTTTCACATTGGATTACCGTGAATTACCGTGAGAGTTATGGAATTCACGCAAGTTGTGGAATCCTGTTCAATCATGAAAGCCCAAGACGTGGCGAGACATTTGTGACACGCAAGATTACGCGGGCCGTTGGTCGAATAAAGCTTGGAATGCAGAAGAAACTTTATCTTGGAAACCTCGACGCAATGCGCGATTGGGGATTTGCTGGTGAATATGTTGATGCGATGTGGCGAATGCTGCAACAACCCAAGCCTGGCGATTTTGTGATTGCGACAGGGAAAATGATTTCAGTCCGAACATTCTGCGATCTCGCATTCGCTCGCCTTGGGCTGGATGCGAAAGATTTCGTTGAGATTGATCCGCGCTATTTCCGCCCTGCTGAAGTTGAGCAATTGCTTGGAGATGCTTCGAAGGCGCAGCGAGAATTGAAATGGCAAGCAAAGTGCTCCGTCGAAGAATTGGCTGCAATGATGGTCGATGCAGATTTAGAACTTGCAAGGCGCGAGAAGACGCTTCGCGATGCGGGGCACGAAATGCCTGCAATAACTGGCCACGACCAATGAGAATTTTGCTTGCGATACTCATCCTCTTTATTGGAGTGGAGATTTCACTTGGAAAATCTCTGTTCGCAGCACCCCAGCAACCTCCTCAACCGAAGCCAACAGCACAATTCAAGATTCTTTTCGACGATATCCCAGATCCGAGTGTCGAACAGCGCACAGATGCTTTTGATGCATCAAAGTTTCTGATCATCTATCAAGGTTGCGATCCGCAGGCGGCATCGACAGGGCGTATTGACACTGATGCTGTTTTAAAAGAGATCGCGAGAAAAATTGCGGGTGGCGTACCTACGTGGGGCATGCTGGATTTTGAAGACCCCTTCACTTCAAATCTGCAGGCTGGAGTGGATTCACCAAAGTATCAGTCGACAATTCAATCGATGATTGCAACCATTCGAGTAGTCAAAGAGCGCTATCCGAATATTAAGTGGACCTATTACGGAACACCATTTTTGTCTTACTGGCTTGATGGAAAGAATTGGAGCAATGCGACGACAGAAGCAAAGAAGGCACTCCTCGATCGGATTTACAAGATTTATGCTCCGCTTGTTGCTGAAGAGGATTGGGTCAGTCCAAGTGTCTACCCAGTCTATGACCCACTTATGTTTGAACCAAAAACTCCCGACGCAGTTCGAGAGAGTGGTCGAGCCTGGAGAATTTCGAGTGTTGGAATCGCAAAAATTCTTGCTGCTGGGAAGCCAGTGATTCCAACTATCAGTCCGTACTGGCAACCCAACGGAGTCGCAAAGGCTGGAACGATTGTGCCGCAGGCTCAATTTCTGGAAGATATGGTTGCTCCAATCGTCGAGGCAGGTGCAAATGGTGTGGCTCTTTGGTCTAGCGTCGGATACTGCATCGAATTAGCGATCGACGGCTATGCCAAGAAAATGCATCAAGAAGAAAATTTCGGTACACGCGTTTGGCGTGATGCTTTCATTCAGGAATATCTCGAGAATCGTCCACCAACAAATTGGGATGATCCAATGCTTCGTGCAACACTTCTGCGCAAAGCATCGCTCACTATTTTGGACTCTATCCGATCGATTCGTTCCTTTCGAGCAAAGGATGTGAGTCAGTGAATGATGTTTCAGTGGATTTCAAAGCACGACCCGTGATCGGCGATCAATTGGAGCACTCGAGTGTTTGAAATTATCACAGTTGGGACATTCGCCATTGCGTGCATTATGGGTGCTTTTAGTCCTGCTTGGGCCCTTGCGCTTGTGATGTCTATGTATGCCTTCGAGCAGGCTCTTCAAGCATCATCTGGAATATTTCTACGCATCTTGCCACTTGCAAATGTTTGCGTTGCGGCCTCGGCTGCCACTTGTGCATTCCGTTGTATTTTCAGTCAAAATCGTCCATTCGTAGGCTATATCACATCAGTTTGGATTGGTGTCGCCGCTCTTCTTCTTTGGTCTGCCATTTCTTTACTTTGGACTCCTGCATTTCAAGCAGCCCTTGGTTTGACGACATGGGGTTTGCCATACGTGATCTTGTTTATGGTCATATCGCCAATTTTGATTGACGAACTCGTAGTGTTCGAAAAGTTCTTTCGCGCGTTTTTGATTTTGGGATCAATCATCTGCGCAATTATTTTGACGAATCCGCAATTCACATTTTTGAGTGGTCGCCTCGGCGTCAATCTTGATGCCCTTGTTCGGACAAATCCTCTTGCAATGGGAGAACTTGGCGGGACGCTTATGTTGGTTGCAGCTTTGTTTCAATTGGGATTCAAATCTTTTTTCTTTAATATCCTTCGTATTGGCGCATTTTTTCTTGGTGCAATTCTCGCACTCCAGTCTGGTTCGCGAGGCCAAATCGTGTTCGCCGTCATCCTGTCTGTTGCCTTCTATCCACTCTCAACAAAAGTCAAGAATCTTTTGGGATTTCTAGGAACTAGCGTGGGGTTGCTCATTCTCGTTCCGTTGGTTTTGCTTATTGCCCAGAAAATTCTCGGATCAGCGGAAATTCGGCGGTGGGATGCTGATGTCATCGCTGGAGGAACCAGTGTTCGAATCGCGAATGTCCTTGATCTTTTCAATGCATTCCTTCATCACCCAGCGGCATGGTTCATAGGCTTGGGATCCAACGCATTCACCGCGATCAGCGCTGCAAATTCAGAACCTTATTCTCACGTGCTGTTTGTCGATGTTCTCACCGAATTAGGAATTCCGATGTTCATTTTGTTGGCAATAATTCTGTCTATCACAACACGCGATGCTCGATGGCTTTTTCGTCGATTCGCAAATGATCCAATTGCTCGCGCAAGCATTTCGGTTCTTCTTGCACTTCTGGCTTATCAAATCTTTCTTGTAAACAAGCAGGGGTATTTGTGGGCAGCAACTTCGTTTTATTTTTATGTCGTAGCGATAACGAGACTGCGATTGCGCACCGAATTCGCAGATAGTCAATCCGATGTATTTTTCGATGGCGAATCGACTTCGCAAGAAGAACTTACGGACGGCGTTTCATTCGATGAAGCGCAATACGATTCAGAAACTCAATCGAGATAGATCTTATGTGTGGCATTTTTGGAATCATTTCTGCAAATGACATCGCTGATACAGATCGGCGAATGCTTCGCAATCTCGCAGCAGCGCTCGTGCATCGAGGTCCCGATGGCGAGGGATTTGCAGAGTCAGATCATGTCGCAATTGGGATGCGCCGACTCGCAATCATTGACCTGAAGGGTGGATGGCAGCCACTCTGGAACGAAGACAACTCAATCGCCCTTGTTGCAAATGGGGAAATCTATAACTTTGTCGAACTTCGCCGTGAACTCGAATTGCGTGGCCACCAATTCAGAACTGGTAGTGACTGCGAGACGATCATTCACTTATATGAGGAATATGGAGCGGACTGTGTTCATCACTTGCGTGGCATGTTTGCCTTCGCACTTCACGATCGCCGAAATAATAAAGTGCTTATCGCTCGTGATCGGATCGGCGAGAAGCCCTTGTATCTCGCAGCGAGTGGAAACCGATTAGTCTTCGCGAGCGAGATGCGTGGCTTGATTGGTTCTGGGGCCGTGCCATTTGTGATGGATCCTGGTGGGATCAATCAATATTTGCATCATGGATTTATCCCAGATCCATTCACGGCTGTTCGTGGAGTTCGTAAGTTGTTTGGTGGTCACCTGCTTGAGATCAATTTGGATCCGTGGACTGTCAATGAGCGCTGCTGGTGGCGAATTGAAGATGCGCCACCAATTGATGCTGATCCAGCAACAACCATTCGCAATGTTTTGCAAGAGATGTCCTCACTCGTCGTGCGCTCTGATGTACCCGTCGGAATTGCACTTTCCGGCGGAGTAGATTCAAGCCTTGTAGCGATGATGGCAAAAGGTCAGTTGCAAGACAGGCTTACTGCATTCTCGATTGGCTACGAAGGAGGCGCGTGGCAGGACGAGACCAAACTTGCCAAAGAATTCGCTGATCATGTTGGAATCGAGATGCATGTCCGGCATATGAAGACCAAAGAAGTAGCAGAAGGATTTGCGGATATTTGTTTTCAACGTGATGATCCAACTGCTGATCTTTCTGGTTCAAGTTATTTCGCCGTGATGCAGATGGCGCGCGAACATGGCGTGCCAGTGATGTTGATGGGACATGGCGGAGATGAGTTGTTCTGGGGATACAAGTGGATGAAAGATGCTGCGATTCGTGCCGAACGACGCGAGAACATGTTGCAAAGTAAGGCGGGCTTATGGAACTATCTCAAGTTAACGAAGCCACCAATCAGTTGGACTGGAGCGATCACTTGGCTTGAACAAGGCGGTGGAGTTTTGAGCGGTTGGAATGATTGGAATACAGATCGAACTTCGCATCGTTTTCAACTGCCGTGTTGGGATCCTCATAGCACTTGGCATATCGCAGATGCAATGGGACCGATCATTTTGGAATGTTGGGAAGAAGCTCGAATGACGGACCCAACCGCAATATGGCGCGGCGAACATTTGTTCCCGCGCACTGATATTTCGATCACGAAACTTGTGAGCGAAACATATCTCGCAGTCAATGGAATCGCCCAAGGTGATCGACTCAGTATGGCAACAAGTGTTGAAAGTCGACTTCCATTGGTTGACTATAAATTGATTGAGACCGTGATCGGTTTGCGAAAGGCTCATCCTGATCATCATCTTCCAGCAAAAAAATGGCTTCGCGATGCAACTCAAGATATTGTCCCGAAGTTTGTTTTCGAAAGGAGAAAGCGAGGCTTTTCTCCGCCATGGCGACGTTGGTACGAAGCGATTTTTAATCGGCATATCGAGGACCTTCGTAACGGGATTCTTGTCCAATCTGGAATCTTGAAACGCGGCACATATGACGAGATTCGACGCACGACTGATCGACTTGGACGACCCTATCCGCTTCTCATTCATATGTTGGTGCTGGAATGTTGGGCTCAAGGGATGTCGCGAGCTGCGGCGAATGCTCCGGGAGTTCATTCAGATTCAAAGGCGCATCGGAAAGTATGAGTGACAATTTGCTATCGAAGTCATCTGTTGGTCCGCGTGATGGACACACTGGACTGACTGCGACTGCGGCAAGCGGAACAGGATTTACTTCGACGCAGGCACTTTTGAACAAGATCGCCACAATGGTTTCGATGTGGGTGATCGCGCTTCGTCTGACGCCAGATGAATTCGGGATGGCTGCACTGACACTTGCAGTTGGAGTTTTTCTAGTATTTCTTCCACCCTTGACCGTCGGCGATGTATTGGTCACGCATCGTCGCCGATTTCTGCTTGTTTCACGGATCGCTTCTCGACTTGCAATGCAGGTTGGGATTGCAACAACTGTTTTTATCATTATTGCCGCACCGTTGGTCGCATGGATCTATGACAAATATCCCGCAGGGGTTTTAGTTGGCTTGTTATTTGTTGTTGCGTTTCGACCTTGGGGCGATGGACTTTGCACCCTTCCTCTATCCAAATTGCGATTGGATTTTCGTTATCGATCCATCGCCTTCATTGATGGATCGATACAGTTCATCGCAACAATCGTCACAGTTTCCTTGGCGTTCATGGGCTTCGGAGCTTTGGCTCTGGTTCTGCCTCAAATTATTGCAGTTTTTTTCAAGGCGGCTTTTTATCGATCATCCGCTCGTTCGTCTTGTGAGACTGATTCGACAAAGCACTCTTATGTCACGACGCCATGGATCGCCACACGCGCTCAACGTCAAATCAGGCGAGAATTTTTCTTCGCCGCGACTGCGCAATATGTCCATAATATTCTTGTCTTATTGCCAGTTCTGATCCTCGGTTACTTCTCCACGGAAGAGCAAACTGGCCTCTACGCATTCGCTTTCACACTTTCTGCTCAGGCAAATGGTTTGATCGCTTCTCAATTGGGCATGGTGCTTCAACCAATTTTTGGACGGCTCTCCAATGAGGCCGAGCGTCAGATTGCTGCATTTTTGAGAGTGATCCGCACAATCGGCTCTCTTGCAGTACCGCTGACTCTTTTGCAGGCTGCGCTCGCAGCGCCACTTTTTGCGTTGATTTTCCAATCAAAGTGGGACGCTGCGATACAGCTCTTCTCAGTGCTCAGCATCATGGAAGGATTTTATTTCGCAACTGCACCCACGATGTCGCTTCTGCGTGCGCAGAGGAGATTCAAAACATATTTTGTGTGGCAAGCGTCACAGTTTGTTCTTTCAGTGGTTGCGTACAGCATGGCGGCTTCTCACTATGGTGCGATCGGCGTCGCTGTTTGTGCGGCAGTGCTTTGGGGCATCGGACTTCCGATCGCCGTATCGCTGTGTATACGTGGAGTGAAAGTAAATCGATGGACTGCAGTGAAAGTCTTTCTCGCACCATGGTGTACTGCAGCGCCAATCGCATTTCTTGCATGGATCGCTTGGCAATTTCTGCAGCCATATGGCACCACGGGAAAACTCATCGCACTCTTTGGCGTTGGTCCGATTGCTCTCGTGTGCTCATTACTCGCAACCCGATTCAGCCAGCCCAGTGTCTATGCTGACCTTCAGCCAATCGTCATCAGGGTCCTTCACCGAATTGCCCCGACGAGATTTGCCAAATGATGACCTCTTCTCATTCGAGTATCAAAAGTCCAGTGCGTCCGCGAGTCGCGGTTGTCTATCATTTTTTCGCTCATTATCGAGAACCAATCGTTGAACGCCTTGCACGAAGCGAAGTTGCCGACTTTGTGTTCTTTGGTGACGACCATGATTATGAGAGCAGTATCAAGGCCGCCACATTCAGCAAGGAAGTCAAGTTCCGATTTTGTCCGACAAAGAAAATGTTTCGCTCCGTGATGTGGCAATCCGGCGTTCTGCGGCTTTCATTCTCGAATCAGTTTGACCAGATTATTTTTTTAGGAAATCCATTCTGGCTTGCGACATGGGTCGCTGCGATCGTCGCACGCTTGATGGGAAAGCGTGTGCTGTTCTGGAGTCACGGTTTTTTATCGCCTCCCGAGGGAGTGAAGGGGATGATCAGACGCATCTTTTTTTGTCTCGCGCATACTCATTTGTTTTATGGTCGTTGGGCGAAGCAGCACGCGATTGCGCTTGGGTGGGACCCACAGTGTCTGCATGTTGTAGGCAACAGCTTAAATCTCGAGACTCAGAAAACCGAGAGGAGCAAAGTGACGACCGAAAAAGTCGCAGAGCTTCGCAAGAATCTTTTTCGCAATCCGTTACATCCAATTGCATTTTGTTCATGCCGTTTACAACCTTCCAAACGACTCGATCTTTTAATTTCAGCTCTTGGACTGTTGTATAAGGATGGTGTGCCAGTCAACGTACTCATTGTGGGCGATGGGCCTTGCAGGAGCGACTTGGAAAAACTTGCACGCGATTCGTCGATCGACGCCCACTTCACTGGAGCGTGCTATGACGACGAGCTCCTTGCCCGTTACATCAGCGCCTCGGACATCACCGTGTCGCCAGGTTTTGTTGGATTGACCGCAATCCACAGTATGACTTTTGGCGTACCGGTCATCTCTCACAGCACAATAGGCAAGCAAGCTCCAGAAGTTGAGGCGATCATTCCAGGGATCACAGGCAATTTGTTCACGCTCGGCGATGTCGCGGATCTTGCTCGTGTGATCGGTTTATGGCTTCGTCGAGATAAAGGAAAAGCGGAGACCTGTGCAGCCTGTATCGCAATCGTGGAAAGATTTTGGTCGCCGACATTTCAGCAGGAAGCCATCGAACGCGCTGTGATGGGCTATCCTGCTGATGACTTGTTCTTTTTTCGCAGTAAAAGCATGAGGAGTTTGGGCGAATGATTCGTAAATGGATTGGTCGTGGAAGTTTTTTCCTTTTTCTCCGAGGGAGAGTGATGGCGTGGCGCCGATTCCGCCATGGGCTCAAACATGTTCATCCAACATTTTATATGGGACCTAATTGTTGGGTGGCCTCTGATCTTGTCGCAGGCCCATACTCATTCATGAATAACGACTGCATGATTCAGGCACGAGTGGTGCTTGGTCGATATGTACTTTTGGGACCTCGCGTTTCTGTTGTCGGTGGAGACCATCAACCGAATCTGCCTGGAGTTCCAAATGTTTTCAGTGGTCGGCCTGAAATTCTCGAAACAGTCATCGAAGACGATGCGTGGATTGGGCATGCCGCAATCCTTATGCAAGGCGTTCGCATTGGGAGGGGCGCAATTGTTGCGGCAGGCGCTGTGGTTGTTCGTGATGTTCCACCATATGAAATACACGGCGGTATTCCAGCGAAAAAGATCAGTGAACGATTGCCAGATCCCGCCGATCGTGCGCGACACGAGGCAATGCTCGCGGGTCCGCTCATTCACGGGAAAATCGCTCGACCTCAGTTGAATCAGTAATGATTTAGAAAGAAAACCTGTATGAATGAGTTCGGTTGAAACTTGCATCAATCGCAACTCCAACCCTGCATGTGTACGCTCCATGCAGAAAGACTCGCCTTGGGCGAGAGCAAACTCATGTGTGGAATACTCGGATATTTTGGTCAGTTTGATCGTGCTGCACTCGCAGTAGGCCTGCATCGCATCTCACATCGTGGTCCAGATGATTCCGGCACGATGTTCGACGATGCGGCAAGTGTTGGGCTTGGGCATCGACGATTATCAATTCTTGATCTCTCGCCGCTTGGCCATCAGCCGATGTCGAGTCCCGATGGCAAGGTGTCGCTCATCTTCAATGGTGAGATTTATAATTTCCCAGAACTCCGTGCTGATTTGGAAGCGAAAGGACATCGTTTTCGTGGACATTCCGACACAGAGGTCTTGCTGCATCTCTATCTCGAACAGGGCGAGTCGATGTTGCCAATGCTCAATGGAATCTTTGCATTGGGAATTTGGGATCAACGCACTCAAAAGATGTTTGTCGCACGCGATGCGATGGGTGTGAAGCCACTCTATTACGCTGCATCATCGCGCGGATTCGCATTTGCAAGTGAAATCAAAGGGTTGCTCCCGCTGATCCCAGAAGCGCGCGAACTTGATGCTGTGGCACTTCATCGGTATCTCAGTTTTCTATGGTGCCCAGGCGAAGGCACGCCTCTCAAGGCTGTGCGTAAAGTTTTGCCTGGTGAAGCGCTGATCCTTCGTGCTGGAAAAATTGAACGCAAGTGGATCTGGTATCAGACTCCGATTTTCCGCGGCGTCCAAGCGGATTTGGATGAAGAATCTGCTATTCAAGGAACAGTTTCGCACTTGCGCTCGGCCGTGAAGAGACAACTTATCGCGGACGTCCCAGTTGGAGCGTTTCTTTCAGGCGGCTTGGATTCAAGCGCAGTCGTCGCATTCGCTCGAGAGCAGAATCCGAATCTACGCTGCTTTACGATCGAAGCGAAGGGAGGGCATGATGTCGGAGAAACCGACGATCTTCCATATGCGCGTCGCGTTGCGAAGCATCTCGATGTCGCTCTCGATATTGTTGAAATCGATTCTTCGAATATGGCAGGCGATCTTGAACGGATGATTGTTCAGCTCGATGAACCTCTCGCCGATCCTGCGCCGCTCAATGTTTTATACATCTCACAACTCGCACGCGAATCCGGAATGAAGGTCCTTCTCTCTGGCGCGGGCGGAGATGATTTGTTCACTGGATATCGACGCCACGTCGCAGTGAATTATGAATCCCTATGGAGTTGGATTCCATCTTCGTTGCGACGCGCCTTGGAAAGCGCGACCACAGGAATGGATATGCGAAATGCATCGAAGCGACGACTGGCAAAGTTGATGCGAGGCGCAGGCTTGGACGGAGATGCAAGACTTGCAAACTATTTTGTATGGGCGCGTGAATCGGATTTATTTCAGTTGTACTCACCAGATGTACGTGCTGAAATCGGCTCAGCGAATGCGCTTGATCCAATGATCGATTTTCTTCGACCGCTCCCAAGATCGGTTGGGAAATTAGATCGCATGCTTGCACTCGAACAGGAATTTTTTCTCGCAGATCACAACCTTCCATATACCGACAAGATGTCTATGGCTGTCGGTCTCGAAGTGAGGGTTCCATTCCTTGATCTTGAACTTGTCGAATTCGCACAACGCATACCAATGTCGATGAAGCAACGTGGGCGAGAAGGAAAATGGATTTTGAAAAAAGCAATGGAGCCTTTCCTTCCCAACGATGTAATTTATCGTCCAAAGTCTGGCTTCACTGCGCCTTTACGTCGTTGGATGCGTCATGATCTCAAGCCGTTGCTTGGAGATTTCCTTTCGGCTCAATCGATCAACCAGAGAGGATTGTTTGATGCAAGTGCGATCCAGCGACTGATCGCAGCGAATGACTCCGGTCGAGTGGACGCGAGTTACACCTTACTTTCCCTGCTTGGGATCGAGATTTGGTGTAGGAATTATGTCGATGGAACATCATCCTCGATTCTCCCTGGAGAGAAAAAATGAAAGATAGCAAGCAACAAGTTTTTGATTTTTGGAACGAGGCTTCGTGTGGAGAAGATCTGTATCTCACGAGTACGAAGAAGAGTGGATATCAAGATCAGGCGAAGTCTCGCTATCAATTAGAGCCATACATTTTAGACTTTGCAAAATTTGAGCAATCAAAAGGCAAACGTGTTCTGGAAATTGGCGTTGGTCTGGGTGCGGATCACCAACAATTCGCTGAGGCAGGGGCAATTCTTACTGGTATTGATTTGACCCAGCGTGCGATTGAGCACACGAAGCATCGGTTCGACACTTTCAAATTGCAATCAACGCTTTTGAATTGTGATGCTGAGAACCTTTCGTTTTCAGATGAAACATTCGATATCGTTTATTCATGGGGGGTGCTTCACCACAGTCCAAATACACCTCGCGCAATTGGTGAAGTTCTGAGAGTTCTGAAGCCTGGAGGTACAGCAAGGATCATGATTTATTCAAAGTGGAGCATGGTGGGCATTATGCTTTGGATTCGATACGCGCTCATGAAATTGCGTCCGTGGATGACGATCACAGAAATTTACAGTCGATATTTGGAAAGCCCTGGAACGAAGGCCTATACCATTGCGGGGGCTCAGATTCTGATGAAATCATTTACCGACAGAAAAATTTGGACGGTTTTGACTCATGGCGATCTATTGGATTCCCCAGTTGGCCAACGGCACGCTGGACCACTTTTGAATCTCGCTCGAAGGATCTGGCCTCGTTGGATCATTCGTACATTCTTGCCAACATCTGGACTTTTTATGTTGATTGAGGCTCGAAAACCCCTATGAAACAAATCCTGCAATCTCTCAAGACTGGAGCAACAGAAGTTGCGGATGTTCCTTGCCCTACTGCGAAGCGTGGGCACTTGCTGATCCAAACTTCCCGGACACTCGTCTCGGTTGGGACAGAGAGAATGATGGTGGATTTTGGAAAGGCTGGCTGGATCGAGAAGGCTCGTCAGCAACCCGACAAGGTCCGCATGGTGCTTGACAAGATGAAGACTGACGGGATTATGCCCACGATTGAGGCCGTTTTTAATAAATTAGATCAGCCGCTCCCGCTTGGTTATTGCAATATCGGAACCGTCGTCGCAGTCGGTGCTGGTGTTGTTGGATTTGAAATCGGTGACCGAGTTGCTTCGAATGGCAAGCATGCAGAAATGGTTTGCGTCCCACTCAACCTTTGCGCGAAAGTTCCACCGCAAGTTTCCGATGAGGAAGCAGCCTTCACAGTTCTTGGAGCGATCGCACTTCAAGGGATCCGCCTTGTGCAGCCGACTCTGGGCGAAGCGGTGGTGGTAACTGGCATGGGACTGATCGGAATCGTGACGACTCAGTTGTTGCGCGCACACGGCTGTCGCGTTCTTGGCATTGACTTTGATCCGAAGAAACTTGAAATTGCTCGGAGATTTGGTGCCGAAACCGTGGATCTATCTGCAGGTCAAGATCCCGTTGCAGCAGCAGAACAATTTTCTCGCGGCCGTGGTGTTGATGCAGTCATCGTGACCGCGGCAACGAAGAGCAACGAGCCGATGCACCAAGCAGCATTGATGTGTCGCAAGCGTGGACGCATCGTTCTCGTCGGCGTGACTGGATTGGAACTGTCGCGTGACGATTTCTTCAAGAAGGAAATCACATTTCAAGTTTCGTGTTCATATGGTCCAGGTCGATACGACCCAAACTATGAAGAAAAAGGCCAGGATTATCCAGTCGGATATGTGCGATGGACCGAGCAGCGCAATCTCGAAGCAGTTCTTGACATGATGTCGGATGGTCGACTTGAAGTGAAGTCACTCATCTCGCATCGATTTGAAATTCAGAATGCTGGGCAAGCGTATGAGGTGGTGAGCGGTTCGGAGCCTTCGCTTGGAATTGTGCTGGAATACCCCAATCCAACAACAAGTGGTCGTGATCCAACCAAACAGACTGTGCAATTTTCAAATGCAACGAATGACATCTTGCGTGCGAATGGCGGTGCGTCGATCAGTTTCATCGGCGCAGGCAATTATGCCACGGCTGTATTGATCAAGGCATTTAAGGAGTCGGGCGCGCGTCTACGGAGCATCGCATCAAGCGCAGGGGTGAGCGGGGTTCATGCTGGTCGCAAGTTTGGTTTCGAAGAGACGACGACAGATACAGAGAGTCTTTTCGCAGACTCGCAATCAAACTCAGTTGTCATTACGACTCGACATGACAGTCACGCTGGATTTGTGCTCAGAGCGATGGCGTGCGGCAAACATATCTTTGTTGAGAAGCCCTTGTGCCTGACATTGAGCGAGTTGACCGCAATCGAAACTGCGGGAAGTTTGCCAACGAATAAGTCGGTCTTGATGGTCGGATTCAATCGGCGTTTCGCGCCTCAAGTGCAGCGGGTCAAAGAACTTCTCCGGGCGGTCACTGGACCGAAAGCATTTGTCATGACTGTGAATGCCGGCGCCATCCCTGCGGACCACTGGACTCAGGACGGCGAGCAGGGTGGAGGTCGCATTATCGGAGAAGGATGTCACTTCATCGACCTTCTTCGCTTTCTCGCGGGATCCCCGATCGAGTCGCACGCATCCGCCGCGATGAAATCTGCAACGGAAGACACCGTCACAATCTCACTGAAATTTTCCGACGGCTCTCTTGGAACGATTCATTACTTTGCCAACGGCAGCAAAGCGTTTCCCAAAGAGCGTCTCGAAGTTTTCGCTGGCGGCGCTGTCTTGCAACTCGATAATTTCCGAAAGCTTCAAGGATTTGGTTGGAAGGGATTCAGCAAGATGAATCTATGGAAACAAGACAAAGGCCAGCGAGCATGCGCTGCGGCGTTCGTTCATGCTGTCAACGATGGCGGAGCTCCGCCAATCCCACTTCAAGAAATTATCGAAGTTGCTCGAGTGAGCATCGAAATAGCAGAGTCGAATAAATGAGCGAAGTCACAAAGCCAACCGTCGACATCATTGCGGGCGCTCGCCCGAATTTCATGAAGATCGCCCCAATCATTCGTGCAATCGAAGCGAGTCAGGCGAAGGGCGGGCGTCTGAGCTATCGCTTAATCCATACCGGACAGCATTATGACGCCAAGATGTCGGGTGATTTTTTCACGCAGCTTGGTATTCCAGCACCTCATTTCAATCTCGAAGTTGGTTCTGGAACGCAGGCGGAGCAAACAGCAACCATCATGACTCGTTACGAGAAGTTGCTGCTGGAAAAGCGAAGTGAACTTTGCCTTGTCGTGGGAGACGTCACCTCGACGATGGCGTGCGCGATCGCAGCGCAGAAACTTTGCGTGCCTGTGGCGCATGTCGAAGGCGGCATTCGTTCTGGTGATTGGACGATGCCCGAAGAGATCAATCGAATGGTGACGGATTCGATTACGAATTACTTTTTTACGACAAGTGAAGTCGCCAATGCGAACTTGCGCCGATCTGGAGTTGCCGACGACCGAATCTTCTTCGTCGGCAATACGATGATTGACACATTGCTTGCAAATATGTCTCGCTTGCAACCTCCAGCGTTCTGGAATGAACTTGGTCTTGTCGAGAAGAAGTACATCGTGCTCACGCTGCATCGGCCGAATAATGTCGACGGCGAAAACACTCTTGCCGCAATGCTGAAGGCTGTTGGCAAAGGCGCACGCAATTTGCCAGTGATCTTCCCTGTCCATCCACGAACTGCGAAGACCCTGAAATCAATCGAAGGACTTTCAAACAATTTCCATTTCGTAGATCCCCAGCCGTATTTGGAGTTCAACTATCTCGTCAAGAATGCGATGGCTGTGATTACCGATTCGGGCGGAATCACTGAAGAAACCACAGTGATGGGCGTGCCGTGTATGACGCTTCGGGAATCGACTGAGCGACCTGAAACCGTGACGATGGGAACAAATGCGTTGCTTGGTACTGATCCGACCGCGCTCGCACCTGCGATGGATGAACTCTTTGCAGGAAAATGGAAGCGTGGAACGATTCCACCACTTTGGGATGGCAAGGCTGGCGAGCGAATCGTCGCAATCTTGGACAAGATGCTCGCTCGCTAAATTCACAGTGCGCTCTACTCTTTCACGAGTGGCATCTCTCACGCAATACTGGCACACACTTCGGCATCTTCGACCGGTGCAGCTGTACGGGCGGATCTGGTTTCGATTCGCGCGTCCACAAATCGATTTACGTCCAGCACCAACACGAAGACGTAGTGTCGGAATTTGGACGGCTCCGATCGAGAAACCAAGGAGCATCACAGCGCCATCGACAGCAAATTTCTTGAATGAGTCTCGAGAGATCAGTTCGCCGAGATGTTGGAATAATTTCTCGTGCGGAAAGTTATGGCTGTACAACTTGCATTACTTTGATGATCTCTCTGGGGCTTTGTCAGCGGAACAATCCATATTGCAAGAGCGTCTCGTCCTTCGATGGATCGAAGAAAATCCGCCCGCGGCCGGAAACGGTTGGGATCCATATCCAACATCACTTCGAATCGTGAATTGGATCAAATGGGCGCAGGCTGGAAATTCGCTCTCAGAAATTGCAAGACAAAGTCTTGCGGTTCAGGTTCGATGGCTTTCTAAAAGAGTCGAGCATCATCTGCTTGCAAATCACCTTTTTGTGAATGGGAAGGCACTCACAATCGCGGGAATGTTTTTTGATGGGCCTGAGGCGGACCGTTGGCTCGATCAAGGGTCGCGCATCTTGTCGCGCGAAATCCCAGAGCAGATTCTTGCCGACGGCGGCAACTTCGAACGCAGTCCGATGTATCACGCGATGATTCTGGAAGACGTTCTTGATCTTATAAATGCAAACGACGCGTGGCGGGGACGCATCTCGTCCGCGATCGTTCAGCAATGGCGCACAACCGCAAGTGGAATGTTGGAGTGGCTTGCTGGGCTCGTTCATCCTGATGGCGACGTTTCGTTCTTCAACGATTCCGCTTTCGCAATCGCCCCGACGCTTTCAGAAATTCGTGCGTATGCAAATCGATTACAGATCCAATTCGGCTCTCAGGTCGACGGGAAACTTCGTTGGTTTCAGGAGTCAGGTTATGTTCGCGCCGAATGTGGCCCCGCTGTGCTGATTGCTGACATTGCGCCTGTTGGACCCGATTACCAACCGGGTCATGCACATGCGGACACGCTTTCGTTCGAACTCTCGTTGCATGGTCAGAGAACAATCGTCAATTCTGGTACGTCGACATATCTCGCTGGACCGCAGCGCACTCGCGAGCGATCAACGGCCGCGCATAACACGGTCGAGATCGACGGATGCGATTCGAGCGAAGTATGGGGTGGCTTTCGAGTTGCTCGTCGCGCTCGCATTATTGAAAGCGCATGCGACATGAGCGGGGGAAGCATCACTATTGCCGCTGCACATGACGGATATTGTCGACTCTCTGGTCGGCCAATCCATCATCGTCAATGGCAGCTTGCTTCGGATCGTCTCATCATCACCGACACGATTCGAGGCGGATTCAGATCCGCGGTCGCACGTCTCTATCTTCACCCGACGGTCGAAAAAATTGCTCCTGATATGGTGCGACTGTCTGGCGGTCGGCAGTTATCCTTCGTTGTTCATGGAGGTCGTCTGCAAATCAATTCATCGAAGTGGTATCCCGAGTTCGGTGTTGAGCGGGAAAACTTGTGCGTGGAATTGACAATGACCGATCCGAAGATGACATTGGAATTGCTCTGGACTTGAAATGCACATTCTTTTTCTGACAGACAACTTTCCTCCCGAGGTCAATGCACCTGCTTCGCGGACCTTTGAACATTGCCGTGAATGGGTCAAGCACGGTCAACGCGTGACTGTGATCACGGGTGCTCCTAATTTTCCTAAGGGAAAAGTTTTCGAGGGCTATAAGAATAAACTTTGGCAGACGGAAGAGATGGATGGCATTCGCGTCATTCGAGTGTGGACATACATCACAGCGAATGAGGGATTCCAGCGCCGCGTGTTGGATTACATCAGTTACATGGTGAGCGCAGTTATCGCTGCGTTTTTCGTCGGCAAGGTTGATATTGTTGTTGGAACATCGCCACAGTTTTTCACGGCGGTCGCGGCATGGGTCGTCAGTGTGTACAAGCGCCGTCCGTTTGTCTTTGAATTGCGCGATCTCTGGCCAGAATCCATCCGTGTTGTCGGCGCGATGAAAGATTCGTGGGCGCTGCGAATGCTTGAGCGGCTCGAGTTGTTTTTGTATCGCCGTGCTTTTCGCATCATCTCGGTGACGCACGCGTTTAAGAAAAATCTCATCTCACGCGGAATCAAAGGGGACAAGATTCATGTCGTGACAAACGGTGTCGATGTCTCTCGATTTATTCCCCAAAAGCGCGACGCTGCGCTCGTGAAGGAAATGGGATTCGAGGGGCGGTTTATCGCTGGCTACATCGGAACACACGGGCTCGCTCATGCGCTTGAGACGTTGCTCGAAGCAGCACACACAGCACAATCTCAAGGTGATGAATCAATCGGATTCGTCTTTCTTGGTGATGGAGCGCGCAAGGCCGAACTGAAGGCGAAAGCGCAAGAACTTGGTCTTCGAAATGTTCGTTTCGTAGATTCTGTCGCGAAGGATGAAGTGCCGCGATACTGGGCGCTTCTCGATGTCGCAATCATTCATCTCCGTCGGACGCCGCTCTTCGAAACTGTGATTCCATCGAAACTTTTCGAATGTATGGGTATGGGAATTCCTGTATTGCATGGCGTCGCTGGCGAATCCGCTGAGATCGTCTTGAGTGATCAAGTTGGGATTCCATTTGTTCCTGAAGATGCAGGCGAATTGCTGGTCTCACTCCGTCGATTGCAGAGCGACAAGGAGCTCTATTCAAGGTTGCGAGAAAATTGCTTGCAGGCCGCGAAGAAATATGACCGAACAACACTCGCGCTGAAGATGCTCGATGTGCTGCGTGGAATCAAGATATTGCTTCTCAATCAAGCGTTCTGGCCGGACGTTGCGGCGACGGCGCAGCATGCTGATGATCTCGCGCGCTATCTCGCTGCACATGGCGATGACGTTTCGGTGGTTGCAAGTCGTTCGATTTATGGCGAGCGAGGTTCGTCGCTTCCCAAGCGCGACAATCGCGAGGGAATCGAAATCTATCGTGTGGGATTGCAGTTGTTTGGAAAACGTGGAATCACTCCGCGCATCTTCGACTTCACATTGTTCTACCTCGCCGCCGCTTGGCGCTGCCTCATTCTGCCTCGACACGATGTGGTGATTTGTTTCACGACCCCGCCATTTATCGCATTAGTCGGCGTGTTACTGAAGTGGATCAAGGGAACACGCTTGGTTTATTGGACGATGGATCTCTATCCAGAAGTTGCGGGTGCGGCGGGCGTCATGAAGCGCGGCAGTTTGCTTTGGAGCGTCCTGAGTTGGATCGATCGTTTGTGCCTGCGAAATAGTGACCGAGTCGTCGCTCTAGGTCATTGCATGAAAGAAAAACTCATCGCAAAGGGCGCATTGCCCGAGACCATCCGAACGATTTGTGTTTGGAGTGGCGCTGAAAAGTTTCCTGTTCGAGTGCGAATGAATAATCCGCTTCGCAAGGAGTGGAATATTGGCGAACGCTTCACCATTCTGTATGTGGGAAATTTCGGACTCGGTCACGACATGGAAGCCATCGCTGGTGCGGTCGAGCAACTGAAGAATGAGGACGACATTCGGTGGCTCTTTATTGGTGAAGGAAAAGCGAAGCCAATTCTTGAAGAGCGGGTTCGTGCATGCGGTGCAAAGAATGTCACGATCAGCGGCTATCAGACTCGAGAGCAATTGCCAGACGTGCTTGATGTTGGCGACGCACATCTCGTCACACTCTTGCCAGGATGGGAAGGATTGATTCTTCCGAGCAAATTTTTCAGCATCCTTGCGGCTGGAAAACCTGTGCTTTGGATTGGTCCGCGCGAGAGTGAGTGCGGAACCATCTTGCGCGAAACCCAATGTGGCTTCGAAATGGCATCGGGCGATTCAAATTCGCTGACTGAAAAAATTCGATTCTTAATGACCCACCGAACTGAGGCGGGCGAGATGGGGCAACGCGGACAAGCGGCATATCAAGCGAAATATTCCTCGCAGCGTGCGTGCGAAAAGTGGCGCGAGGTCCTGATTGATGTGATTCAGAAGCGTCGATGACGGGAGTAGAGATTGAAACTGGCCTAAGACTTTCCAGCGGCAAATTCTCGTATTTTACGCCGAATCTGCGAAAAATAACTTGCCTTCATCTTTGCGAAGACAAATCCCGCCCATCCATCAAGAATGCCGCGCTTCCAAACCCATGAGTAGAGAAAATAAGATGGGGCTAACCACCAACTTGTCAGGCTGTCATATTTTCTGCGCTGAATCGCAGTGAAGTGCGCCATTGCCTCTGGGGTGTCTCGTAGTTTCAAATATCGCCGAGCCTCCCATGAGGCGTATTCCTTATGCCTTGCGATGTATGCATCGAGACCTTTGAAATCTCGGTGATCGACCAAAGTGTTTAATTGCCCAATGGCGCCTTCAAGGACTGGGTGTTCATGTACTTCCATATCGAGCCCGCTCCATCCATCTTCATCAATTCGTTCATAGAAACCGCTTCCAACTCGAAAAATTGGAAGCTTGATCTGCGGCACGCCATACTTCAGTTTTTTGCCAAGAAAATAATTCGAATACATGACACGGAATCCAACATACGTCGTCATGGCCAAAGCGCGCGCAAGTTCGTCGACAAATTCATCAGTCAAATATTCGTCAGCATCGAGGAAAAAAACCCAAGGTGTTGTTGGGGGATGATTCAGCAAGAACCAATTTCGCTTTTTTGGGAAATGGCCGTCCCAACGGAAGGATACAAATTCGCATCCGTGCTCTTGCGCAATCTCTCGTGTTCGGTCGGTGCTTCCAGAATCGATCACGACGATCTTGGCAAATCGCTTCAATCGATCCAAGCAACGTGCAAGATTGCGTTCCTCGTTTTTTACGGGAATGACCACTGTGACAGGCAAGCGCAAAGCAGGCATAGCGCAACGCTATACGATTGCGTTTGTGCCTTCACTCTCCCTCCACAACACCCTCACCCGTCAAACCGAAATCTTCACGCCCATCGATGCCGCAGGGCGAACAGTCACTTTCTATTCCTGCGGCCCAACGGTCTACGACGATGCGCATGTCGGCAATTTTCGCTCGTTTCTCAATGCCGATGTTTTGCGGAGGACTTTGGAGCTGATCGGATATCGCGTCCGTCACGTGATGAACATTACCGATGTCGGTCACATGACAGACGATACGGATGCGGATGGTGGCGGCGAAGACAAGATGGCTGTTGCTGGTCGGCGTATTGCAGAGGCGAAGAAATCGGGAAAGCTTCCAGCTGGCGCAGACATCGACCCGCGCGATCCGCTTGCGATTGCAGACTTCTATGCCAATCGATTCATCGATGATGCTCGAACCCTTGGCTTGAAAGTTGCGCAGGAATTTTCCACGGATCCAACACTCATGCCTCGCCCAACGCAGTGCATTCCGCAGATGATCGCACTTGTTGAAAAACTCATCGCGCGCAATCATGCATATGTCGCAGGCGACGGCGTGGTCTATTTCGACATTCGATCATTTCCTTCTTATGGCAAACTCTCCGGCAATACGCTTGATGCACTTCGCGAAGGTGCGGGGGAACGAATTTCCGCTGACAATCAATCCTTCAAGCGTCACCCAGCTGATTTCATGTTGTGGAAACCCGACGCTTCGCATGTGATGAAATGGGATTCTCCTTGGGGCGCTGGATATCCGGGATGGCATCTTGAATGCAGCGCGATGGCGGCCGCATTTCTCGGCGAGGAAATCGATTTGCACTCCGGCGGCGAGGACAATATTTTTCCGCATCACGAGTGCGAAATCGCGCAGAGTTGTTGTGGATACGGGCACACATCCTTTTCGCGAGTCTGGTTTCACACGCGCCATCTTGTTGTTGAAGGCGAGAAAATGTCCAAGTCCAAGGGCAATTTTTTCACGGTTCGTGATGTGCTCGCGCGCGAGATCACTCCCGCGGCGCTGCGTTTGGAACTCATTCGCACGCATTACCGCACGAACGCAAATTTCACATGGCAGGGGCTGAAAGATTGTCAAAGGCAAATTGATCGATGGACGCGCGCGCACTCTGCGTTGATCAAGCAAGCTGCAACGAAGCCCGCAGAATCCAGCGCAATCCCTGGGCCGTTCCAACGCGCTCTTGAACAATTCACATCTGCAATGTGCGACGACTTGAATGTTGCTCGCGCGATTGCGGCGATCAACACTGCGGTGAGCGAATCGCCAGAAGGCGCTGCGTCAAACAACTGCGCTCATGCCGAACTTTCTGCGCTCAATCGCATGAACGGTGTGCTCGCAGTGTTTGAACGAAATAGTTCTCCTGTAAACAATTCCCAAGGCGATCCAGCAGCGGAAGAATTCAAGACAAAAGTGGAATCACTCATCGCCGCACGAGCCGCCGCACGCGCGGCGAAAGATTGGGCGGCAGGCGATCGTGTGCGCGACGAACTTGTTGCCATCGGCGTGCAAATCAAAGATTCAGCTCAGGGGACAACTTGGACGCGAATGTGACAAAGTCATCGCGAACAAATTCGCCTCCAGTCATTGGCTTGATGGGATCGATCGGCGCGGGGAAGTCGACAGTTGCACAAATGCTCGCAGATGCAGGATGCATCGTGTCCGATTCAGACGCACTTGCACGCGAAGCATTCAAAGACCAAGCGGTGCGCGAAGAAATCGTGAAGTGGTGGGGCGCATCGATTCTCGACCCACAAGGAAACATTGATCGCAGTCGAGTTGCAACAAAGATTTTTCCTGCTGTCAGCGCATCTGACACTGATCGCGCGGTGGCAGATCAAGAGCGCAAGCGTCTCGAAGGTCTTGTTCATCCTTGGATTCACACTCAACGACGCGCGCTGTTTGCGCAAGCACCAGCGACCGCGAAGGCTTTGGTCATCGACGCGCCGCTCTTGCTCGAATCGAATATGCAGGGCGAGTGCACGGCTCTTGTCATGGTTGACGCTCCTTTTTCGGTCCGTTTGGAGCGGGTTCGAACGAGTCGGGGCTGGACATCTGACGAACTTATTCGCCGAGAAAATTCCCAAATGCCACTTGACTTGAAGCGAAAACTTGCCCATCATATAGTCAACAACGACGGGAACATCGAATCGTTGAGGGCGCAAGTCGCCCAGATCCTCCGCATCATTTCTCAGCATCATTCTTGATTTTCAGCATCATCTTTGCTGAAAAACTTCCTGAATCTTTATTAGGAAGTCGAGGGCGTGACCTCCTTTTATGCGCTGAGAAAATTCCACTCTTGAACTCACAAGACAGAACAAGAGAAGGCCTACAAGTTCTCGCATCACCATTTACTCGCATCTTTATATATAGAGAAATTTTAAATGAACGAAACACAGTCATCGTCGCAAGGCAGTTTTAACCAGAACAAAGATCACTATCAACAGAAGGGTCGACGACGACGACGGCGTGGTGGCGGCGGTGGCGGCGGCGGTGGCGGTGGTGGTGGCGGTGGTGGTGGTGGCGGCGGATTTAACAGCTCGCAGTCGATGAGTTTTTTCCCGCCGGGAGCGATTCCTACCGACGAGCAACTTGAAACAGAATTGGCCGCAATCCAATTAGAACTGAGCGAAAAGAAAAAGCCATCAAAGAAAAGCGACAAGGCTGAAGTCGATTTCGCGGGTCTTCAGAAGATGACCGCCGAAGAACTGCTCAAAGAAGCGAAGAAACTTGGCCTTGAAGACAAGTCTGGGCTTCCAAATCATCGCCTCGTATTCGAGATTCTCAAAGCGCGGGCTTTGGTGGATGGGTTGATGCTTGCTGAAGGATCGCTCGACATCATGCCAGAAGGATTCGGATTTCTTCGCAGCGCGGAATATTCATATTTGGCTTGCGAAGACGATGTCTATATCAGTGCAAGTCACATCCGTAAATTGGGATTGCGCCGCGGTCAAACTATTCGTGGACTCATTCGCGCTCCCAAGGAACAGGAATTATTCTTTGCATTACTTCGCGTCGAAGCAGTCAACGGTCTTGATCCAACGACCGTGCACTCGCTTCCAATCTTCGAAAACTTGACTCCGCTTCATCCCAATGCCCGCATCCACTTGGAGATGTTGAACCAACCAACACGCATCGAACCCCGAGTCATCGACATGGTCACGCCATTCGGATTCGGTCAGCGCGGATTGATTGTTGCGCCGCCGCGCACTGGAAAGACAGTCATTCTTCAACAAATTGCAAATGCAATCGCGACCAACCATCCCGATGTTCACACAATCGTTTTGTTGATCGATGAGCGTCCTGAAGAAGTCACCGATTTCAAACGCAACACTCCAACGCGTGTTGAAGTTGTGGCAAGCACATTCGACGAAGAAGCTTCGCGTCACATTCAAGTTGCCGAAATGGTGATTGAAAAAGCGCGACGCATGGTCGAGTGCGGCGAGCATGTTGTCATCCTTCTTGACTCGATCACTCGTCTCGCCCGTGGATACAACAACGCAATGCCAAATTCTGGCAAGATCGGTTCGGGCGGCGTTGACACTTCTGCGCTCATCAAACCGAAGAAATTCTTCGGAAGCGCTCGCAACATCGAAGGTGGCGGATCGCTGACAATCATCGCAACTGCGCTCGTTGATACGGGCAGTCGTGCTGACGAAGTCATCTTTGAAGAGTTCAAGGGAACCGGCAACGCCGAACTTCACCTTGATCGAAAATTGGTTGAAAAACGCATATATCCCGCGATCAACGTGGGCGCATCTGGAACCCGCCGCGAGGAGTTGCTGCTCGATCCAAAGGAGCTCGAACTCATTATTCGCCTGCGAAAGGTGGTCTCTGACATGAATGTGGTCGAAGCGATGGAGCTTCTGCGAAGTCGAGTTGCAAAGACCAAATCCAACGCCGAATTCCTAATGACTATGAGTATGGGCTAAGGAGTATGGGCTAAGGGGTAAGGTCTTTAAGGACTCAGGGTTCAAGCATCGCTATCTCTATAGAATGCGTATAGATTTGAAACGAATCGATTTGCGACAGAAAATAGTTATGCGTATGAAACCCACTGCATATTCAACCAACTCACGCGACCAGAAGAGTGGCTTCACACTTGTTGAAATCATGGTTGTGATCGCAATCATTGCGTTGCTGATCGCATTGTTGCTGCCTGCGCTAGGAATTGCGAAAGCAAATAGTCAGATGGCTGCAAGCCAAAACAATATGCGGCAAATCGCAACATTGATGCAGGGATATACCACCGACAATCGCGACCGAATATTGCCAAGCGAATTTGATCATCGACAGCCTGTTCCAGCGCCAGTTCTCCCTTTTTATGCTGGGCCAATGCGTAAATCCGCCCCATCGGCACCGCCGTTGGGTCCTGCTCGCGTTGGAACGTGGGCGGACATTCTTTGGACGACAGCCAATATGGGTTCGTTTGTTATGCCAAGTGCGGATGGAGAAAGCAATCTTTACACCTATCAATATGACTCGCCTGACAGGTTTGTCTATGAGGCTCATTCTGGTTATTCCAAAAACATTCTTCGCTCGCCGGTTGGTATGAAGAAACCATTCGCGGCTGCGACAGATCCACCAGTTGATGAAGCAACGCCGTGGGGAATCGGCGCATCAAGCCTCGAGTTTGACCATCCAGGATATTTCGCTGCGAATAATTTTTTCAGTGCTGCACCGTGGATTGGAACTGGCGGAACTGGAGTGGCTGCAGCTGGCCAGTTGCCACGCTATTACCCATCGAGCCAAATTCTCTATCCAGCCAACGCTGTTTATCTTGTGGATAGCCGTGCAGGAGAGGTGATTAAACCCCTCGCTGATCCTTGGCAAGGAACTCCAACTCCTGTCACTTCTGGCTCTGCCGTCATTGACCTTTGCGAAGTTGATTTTCGATATCCCGGCGACTCTTGTCTCTTCCTCTGCTTGGATGGACATGTGCAAATCGAAACTCGGTGGGACAAGATTCAGGACTTACAAGGCGGTTTTTTCACAAGTCCAGCGGATCCGCCAGCCCTAGGTCCAAATGATCCAGATCCTCGCGGACTAAAAATTTCCAACCTAGACAGATCCGATAACCCGCCACCAGCGCCATAATTTATTTCTTTGGTTTCTTCGGCGTCTCCCAAAAAAGTTGGACTTCAGTCCTGCTCTTTCATCTTTAAATTCTAATTTTCAAAAATGACAGTTCAACCTACTTGTAGGGATTTGGAATGTCGATACACTTACCCTCCCGCCGCCCGATGAGGGCGGTTTTTCATCTCGGGAACGCCACCGTAGCTCAGTGGTAGAGCACACCCTTGGTAAGGGTGAGGTCGAGGGTTCAATCCCCTTCGGTGGCTTCCGTAGGCACTCGTGTTGGGTGTCTGCTTCAGAACTCTTCAGGCGACTCAACGGAGTAATTAGACATGGCAAAAGAAAATTTTAATCGCACAAAGCCTCACGTTAACGTGGGAACAATCGGACACATCGATCACGGAAAGACGACGCTCACTGCGGCGATCACTGCGGTCCAATCTGCACGCGGCTTCTGCAAGCCGGTCAGCTATGACCAAGTTGCAAAGGCGTCCGAGAGTGAAGGCCGCCGAGATCCAACCAAGATCGTGACGATTGCAACATCGCACGTTGAGTATGAGACTGGTGCTCGTCATTACGCACACGTCGATTGCCCAGGCCATGCTGATTATGTCAAGAACATGATCACTGGCGCTGCACAGATGGACGGCGCAATTCTCGTGGTTTCTGCTTACGACGGCGTGATGCCACAGACTCGCGAGCACGTTCTTCTCGCTCGTCAGGTTGGCGTACCGCGCATCGTGGTCTTCCTGAACAAGGTTGACACCGTTGAGGACGCGGAACTCATCGATCTCGTCGAAGAAGAAGTTCGTGATCTGCTCAAGAAGTATGACTTCCCAGCATCTGAGATTCCAATCGTTCGCGGCGCGGCTTACCCTGCTCTGATGAATCCAAAGGATGCAGAGAAGAGTCAGTGCATTGCAAATCTGATGGATGCAATCGATTCATACATCCCAGAACCAACGCGTGAAGTTGACAAGCCGTTCCTTATGTCCGTCGAAGACGTTTTCTCGATCAAGGGTCGTGGAACTGTCGCGACTGGTCGTATCGAGCGCGGCATGATCAAGGTCGGCGAGGAAATCGAAGTCGTCGGACTTCGACCTGAAGCGATCAAGACCACTGTCACCGGCGTCGAAATGTTCCAGAAGACTCTCGATTCGGGTATGGCTGGTGACAACGTTGGTTGCCTCCTCCGTGGTGTTGAAAAGAGCGACATCGAGCGTGGCCAAGTTCTTTGCAAGCCAGGTTCGATCAAGCCGCACACCGAATTCGAAGCGCAGGTCTATGTGCTCACGAAGGAAGAAGGCGGACGTCATTCGCCGTTCTTCTCCGGATACAAGCCACAGTTTTACTTCCGCACGACAGACATCACAGGCAAGCTCGACCTCGTCGGCGCTGAAATGTGCATGCCTGGCGACAACGTCAACTTGAAGGTTGATCTTGAAGGAAAAGGCGTTGCAATGGAAGTCGGAGTCCGCTTCGCAGTCCGCGAAGGTGGAAAGACAGTCGGCTCTGGTGTTGTCACCAAGATTGTGAAGTAACTCAATGGCAAAGAAAAGTCTCGACCGTGAATATGTGTGGTTGCAGTGCACCGAAACCGGTGACTTGAACTATCGAACAGAAATCCGCGTAAAAGGCGGAATTCTGGAGAAAGTGAAGCTTGGCTTCAAGAAGTTCAGTCCCCGTCTTCGTCGGCACACCCTTCACAAAATCAAGCGGAAATAAACGTGGTTTCTTTTCGCCGAGACGCCGATAGCTCAGCTGGTAGAGCAGCGGATTCCAAATCCGCAGGTCGTGGGTTCGATCCCCTCTCGGCGTGTTTTCTTGATTGAGGTTTTATCCGCATTGTTTGCATAGTCACGACAGAATCATTCGAAACGGAACCATAAAGACATGTACAAACTTGGACAAGGCTATTGGACTCGTGTGATATCCGCGACGGCAGGTGGAGTGATCGCCATGCTCGGTGGTTTGTGGCTTCATGACATCTTCGCAACCGTCAATTGGGGAATCAATCCAATTTTTCTTTCTTGGGGAATCGGTGGACTCTTCGTCGCTTTGTGCTGTCCGTTCATTTACATGTTCACTGCACGCAATGTGACAAGTGTTGACTTTATGGTTGCAACTGAAACAGAAATGAAGAAAGTCAGTTGGCCAACGAGACGAGAAGTCACGAGTTCAACGATCATCGTGATTTTTACCAGCGTGGTGATTGCCTTGTTCTGCTTTGTCTTCGATCAAGCATTCTTCTTCCTCTTTGTGCAACTCCGCGTATTGGAACCAGGTACTTGACATGAATACATCTGACGAAAACGATCCGAATTTCTCTGAGTCACAAGAGAACGAAGCCACGCCAGTTGAAGGCAAGGCAGTCGAAGCGAAGACGAAAGCAAAGCGAAAGCCAAAGGCTGAAGTTGTTGTCGCCGAACCTGCTGGCCCGCGAAATCTGCGAGCTATTCGATCAGGCGAAGCGCGACCCGCAACAACTTCGCGAGTCATGGGTGTGGAAACAACACGCATCACGATTCCAGCAGAGCCAAGAGAGATTGCTCCGATTGCTGAAGGCGATATGCCAATGTTCCGCGAAGGAATGGATTGGTTCGTTCTTCGCGTTGCAAGCAATAAAGAAGATTCCGTCCGAGGAACTCTGCTTCGAAAAGTTCAGATCGAAGGTATGGAATCACTTGTTGGTCGAATCATGGTTCCAACCGAAAAGGTGAAAGTGCTCGGCAAGCAAGGCAAGCAAACTGTCACTGAAACAAAACTCTATCCAGGATATGTCTTCGTTGAAATGCGCCTCGAGCCAGATGGTCGCATTCCCCAAGACGTATTTTTCTTGATCAAAGAAACGACGGGTGTCGGCGATTTCGTCGGTACTGCAGGTCGTCCGACTCCGATGTCAGTTGTCGAAGTCGAAAAGATGTTGTTCGATTCGAAGCCTGCGCAAGAAGCGCCGCAATTGAAAATGGATTTGCACAAGGGCGACAATGTCACCATCAAAGAAGGTGCTTTCCAAGGCTACGAAGGAACGATCGACGAAGT
Source organism: Singulisphaera sp. GP187 (assembly GCA_945862215.1). Taxonomy (GTDB): domain Bacteria; phylum Planctomycetota; class Phycisphaerae; order Phycisphaerales; family SM1A02; genus F1-60-MAGs104. Next base: position 3,385 of record CAMAXY010000002.1, on the reverse strand, counting down.
ATTCCCGGACAAGGGCCAGGTCCGGGTGCTCGTCACGATCTTCGGTCGTCAAGCGCCGATCGATATGGAATATTGGTTTGTTCAACGCGCAGAGAAGTGATGCGCGTCGGTTGGACGAGAAACGAATCGCATACGACCCAACGAGAGGCTGCTTGATGCGCAAACAAATCCTTATCAAAGCACTTTCATTTACGGCTGCCATCGCCGTCGCGCTTTCCATATCGGGCTGCACTGCCACGATGACCTATCCCGAATATCAGGGAGCCCCAAAGGCAGATCCAAGTTTGCAGCCAATGCCAAACTTGATGGCGGATGCGCTGAAGTTTGCGCATCAACGCACTTCGCCAGATCAAGAATTGGTTTACAACTTGCCACCGACGACTCCAGTACAGGTTTGGACAGGCGTTGGAAAACGACTTGGAATTGGCCGACCGATGACAGTTGGCGATACGCATGTCTGGTCCATTCGCCAAGTGCGATTGTCTGGCGCACGAGCAGAAGTCGATGTCGTCTATCCAACCGAGGGCATCTATCAGTTAGCGACAGTGCATTTCGTTGGCTCAATGGCTCAACCTTACTATCCAACCATGCTCCAATTCTGGTTGGTGCCAGTTGATGCGCCGACTTGTAACACGCCTCTAGCAGTTGTCCAGCAAGCGAAGCCCGCGCAACAATAGTCATTGCGAGTTGTCGAATGAATCAAAATATGAAGATCATTCGGCAGACCCAGACTCTCCTGCCTCGCGAAGCGTTAAAAGCTGCTGATCGCATGCGAAAATCGCGCGAAGCGTCTTCGCAAATTTTGTCCGCCAATTTGCAAGTGTTGCGCGAAAAAACGCTGTTGCCGGACACCAACCCAATTGCAGCTGACGCTATTGATCAAAGCGTCTTGCGACTTGATTGTTCGCAGCCAGCAAGAGTGACCGCACGCGCGATCCTCGCAGCAGAATTTTCTTCAGTTCGAAAAGGAATTGCGTTGGCATCCAATGAGTCGCAGCCGTTGATCGAGCGACTCGCAGGAATTCATCGTTCGCGCAGAGGGCTGAAACGATTGCAAGCGCTGCGTGATTTGCTTCAGCCAGGATTTCCGCAGGGTCGCATTCTGGCACGAGCTGGCATCCGTCGCGCAAAGGCAAGCTTGGCTGAAACGCGTCAACGCGACGCGCTCGCCTCATTACTTGAAGAACTCTGTGCGCTTCGTGGTCAACCATTAACAACTGCTGCTGATGGGGCAACTCATGTAACGCATCTCGCTCCATCATCCAAGTGCATCGAAGAAGCATTGGAATCTATTGGCATTGCACAGAGAGCCATGCGTCTCTATTCGGGCTCGCCCTTGGACTGGTATGAAGTGACCGCTCAATTTTCCAAGACATGGCAAAATGCGCGAGGCTTGGCTCATCGTGCTTGGCTTGGTCTTGGCGAAACGGAATTGCATGAAACCCGCAAGAAATTTCAGCGACTCGCAGATCAGATGGCGGCCTTGGGCGGATGCATCGGTCGCAAAGAATATTCAGCGCGAAATCGACTTCGTTCTGCAGCAGAAAATTTAGGTCGTGCGCGAGATCTTGCTTTGCTTGCCGACAAGATCGAAGGAACAACGGCCGAAGGTCGGGCTTTAGCCAAAAGAGCTCTCGCACTGCGCGCGAAGGCGATTCGCTCGGCTCGCAAGCAATCTCGTTGTGCGCTCACAGCGACTTCAGCTGAGATGCTGCAGATGATGAATCAACGCATCAAGCAATCGTGATCCTCAACATCTCTTCTACCGTGTTGCGCTTATGCTTGGTTCATGGCAAACCCAACGACGGCGATCACCCCAACGCGTTCTGAAAATTATTCTGAGTGGTATCAACAAGTGGTCCGCGCTGCGGATCTGGCAGAAAATTCTGCGGTGCGTGGGTGCATGGTCATTAAGCCTTGGGGATATGCGATCTGGGAAAATATGCAGCGGGTCCTTGATGGAATGTTCAAAGAGACTGGACATAGCAACGCCTATTTCCCACTGTTCATTCCTGTGTCGTTCTTGGAAAAGGAAGCGGCGCATGTCGATGGATTCGCAAAGGAATGTGCGGTCGTCACGCATCACAGGCTGGAGATGGGACCTGATGGGAAACTTATTCCCGCTGGAGAGTTGGAAGAACCACTTGTTGTTCGACCAACTTCGGAAACGATTATTGGTGCAACGTATGCAAAGTGGGTTCAGAGTTATCGCGATTTGCCGCTGTTGATCAATCAATGGGCGAATGTTGTTCGGTGGGAAATGCGGACTCGACTTTTTCTGCGGACAACGGAATTTCTTTGGCAAGAAGGTCATACGGCTCATTCCACGCGTGAAGAAGCTGTTGAAGAGACGATGAAAATGCTCAAGGTCTACGCCAACTTTGCAGAAGGATGGATGGCGATGCCAGTTGTGCAAGGACGCAAGACTGACGGCGAACGATTTCCAGGCGCGGTCGATACGTATTGCATTGAAGCGATGATGCAAGATCGTCGCGCGCTTCAAGCAGGAACAAGTCATTTCTTGGGACAGAACTTTGCCAAAGCAAGTGAGATTCAATTCTTGGATGCGCAAGGCGAACGCCAGTTTGCGTGGACGACATCATGGGGAGTCAGCACTCGCCTTGTCGGCGCGATGATCATGACTCACTCCGATGATGATGGTTTGATCTTGCCGCCGAAGTTGGCTCCAGCACATGTGGTGATTATTCCCGTCGTTCACAAGCCCGAAGATGCAGCGGCGATTCAAGCGTGGACGCGATCGCTTGCAGACGAACTTCGCAAACAATCATTCGATGGACGACCTGTACAAGTGCAACTCGATGAGCGTGATATGCGCGGCGGCGACAAGGCATGGAACTGGATCAAGAAAGGCGTTCCTGTGCGAGTGGAAGTCGGGCCACGAGATATGGCTGCCGACAGCGTCTTTATGGCGCGGCGCGACAAGCCGCATAAGGAAAAGTTGGCAGTCAAGCGCGGTGATTTCATTCAAGGGATTTCCGCACTTCTGCAAGAGATTCAAGATGGGCTCTTCAAGCGTGCGAACGATTTTCGCATTGCAAACACGAAGGTGATCGATGATGCAAAAGAATTCGAGGCATACTTTGCTGCGCCAAAGGTTGCGGAGAATGTGCCAACGCCGATTCATGGTGGCTTTGCGCTCGCTCACTTCTGCGGCGATCCAAAGGTTGAAGCCCAAATCAAAGATCGCCTCGGCGTGACCGTTCGCTGCATTCCCCTTGAAATGGGAAATGAACCTGGAAAGTGCGTGATAACCGGCGCTCCGAGCCCCCAAAGGGTGGTTTGGGCCAAGGCGTACTAGCGCAAAAGCAAAATTTCCGCTGATTTTGACAGGTTCATTTTGACATGCTCTGAAATTGGGGCATGC
>CAMAXY010000001.1 GCA_945862215.1 Singulisphaera sp. GP187 | reverse complement strand
CTTGCAAACTCGCCGGGGTTCAAATCATTCCGCTGCCCACGTTAGCGAATCAAATTCTCGCTCGAACGCTTTTCAGATTCCGTCACGCTTTCGTTTGCGTGCCCAGCCGTTGAAAAATTCTGCCGGGCGAGTTCCGCAGGCGGCCGACGTCACTTGCAATAAAATTTCGCAAGCTGGATCGTGTCGGTCGCCGAGGACTGTCTGAGCCCGGCGGGATCTTTTCACGGCTGCTCACTTATGCATTTCCGAGGCTGTATCCGAGGCTGTATCCGAAGGTTTCACTTCGCTTCTTTCTCTCCCCACGACAAAATTGCGATATCGGCTCGAACATAATTCGTGGTAGGCGCAGGAATTCCTGGAGATGCAATCAATGATGCCGCATCATGTGCAGCGGTCACGACTGCAATACCCCCCGCTGTCGAAGACCGAATCCGCGCGATCAAGTCACCGCGCGTCACAAGCCGCGCATCGTCTTGCGGCAAATCCAATTCATTATCAAATTCGCTGGCATAGCCGAAAATCAACGTGTCGCGTCGACCAGTCACCCAAGTGACGCAGTGACCCAACTGCGCAGTTGTATAGAGCTGCGAACTTTCACGCAGAAGTTGTTGGTTTTCTTCCAGCGCACGCCACGGAATTTGAGTCTGCAATACATATCCGTCAGGAAACAGAAACGGAATTGCGGCAAGAAGCGCGACGGGAGCAGTCGCACTGCGCATCAACCAAGTGGTCGCATCCGCAGCACGCCAACTCCAGCGATCAATTTCCGCCCAAAGCAGAAAAACGAAGGCGATCACAATCCAGTGAAGAGTTGGACTTGTACTCCAGATCACAGGTGCGCCCATCCAATCAGTCCCCGTAAAAATTGCGGCAATTGCGCCGAGCGCCAACACACGCAATATCCATCGGCCGGTACGACGAACGATCAGAGGCTCCATGATCAATCGTTCGTGGGCACTCACCAAACCAATCGTCACCAGAACAGCAATCGGCACAAAGAGTGGCGCAATATATGAAGGCATCTTGCCTGCGCTAATCGAAAGTAAAACAAGTGGCGCAATGATCCATGCGATTGCAAAGCGCATACCACTGCGCATGTTGGCTCCCTTCGCCAGAAACAACCCGCGAATCGCGCGCGACCATGTCAGCGTCCACATCACGCCACCAACTGGCAGCAACACGATCAAGAACCACCAAGGCTCACCGTGTTGATTCGAATCCGGATTCGCAAATCGCCGAAAGTGTTCGACGACAATAAAATATTCCCAGAAGCGTGGCTCGGATCGGTGCAGCAGAATTGCAATTGGCGCGACGATCACTGCAGCGGAGGCAAGTGGAATCCACGGCAATCGCAGCATGTCCCACCATCTACGCTCCCACGCAAGAAAGGCGAGCGCTGTAACGGCGGGAATTGCAAATCCAAGAAGTCCTTTCGTCAAGAATGCGAATCCAGATGCTGCGCCAGCAAGCGCAAGCCATCCAATTCGCTTTCGGCCGATTGATGTGCATGCGGCATAAAAAGAAACCATGCAAAGTGAAATCCATGCGCTAAACATCGAATCCAGATTTGCCACCGATCCCATGATCATTGGACCAATCGTCGTCACTTGAACGATGAATGCAAGTGGTCCCATCGCGCGGCGGCCCGTGATGCGCACTGCGATCAACCACGCAGCGAGTGCGGAGAGTCCCGCTGCGATTGCACTTGGCAGCCGAATTGCGAATGCGTTTTCGCCAAAGACTTGAATGCTGGCGGCGATCATCCAATATCCCATCGGAGGTTTTTCGTAATAATGAAATCCCGCCATGCGCAGCGCAAACCATTCCCCGCTCTCGACCATTTCTGCTGCGATGATTCCATAACGCGGTTCATCAGGTTGAACCATTGGACGCACCCCAAGCACAAAGACACTCACGATCAGAAAGACCACAACAGACCAGATTGCTTGGCGTTTCAGTGACATTGCAGGTGTTGATCCTAACGGCGAAGTGAATCGCTCACGCACAACCATCCATCGCGACCTGCGACTCGCCCCTTGCTGATTGTTGCGGGTGCGGCGGCAGGTTGTCGGTCGAGCCAATCACAGAGTGGTTCAAACGTATGCCCCTTGGCAATCGCTTGGTCGAGAAAACGCTCGAAGAGTTGCGACTTCGATCCACCTTCGCTCTCGGCGTGAATCGTCAACACATGCGGTAGACCATCATCGATCCGCCGCAGCAGTTCTTGATTCCAGGCATCATCTGCTCCACTGCCGCGACCAACGCCTTCGTCATACGTTGGCAAGTCAACTGGAACTTGCGGCTGATTGATCGGCACGCCTGCGATACGTGGCAAAAATGGCGCAGCAGCTCCGCGACAATCACTGCGATATCGAAATGACTTTGATGATGGCAGTGACAAGACTCGATCGGTGCAACGCCAACCTGGACACGCCGCAGTTGTGGGCGTTCGTCCGATGATTGTCGCAAGCGCGTCAGTCGCGCGTGCGATCTGCAAATCTAATTCTGCATCACTGAGCGAATCGATTCCCATCTGCCACAGGTGATGATCCCATGCATGCACTCCCATCTCATGCCCTTCACGATCTGGCATTCGCAGTGTGTCCGCAAGTCGCGCACTGATGATCGGCCCAGGCCAAACCGTTCCGCGTAAAATGATGTCCCATCCATACAAATTTGGTGCGCTGGATCGAAGCATCTTGATCGCAAAACTGGGTCGCAATAAACGCAGAATGTGACGGCCCATATTGTCGGGACCAAGCGTGACATACCACGTTGCACGAATACCGCGCCGCTTCAGAATGCCAAGCAATCGTGGCACCCCATCGCGCGTACCGCGAAAGGTGTCCACATCAATACGCAGTCCAATACTCACCGGTGCAAGCATCAGGCGCGAACAGTCTTGGGAGCCTTCGCAGGTCGCGTCGAAGCGACTGCGGCAGGTGGCGTCAAACCATTTTCGCGTGCGTGTTGTTGCAAGAACCAATCAAGAGTGCGTTCAACGCTGACAGCAGTTGGGATCTTTGGCGTCCAACCAATGATCGTTTGCGCATTGCGAATGCTTGGACGACGATGTTGGACATCTTCATAACCCGCGCCGTAATAGGCAGAACTTTCGATCTGTTGAAAGCCGGCGAATGGTGGATAGCACGAGCGAAGTGGATGGCGGTCAAACGATTCCACGAGCGACTCTGCAAGTTCTTTGATGCTTGCTTCGTTGTCGGGATTTCCAATATTAAAGATGCGACCATCGCAGACTGCATTCTTGTTTTCGATGATTCGGAAAAGACCTTCGATTCCTTCGTCGACATCTGTGAAGCAACGACGCTGCGTCCCGCCATCGACCAGAAGAATCGGCGTGCCTTCGACCAAATTCAAGATCAGTTGCGTGATCGCACGCGAACTTCCGATGCGCGCAGAATCCAGCGAATCCAAACGCGGACCAATCCAATTGAATGGTCGGAAGAGGCTGAAGCGAAGACCGCGCTGCATTCCATACGCCCAAATAACACGGTCGAGCAACTGCTTACTTGCGGAATAAATCCAGCGTTGTCGGTGAATCGGGCCAGTCACCAGCGGGCTTGTCTCTTCATCGAAGAGTTCATCAGTGCACATTCCATAGACCTCGGAGGTGCTTGGAAAAACAAGACGCTTTCCATATCGAACGCAATCACGAATGACGCGGAGATTTTCTTCGAAGTCCAATTCAAAAACGCGCAGCGGATTGCGCACATATTCAATCGGAGTGGCGATAGCAACAAGTGGCAGAATCACATCGCACTTGCGAACGTGATATTCGACCCAGTCGCGATTGATGGAAATATCTCCTTCAACGAAATGGAATCGTGGATGCTGCATCAGCTCGCCAAGATTTTCGGAATTGAGATCCATTCCATACACCTCGAATCCTTCGTCATTCAAAATTCGTTCAGAAAGTTGACTACCGATGAATCCATTCACACCAAGTATGAGAACTAAAGTTCGCTTGCGCTTGCTTGCGGTTGCGCGAGCGCCTAATCGCATGCGCGGCAGCAGATTCATATCCTGTGCCAATTGCACGCCAGAACTCCAAACGCCGTCGGGTCCCTGCCCTTCCTGAATTTCGAGTGCGCCTTGACTACATGCGATGACGAGCGGCGAAGACGAAAGAACCTCGCCCGGCTGTCCAGTTCCTTCAACAACGCGCGATCGCCACACCATGATCTTGCGTGTTCCTGCGAAAGTGAATGCGCCAGGCCAAGGATGCGTGACGGCCCGCACGAGATTGCGAAGTTCTTTGGCAGACTTTGTCCAATGCATTTGCCCATCAGCGGCGGTGCGCTTGCCCATCACGGTTGCATTGGTTTCATCTTGCGGCGTTCGCTGTGCTTTTCCTGACTTGATCAGCGGAATCACCTCTGCCAAGATCGCAGCGGATTCCTTTGCCATTCGAGCGGTCAATGAACGCGCGTCATCATCTGCGCCGATGGCAACCTTGCGCTGAGCGATGATGTCGCCAGCGTCGGACTTGTCGACCATGTGATGAACCGTGACACCCGTTTCAGTTTCGCCATTGACCAAGACCCAATTGATCGGAGCGCGGCCGCGATACTTTGGAAGAAGCGCCGAATGCAGATTGATACATCCTGCGGGAAAGAGCGCGCGGATCTTGGCGCCGACCATATTTCGATAGTGAAATGACATCAACAATTCAGGCTTCATCGCACGAATGCGTTCAAGCCAAATCGGATGATCAATCTTTTCTGGAGCATGAACCGGAATTCCATGTTCCGCAGCGATGCGTGCAACATTTGCGTACCAACCACCTTCGGCTGGATCATCACGATGCGTGAAGACGGCGACAACATTCAAGCCGCTGCGGATTGCCTCCTGTAAAGATGCGGCGCCAATTTCGTGATAAGCAAGAACAACAGTTCGCATTGAAAACTCCTTTATTTCAACTCTCGCGCGCAACGTGCGCCACTGCAACTTTGGCCGAATGACATTCGCCAAGCGTTTCGCCAACAACCCGATCAACGATATATCTCGGACGCTCGCGCACATCGGCATGTATTCGCCCGATGTATTCGCCCATCAGGCCCAGCGCAATAAATTGCGCGCCGATGAAGAAGAAGACGACTGCGAAAAGGGTGAAGACCCCATTTTCTGCCCATTCGGTTCCATAGACCAATCTCAAGACCAAAAGCAGCGCGCCGAAACCGATGGAAAGCGCTGAGATTCCTGCGCCGATCCACGAGAGAATTCGAAGCGGAGCAGTTGTCATGCAGGTCAATAGATCGAACTGCAAATTGATGAGATTCAAGACCGAATATTTGCTTGTGCCACGCGCACGCTCTGCGTGGCCGACTGGAATTTCAGTCACCCGTTTTGCAAAGAGATTCGCAAGAACTGGAATGAATGTGTGCCGTTCGCGACAGCTCAACATTGCATCAACTACGCGCCGTCGATACGCACGAAGCATGCATCCATAGTCACGCAATTTTACGCCGGTCGATTTTCGCACCATCATATTGATGATGCCACTGAATACTTTTCGAAAGAGCGCGTCTTGACGATCTTGTCGAATCGAACCAACCACATCGAAGCCCTCATCAATCTTCGCAACAAGATTTCCGATTTCTTCTGGAGGATTCTGCAAGTCTGCATCGAGCGTGATCAGGATGTCGCCCTGCGCTGCGCCGAAGCCGCAGAGGATCGCATTGTGCTGACCATAATTTCGATTCAGTAAGAGCGCTTTGATTTCACCCGCATTATTGCGCGCAGCTTCCGCAAGCATTTCAGATGATCCATCGCGGCTCCCATCATCGACCAGAATCAGTTCCCACGAACGACCTGCACGACCAAGCGCGCGACAGGCTTTCAATGTTCGCTCGAGCAATTCAGGAATGTTGTCCTTCTCGTTATAAACCGGAATCACAACTGTGACTGATGTTTTCTCTGCGTTCATCGGATGCCTCCACTGACGGTCGCGCGTGCACCTGCGAGCGTCTCTTTGATTGCATCAATCACATCGTTCGCATCTGCGTCAGTCATATCTGGGAAACATGGAATGGTGCAAATTCGCGCAGAATTCCACTCGGTATTTGGAAGTTTTCCCATCCACTCCGGCCGATTCTCTCGATACCACTTCTGCCCGTGTGATGCCAAGAAATGAATTCCAGTGCCGATATTGCGCGCCTTCAATCCATCCATAAAAGTATTGCGATCCATGCCGCAAATTTTTTCATCAACGCGCACAACGAAGAGATGACGCGCATGCCGATGCGACCATGTTGGGTCGGTCATCGGCAAGATGCCGTCGACTTCAGCGAGGCGACTTCGATAGAACTGAGTGATTGCTTCGCGTCGTTCGATAAACCAATCCAATCGTGGCATCTGACGAACTGCAAGAACCGCATTCATGTCCGCCATATTCTGTTTATAGCCCGGCTCTTGCACTTCGGCCTGCGGCGAACGACCTTGTTGACGGCGATCATTTGCATCGACGGCCAATCCGTGAAAGCGCAGACGGCGCACGCGATTGGCAAGGTCTGTGTCGTTTGTTGTCAGCACGCCACCTTCACCTGATGTGATGTTCTTGATTGGATGCAGCGAAAAAATTGCGGGATCTCCGCCGCCAATTTCGCGGCCCTTGTATTGCGTTCCAATTGCGTGTGCAGCATCTTCCAAAATCGGCACACCGCGCTTTGTACAGAGTGCGCGAATCGCATCGATATCCACTGGAGCGCCGGCATAATGCACGGGGATGACCAAGCGCGTTCGCGGGGTAATTGCTGCTTCGATCGCATCTGCAGATGCGAGCAAAGTGTTGCGGTCGACATCGACGAAAACATTTCGCGCGCCGCGCATTTCGACCATGTTTGGAGTCGAGACCCAAGTCATGGATGGGCCGATGACTTCGTCGCCAGGACCGATTCCCATTGCCTGCAGAGTGAGGTGCATCAGAGCGGTGCCGGATGTTGCGGCGATTGCTTCCTTGGCGCCTGTGCGGTCGGCGATCATTTGTTCAAGTTCGTTGACGCGCGGACCGGTTGTAATCCATCCGCTGCGCAGAACATCACCAATTGCGGCGATGTCTTCTTCGGAAATTGATGGGCGGCAGAATGGCAGAAAGGTCGATCGCATCAAGCAGACACTATAGACGGAAATGACTGAAATTCTAAATGAACGCGGGCGAGCCAGAGCGGGCGGCGCAAGCTTGCTTGCAGCCGAACGCGAATGGCGAGAACGCAGGCGAGAACGCGAGCGAGCCAGAGCGGGCTGAACGCGTGCGAGCCACAAGTTCGACGGGCGCACTCGGTGCGCACCGGAAAACGCGGGCGAGCCAGAGCGGGCGGCGCAAGTTTGCTTGCAGCCGAACGCGAATGGTGAGAACGCAGGCGAGAACGCGGGCGAGCCAGAGCGGGCGGCGCAAGCTTGCTTGCAGCCGAACACGATTGGCGAGAACGCAGGATTTGATGACTCAGCGCGCAGCGCTGAGGCACCATAGCGCGCGCGGGCGAGCCTAAGCGGACGAGCCACGAGTTCGACGGGCGCACTCGGTGCGCACCGGAGAACGAGTGGTGAGAACGCAGGCGAGAACGCAACACGTCGGCGAAGCCGACGTGAGTAGACCGACCCCGTAGCGAGGAATCGGAAGGCGCTCGGGCCTTCCGATTCGAAGCGAGGAGTCGGGCTAGCGGGATTTGAACCCACGACCTTTTGACCCCCAGTCAAACGCTCTAGCCAAGCTGAGCTATAGCCCGTTGAATCAAAGGATTCACTACATCTGTCGTGCGCGGCGAACACATTTCGCTCGACGCGCACGACACGCGAATCACCTGAACGGACAGGGGGAGATTCGAACTCCCGATACGGTTGCCCGTATACAGCATTTCCAATGCTGCTCCTTCAACCGCTCGGACACCTGTCCAGGGGCGACTAGTCTAGCGTGATGAGCATTCCCGACAACACCGAGCCAATTCTCGAGGGCATTCTCCTCATCGACAAGCCAGAAGGCCCCACAAGCATGCGAGCAGTCGAGCGCGTTCGTCGTGCAGCTGGCGGAGTTCGTTGCGGTCACGCTGGAACGCTCGATCCACTGGCAACAGGCCTACTTGTCATCGCTTTAGGCCGTTTCACCCGCACGCTCGCAGAACTGATGGGCGGCGATAAAAAATACGAGACGGTAATCGACCTCTCCGCTTTCACAGCAACCGACGATCGCGAAGGCGCGATGATCAACGTTCAAGTTGATCGTCCTCCAACTGAATCCGAAATTCAAAACGCGCTGATCGCCTTCCGCGGTTCCATCATGCAAACTCCCCCCGCATTCAGCGCAGTCAAAATCGCAGGGCGACGCTCATACGACATTGCTCGTCGTGCGATGAAACAATCAACTGCAACATCGACATCCGATGTTGCATCCGAATCACCACCTGCATCCCCTGCTGGTCCCGTCTCACGTCCCGCTCAAGTGCACGCACTTGAGCTGCGAGATTTTGCGTGGCCACTCGTCACGCTCGACATTCACTGTGCAAAAGGTTTTTATGTTCGCAGTCTCGCTCGCGACCTTGGTCGAGCGCTGGGCACTGGTGGACATTGCCTTTCGATTCGGCGCACTTGGAGCGCTCCGTTTTCAATCGACAATGCGATTCCGCTCGATTCACTCCCGAATCGTTTGGGGTTGAGTGACCTCACTCGCGTTCCTTGATTTCTTTGCAAGCGCTTCTCGCCGACGATCTTCTTGGCGCGAGTGCAACAACAAGAGAGCCATCCCCATCAAGAGCAACATATCTGCCACATTAAAAACCCACGGGAATATTTCTGCGCTTCCACCCGGCCAATGCAAGTTGAACGGCAGATTTCTGCGCGGAAACATATAAAGAAAATCGCGCACCGCACCGAAAGTCATGCGGTCATACAGATTGCCAATCCCTCCCGCAAGAATCAATCCAATTGCGATATGCGCCCATGTTGCTCTTGCTCGAGTCCACCAGCCGAAAATAAAAACTCCTGCTGCAACTGCGATCAAAGTGAAAACAATAAAAACGCCACGCGCATTCTGCCCAATACCAAAGACTGCACCATGATTGATGACAAGATGAAAATCCAACAAGTCCGGCGATATCGCACGCACTCCGTTATGCCATGGAATTCGGTACGAAGGATCAGAGACAGCTTCGCGCGGTTCGAGTACCACAGGAAATCCCGCAACTGCAGCAAATGCCTCTGACTTTGTCCAGAGATCAACGCCGAGCGCGACGACCAATACCAACAAAAGCGTGATCCACGCTTTCGTCGATCGCCATGCTGGAACTGAAGCGAGATCGGACGCGAGATCAGAAGAACTCTCCAAAGCGAGACCTTCTCGATTCACACGCGACCCCGAGATCGTTCAGCAATGCGTTCAGACTCGACCGTGTACTTCGCCCAAGGCTTCGCATCTAAGCGACCCTTTGGAATTGCTTGTCCACTCATCATGCATAATCCAAAAGTGCGATCCTTGATTCGCCCGAGCGCATCATCGACCTCGTGGACGGAGTTGCGATCCAATTGTGCAAATTCCAAGGCAAAATCCTGTTCAAATGTATCGGTTCCGATGTCAGCCATATGCAAAGGCATCGTCGAAAGATTTCCATCGTTGCTCTTGAGTGCTTCCTTCTCAGTCAATTCGACGCGACCAACCAATTCCATTCGCACCTTCAGCAACATTGCGTGATATCGCTCGAGATCTCGATCAGACAATTTCGTCCGTCCCAATTTCAAGACACTCTTTGCAGCTTCTGCCTCAGCAGCAGCAACTTTTGCCGCCTTTGCAACACCCTTCTTCTTTGGAACCTTGATCCCCTTCATAGAAATGACGCGCACTCGTCGACCATTGATGACCACGAATCCCGTCGGGGTCTTCTGCGCCGAAGCAACTTCCGCTGCAGCGGCACCAACAGAGATCGCGTTTGCAAAATCAATTTTCTTCTTCGGCTCCTTCGAACGATCATTCGGTCGAGCAGGCTTCGCCTTCATTCTTGGCTTTGCGATGACTGGAGGTGGAGCACCCTTCGAACGCTTTGGTGGCGGCGGCGGTTCTCCGACAATGCTCTTGGGCATCACATAGACCAACTTGGGCGGCGGCAACTTCGTCAACTGCGGAGCAGTTGGCGGTGGTTGTTTCTTGCCAACAACAATTGGCATTGGCTTTACGACTGACTTCGCATTTGCCTTTGGGCTCGATTTCAGATCAGATTTTTTGGAAGCGCTCTTCTTTGGGTCAATTTTCTTCTTCTGTTTTTTCTCGTCCGAAGAAGATTTCTTTTTTGAGGACATAAAGGTTCCTTCAGTAGTGTGTGGAAATAGATTCTGCGAAATATCTAAAATTTCCGCTCCTCATTGATTTCAACTTGAACAAACCTGGGGCTCAACTTGAACAAACATAGGGCGGAAACGGCATATTTTACCGTTTTTTCTGCAAAAGTCAATGCCTGATCTACCGAAGCCCGCTCCAGTCCACCTGCGACCCAATTTACGTCTTCGTACTTGCCGAACCAATCCTGCGGAATTTCTCGTAACGCCGACGCACAAGCGTTTCGCTATCAAGACGCGTCAATTCGCTCAGTTGCTCAATGATCCAGGCCTGAACCGACGCAGCTGTCGCCTTGGGATTTCGGTGCGCACCACCAACAGGCTCGCGAATGACATGATCAATCAGTCCATTTGCAAGATTCTCTTTTGCCGTCAGCGCCAACGCCTTTGCTGCAAGCGGATTTGTGCGTTCGTTCGCTTCTTTCCACAAAATCGCAGCGCATCCTTCAGGAGAAATCACTGAATACCAAGCATTTTCCAGCATTGCGACTCTATCCGCGATGGCGATACCCAGCGCACCGCCTGATCCGCCTTCGCCAATCACAACTGTCACCACCGGAGTACGGAGTCTGCTCATTTCACGCAAATTCACGGCAATTGCTTCGGCCTGTCCCCGCTGCTCGCTGTCAATTCCGGGATATGCGCCAGGCGTGTCAACCAATGTCACGATTGGTAATTTGAATTTTTCGGCAAGTTTCATCTTCAAAAGCGCCTTGCGATAACCCTCGGGATTCGCACAACCAAAGCGACAAGCGATTCTCTCTGGTGTCGTCCGCCCTTTCTGGTGACCAACTAAAAGCACTTTCCACGGACCAATTCTCGTGAAGCCAGCAACAATCGCAGGATCATCTGCAAATCGACGATCGCCGTGCAATTGGCAGAAATCTCGACACATCAAATCGACATAATCCAAGGTCTGCGGACGCGCTGGATGACGAGCGACTCGAACAGTCTGCCACGCAGAAAGATCAGAATAAGTTTTCGTCAGGATTGTTTCGCGAGTCGCATAGAGCGTTGCCAACTCGTCGGACACGCCTTCACCTTCACCTCGTGCCTCGAGGGCGGCAATCTGCCGCTCTATCTCAACGATCGGTTGTTCGAAATCGAGCGTGGCGACCGCTCCTGAATTGCTCTTAGACATGATCCGAATCTTACCAATCGTGCTATTGTTTCAATATGTCCGACTCTCTTGCTGTTGTTGGCTTTGGCAGTATGGGCTCTGCACTTGTTGCAGGGGCTCTTCGGTCGAATCTTTTTTCGCCCACTTCTATTCTTGTTCTTGATCCAGATCCATTGGCTCGAAAGCGCGCTGGTGCTCTGGGATGTGTCGCTTCGGACGATCCATCAATCATTGTGAATGCCTCGATGATCGCGATCTCCGTCAAACCTCAATCATTTCCTGAACTCGCATTGAAAATCGGTGCTTTGCAACCGCGCACACTGGTAGTTTCGGTCATGGCAGGAGTTTCAATCGCTCGTCTTCAAGAAGCGTTCTGTGATGATCTGTCCTGCGTCCGCTGTATGCCCAATGTTGCGGCGCAAATCGGTTTGGCCGTGACCACATATGCATGCTCTCCTCAATGCTCTGATGGCGACCGTGATCTTGCACTTCGATTGCTGGGCTCGATGGGGACGACCGTTGAAATTCAAGAAAATTTGTTTGATGCCGCAACCGCGACGAGCGGATCAGGCCCCGCATATCTTTTTATGCTCGCTGAATCAATGGTTGAAAGCGCGATACGACTTGGTTTCGATCGCTCCACTGCTGATCGACTTGTTCGACAAGCATTGCTCGGTGCCGCAACGCTTCTTGCTCGCGGTGAGAGAACACCATCCGAATTACGCGGGATGGTGACAAGCCAAGGTGGAACAACAAGCGCAGCATTGGCGATCTTCGAAGCCCATGGATTTCACTCGATGGTGCATGATGCACTCCACGCTGCTCGTGATCGCGGACGCGATCTATCGGTTGCCGCCGCCAAACAAGTCGTGCAAGCTTCTGGCTCGACTCAGAGCAAGTGAGCGAATTTCAATCCATGGTTTCTTCACCGAACGCAATCAACAACTCTGCCATTGACTTGGCCAACGATTTAGCAATCGACTTGACCGATGTCCACAAGACATATGGACGAAAAATCCGCGCGCTACAAGGCGTGACACTTCAAGTTCGCGCAGGAGAAATCTTCGGACTTCTTGGCCCAAACGGCGCTGGGAAAAGCACGCTCGTCAAGATCATGATGACCATTGTGCGCCCCGATACAGCAAAGGGAACTGTCTTGAATCGTGGAGTCGGCGATCCTGTCGCACTGGCACGAATTGGATATCTGCCAGAACACCATCGTTTCCCGACATATCTGACTGGACGCCAAGTCGTGGAATTCAGCGGCGCAATGTCAAAGGTTGACCGACCGACGCGAAAGAAACGCGCAAGCGAATTGCTTGATCGTGTTGGAATGGGCGATTGGAAAGATCGACCGCTCAGTTCTTACTCCAAAGGAATGCGACAACGCGTTGGACTCGCTGCCGCGCTTGTGAATGATCCACAACTCGTCGTGCTCGACGAACCAACCGATGGTGTCGACCCAGTTGGGCGCCGAGAAATTCGCGACTTGCTGATCGGAATTCGTGACGAAGGCCGCACAGTTCTCTTGAATTCTCATCTGCTCTCTGAGATCGAAAATGTGTGCAGTCGCGTTGCGATTCTGGTGCAAGGACGCTTGGTCGCTCAGGGGACAATCGACGAGCTCACTTCATCAAGTCGGCGATACGAAATCGTCGTCGAAGGTTCTGCGCCAGCATGGTGCGCAGAATCCGCCAGCGTCCGCATGATCCCCGCAGGACAGATGCTTTCCGCTGGAATTCCAGGCGAATCCTGCAGGCTTGTCTTCCTCGGGCTCGATGCACTTGGCGCCCAGCCGATCTTGGATCGACTTCGCTCCGAACAACGCACCGTGATCGCAGCACAAACCGTTCGCGAATCGCTCGAAGATTTATTTATGCGTGCAGTGACCGACCCAACAACGGGTTTGATTTATCGACCCGGAGCCGCGACATGATGCAGACTGTTGCAATCTTCGTTGGGGCATATCGCGAATTGAGCGCTCGAAAAATATTCTGGCTTGCTCTTGCAATCAGTTTGCTTGTCGTCGGCCTCTTCGCATGCCTGGGCATCAACGAAACTGGAATCAGTTTTCTCGGCTGGACATTCGAGAGCCCAATGTTCAGTACGAATACAACTTCGCCAGAAACTTTTTATAAATTACTTTTCGTCAATCTCGGTGTCGATTGGTGGCTCGGCGTTCTTTCAACGCTGTTGGCATTGGTGACAACCTGTGGGATTATCCCAGATCTCGTTGCACCAGGATCAATTGATCTATTGCTTGCAAAGCCAATAACTCGCTCGCGACTCTTTCTGACGAAGTATTGCACGGGACTGCTCTTCGCAGCACTGCAAGTTTTCGTTTTTTCGACAGCAAGTTTTTTCGTCATCGGCCTGCGAGGTGGCGCGTGGGAATGGGCGCTCTTCGCCGCAGTTCCTATCGTGACCTTCTTTTATAGCCTTCTTTTCAGCATGTGCGCATTCATTGGCGTCTTGACTCGGTCGTCAGTTGCATCGCTGATCTTGACACTGCTTGCATGGACGATCATTTTTACGATCAACATTTCAGAATCAATTGTCAACAGCGGGCGAATCGCAAATCAAATGGAAGCGACAAAGATCGAATCCGAATTGGCAAACACCGAAAATCCCGTTGATGAAGACAAGCGTGAAGAACTCACAGGTGACTTAGAGAAGACACTTGCAAATCGTCCAACTTGGGATCGAGCTCATTTCTGGTTCTTCGGCGTCAAGACATTCTTGCCAAAGACCACCGATACATTGAAACTTCTTGATCGATGGCTGCTCGACGGTGCATCCATGCCAAGTCGAAATGAAGAATCCGAGCGTGGTCCTCAACAGGCATTTGGACCCAAGCGTGTGAAGCGTGGTGAATTCCAACGCGCAGTGAAAGCAGACGAACAATCCCACTCCATTTGGTGGGTCTTGGGAACAAGTCTCGTCTTCGAAGGAATCGTTCTCGGTCTTGCGACCGTGATCTTTGTCCGCCGCGACTATTAACCTGTTTTTCCAGCAGCCGGTGCTTTGGCCTTCTTCGCTGGAAGCGGATACTGCGAAACATACTCAGGCTTCAAGAAGAAATAATAAAGCGTGCCTTCGCAGTATTGACCGCCAGCGAGAATTTCCGCGGATGGACCAATTCCCATAAAGATGTCTGCGCGACCTGGTGCGCGAATCGCTCCGCCAGTGTCTTGATCGAGCATAAATCTCTGGAAAGGTTGCTTCGATCCGCTATATGTGCTTGCTTGCGTGTCGACAAACATCAATCCACCCGGCGGATAGACGCTCTTATCTGTTGCAACAGTCACCTTGTCCGTGACCTTCACACCAAGACTGCCGGCAGGCCATGTTTTCCCGTCATAATTCTGAAAAAACACAAACCGATTATTTAGGTCGATCATCTTTTCGACTGTTGCTGGATCTTTTTCGTAGAGCCTACGAATCGCAGTCAGGTTCAATTGATTCGCAGGAATCATTCCCTCCTTCACAAGACTCGCCCCGAGTCCAACATATTCGCCATCCGTTGCGCCGGCGTATCCAATAAACATAACTTTCCCGCCTGGCAATAAAAGTTTTGCGCTTCCATTGATCTGCACGATGTACGCATCGAGTGCAGTCGGAAACCATGCAAGCTCTAATCCTTTCAGCATTCCACTGGAATTGATTTCTGCACGACTTGGCCATGGAACGACTTCGCTCTCTGAAACGCGTCGACCAATTGCTTTGCCAGTGACTGGGTCGGTTTCAAGATCCTTTGGTCGTTTATAAACTGGAAATTCAAATCCAGGCACCTTTGTCAAACTCGCCTTAAATTCTGGCGAAAAATATCCGGTAAAGAGCACGCCGCCTTTTCCGTTCCAACCTTTGGTCTGCCAACAATCAAACATTTGTTTGAAAGCACTGGTGAATGCCGCTTGATCTGCGTTGTCGTTGAGAATCTGACGAAAGGCAATGATGCTCGACGATGCTTGATCCCAAGTGCAGACATCTGGAAACGGAAACATCTGCGGGAAACGAGAACGACTTGATGGACTTTCGTACCACGTCTGATCTTGCGCCAGCGCTTCTTGCAAATATGCGTCGCGTGATTTCCACGCACCAGTTAAATCTGGCCACGCTTCGTCTGGTCCAAGTTTTCGCAGCGCACACTCACCAGGAGCGAGCTGATGGGCAAAGTCTGCTGTTGGTGTCGGTTCGGGAGGTGTCTCGCAGCCTTGGAAGGCGAAATTGGCGAGGGCGAGAATAGAAATGCCGATAATGTGTTTGCATCCTTGCATATTTTAAGGATACCAAATCTCAAGCGATTTCAGTGATTGAATCGAACCAATGTGTATGCTTTGTGTTGGAAAACTATTTGGAGCAAACTCTATGACACTACTTCACACCGACATTCTCGCCTTGACTCTCGCTTGGGGTTTTTCTGGTTGGGAACTTGGCATCCTGCTTGTCCTAGGACTTCTGATTTTCGGGCGCCGGTTGCCAGAACTTGGTCGCTCAGTCGGCAAGACAATCGTTGAGTTCAAGAAGGGACTTGCTGGTATTGAGTCCGATGTAAATAGTTCTTCAAACACACCTACGCCTGGGAACTCGTCGAATTCGAATGGCAACGCAGCGCTCCCGTCTAATCCTCAGTCCAATGCTGGCAACACGCAGTCCCAAGACGGATCGAATCCATACGCTCAAAGTCCAACTCGGCCGCCGCAGGCTTAAGTTGGTGGCTTAAGTTTTTGGGTGAGGGCATGTGGGTGCAGGCTTGGTCAGTTTGAGGGGTATCCCCTCAACACATGCGAGATTTCTTCCAAAATTCTCCAAAGAAAAATAGGCTCTTTTTTTAAGTCGCATTGGCGGACTCATATTGTGCATCCCGTGCAGATGACGCAGGCGGCGTCGCCTGTCTTTTGCACGAAAATCCGCAAGGAAAAGGAGGCTTCTATGAATTGTAGTGAAAATCGAAATGCTTCTGGTCTTCAAGTTGCTGGCATGCACGCTTCGCGTCATACGGCGCTCTGCCTCGCCGCATCATGCGCCATACTTCATTCTGCGAGCGCATCGCCCCGATTGACCGATCATCCGCCCGAAGGCCCACCGCCCTGCCCA
The DNA here is from genome assembly GCA_945862215.1 of Singulisphaera sp. GP187. Lineage (GTDB taxonomy): Bacteria > Planctomycetota > Phycisphaerae > Phycisphaerales > SM1A02 > F1-60-MAGs104. Next base: position 126,383 of record CAMAXY010000001.1, on the reverse strand, counting down.
AACATTGAGCGACTTTGTGGCGATCCGGATGAAAAACCAGAAGATCCCATTCAGCAAATTTGTCAATGTGGCCCAGGCGAATGGGTCCGAGTGAATCGAACTCCAGTTATGAATCCACCTGCTCGGATGCAGGGTGTTTGGGCAGGATCTGAAAATTTCGTTGGGTGGCGTACCAGTTATCAGATTGCCGCCTCAGAAAGTTCGGCAACTGCTTGCATTTCAATTTCTGGTTCCAGTTCCTTCTGGCATGCCGGTAGCCGAACTGGAACAAGACTTGCACAATTCATAGGCGGTTGGAGGGAAACTTGGCACGGGACATTTCCACCCTGCGCACGCTCAGTTCTGCTTTCTGCGGTTGGAAGTGGCGGTCTTGGAATCGGTGACAGTTGTGCAGCACGACTCGGATGCAGCGCATCTTCAACTGCCACAGCAGCTGGTGTGGCGATGAGCCGTGGGAGAGCCTATGCATCACTTTCAAACTTGGAAATCCGCGGGACGGTTACGTATGACAATATCACTCATCTCTCGAAGATTGACGGCAACTTCGGCGCCGATGTTGCACTTGCAAGTTCACACGTCAGCGGGTCGATCTCTTCCCAATCAAGTTGGACGGTAAACGGTCAAGGGTCGGCAACTGGAGCGCTGACTTTCGTAGTCTTGCCAGATCGAACGTATTGCGCTCTGACAAATCTGCCAATCGCAGCAAATTGGGCTGGAACTGTTGTCACTACGACTGCCGTTACAGTCGATGAAAATGGGTCGGCGTCAGGCTCGGCAGAGGCAGCTCTCACGCTGTTGATCCATTGAACGAGACACAACTTTTCAAGCAACTCGGGATTTATGTCGCGTGCGTCGCCTGTGTGGGGCAGGCGGCGTCGGGGCTCGCGTCGAAGCAAGTGGCTTCGACCCAAGTGGCTTCGGGAGAGGGAGTGCCGACAGATGCGCGCACTCCCCTCCACGGAGCATTCATAGATGTTGTTAAAAATATGCAAGCAAACTTTGCGCAAGAAGATCATGCGATGTTGGTTGGGCGCAAACTTTCTGTTGATTGGTCTCTTGCTCCAGCGCTGCTCATCAACGACATCATGCGAGGCGAGCCGACATCGCATTGGATGGCACTTCTCGATGATGCGTATGGGCGATCAAACGCATTGACACTCGACGCGGAGAACACTCCGCAGAAAATCATTGATGGGTGCTCTCTGATAAAGCGTCAGCACAAGTCAATTCGATTTTCGTATCTCGCGCAAAGGCTCTTCGCAGCAGGATCCGAAGTACCCCCTGCGATTGAATGGGAATGTGAGGTTCGTGCATCGGAAACAAAAATGCTCACCGCGTGGTACGAACCAAATCTCGCGCAGCGCGGAGTGGATTTCCCTATGCCGCCCGACAGAACACTCCTAAGTTGGAACAATGAATTGATGCGCCTTCGAGTGATCCAAGAATCTGCTGACTGGTCAATGAAGTGGCCAGCGCAAGAGCCCATCTTCGACCATGTTGGAGATGCGTACGACTTGTTCGACACTCTGCGTGCATGGCATTGGGCTCGACGCGATGGGCAAATTCTGCCAGACACTGCAACACTTCTTGCGGGAGCAACTGAGCGTTCGACCCCGCGCATCATTCGTTGGTCTGGCACGAATGACAGCGAGTGGATCCTCTCCATCACACTTCGCGCGTGCTCTGCGATTCGGCGCGCTGGATTCATAGTCAAAGTGGATGGAGTCGACGGAAAAACTTTACCCATTGGGCGTCCAGTGGTCATCGTGCCAATCGTCGCCGCCGACACAGTCGTGACGATCTCTTTCGAAGCGTCTCAAGAAGAACAATTGGGAATTCCAAGTGGAACTTTTCTTCCCAGAAAAATTGCGCTTGTCATCAACAAACAAGAAGTCGCACATGCGTTGTTGCATTCGTTTGTCCAAGACTCCGACGAAGCACCTTCAAACATTGATTCGCAATCCACGCAGTCATTATGGATCGACGCAATCACGCGAATTCGTCAAGCACAAGGTTCATCTTCTTCACCCACACTTTTCGCCAGCGAATTCGATGAAAAAGATTTGGCAATTGAATCGAAAACCGACTCCGGCAAATCTTTGCTTCGCGCTCGTCTCGCTGCGAATGCTTGGAACTTCGCAATGCGCGCAGAGGTTGCAAATCTGATGTCGACAATCAATCGTGCGCAAGACCTTCGCAGAAACGATGGACTTGAAAATCATGATCTGGCCGCGCTTGAAACCTTTGCTGAATCGCTCACCTTAGGCCACGCGCCCGTTTCTGCAATAAACGCAATCCGAGTTCGCCACGCGCTTGCAGCGGCAGATTTGCCAAGCGATGCATTGGTTGCCGCATGTTTGGCGGCGACTGGCACGGGTCGTTTTTGGGCCGCTCTCGACATTGCCGACGCAGGACTTTTGCGGTCGTCTTTAGATTCTCCCGACGCAGAAATCTGGAAACTTGCTTGCGCACAACTGAAAGTCTGGTGCGCTGACCCACTTTTACACACAATCTTTGGCGCCGATCCAGGAGTACTCATGCTTTCGCAACAAATCGCTTTTGATCATCAACCCAACTCTGCTTCTCTCTCAGAGTCAGATGCGCCTTCATCCACAATTGATGGCAAATCCGCTGGCGCTGCATATAAGACATTGCGACAAATACTCGCTCCGATTACGCAGCGAGCGGAATAATCCATCAGCAATTTATTCTTGACCGTCAATCAACTGCACATCAGGTCGATCAATACGGAACTGCTTCGATCCCTCAGGAGTTGTTTCACTCGACCAAATATAGAGTCGCCGAAGCGACTTCAATTTCGTCAAAGATGCCAACCCTGCGTCTGTCAATTTCGTCGCAACAAAGTTGATGGATTCCAACTTCTGCATTCCCGCCAAGCGTTCTGCGACTTGATCACCCGCTTGCGTGTGATCGATTCGAATAACCCGCAGAGATTGAAACTGCACGATGAATGAACCCACCAAATCTGAAATCGCGCTGTTGGCTAGATTCAGCACAACAAGAAAATCTGCCAAAGAAACCAACTTCTCCACCTGCGCATCACCAATCGGCGGCGCAGCGAGACTGGCATTCGCTTCAAAATTTGAACTGCCTTGAGCAAGCGGTTGCACAGTCACTCCAAACTGCGCCATCACCGGAGTCTGCGCTTGAATGCGAGCCAATTCATCTGGAGTCAAAGATCGCTCTGGCAACGACCAACGATTGTCAGAGACCGCGCCTGGCGAAACTACATCTCCAGGAGATGCGCCTTGAACAATCCATTCGCGAATGAGCGCAATGTCTGCAGAAGAAACCCGTTTGCCCGTTGGTGGCATCGCAGAGTCATCGCTCTCTGGCAATTCGATGTTGGTCACTAACAAACTCGCCGCGGGATCGCCGGGCTTCACCGCCCACTCGCCCTTTCGCTCAGTTGTCATCCATTTCCAATCATCAAGATGAACGCCACCTTTGTGCTTTCCGTTGCCGTGACATTCATAACAATTCGCAGTCAAGATTGGCACGATTTGCTTACTGAAATCAACAGACGACTTTCCTCCAGCGCTCAGAACTACTGGTGCGGGCGAAACTGGTGCGGGCACTGCTATTTCCGAAACAGCAGTTGCAACCTGAGGCGTCTCCACAATTCCTAATTGCGCTTTCGCAGCATTCGCCGCTGAATCTCGTTGCGACTTTTCGGTTTGGTCGATCGCAGCCCACAACGCATCGGTGATGTAACCATCGCCATAAACCATCGATCCACCAAGATGACCAGTAAAACCTAAAGCCCCAGCAGTTGCCAACAACGCCATTCGCCACGCGCCAGACAAACTGGTCTTCGGTCGAGCACGAATGATCGACCCGCTGATCGCAAGAACTATTAAGAGAACTGCAGCAGCAATCCCAATCCAACGATGTAGAAACAGATTCAGCGAGAGTCCCTGATTCAGGAATTCCGCATTAAACCACCCGCTCGTCGCGGTCACCACTGCAACAATTGCGGCGAACCACACCGCAGTCAACGCGAATGAAGAAGGCCCTGGATCACGACGCACTGCACCCCATAATTCGACAATTGCAGCGACAATGCCCAGCGCAATTGGAAAGTGAAGAACCGCAGGATGCAATGTTCCGACGAATGTCAACCACGCATCAAGAGAAGAAACAGCAAGGATCATGCATTAGAGGATAGCGAAGTCACCTGCATTCGATCACTCTTCGCTTCGCACAATTGCAGCAGCTCGGTTGACTGCCTCGACACCAAATTTGGCGCGGATCGCATCCGCTGCGCCATCAAGTCGCCGCTGCCGATCCATCACTGGATCCGGGAAGAGTTCAGCGATATGAGTCTGCGCTTCAAGACCGCCAAGACTGACACCGATCAATCGCAACGGTTGCGCTTCTTTCGAAGCCCACTGGTCAAATAACTCACGCGCGCTCGACCAGAATTTCAGTCCAATATTCGTCGCTACAGAAAACGTTGCTCGTCTTGTCACAGTCTGAAAATCTGAAAATCGCAACTTCACAGTGACGGTGCGCGCAGCAAGCCCCTGCCGCCGAAGTCTTCTTGCAACGGTTTCAGTCTGACCAAGCAACACCTGCCGAAGTCGATCGATATCGAGCGTGTCCTTCTCGAATGTTTCCTCTTGACCAATGCTTTTGGGCGCTCGCTCTGGAACAACATCGCGCGCGTCAATTCCTTGCGCAAGTTGCCACGCATGTCGTCCCGCATCACCAAGATCTCCAAAAACTTTTGCTTCACTCACCCGCTGCAAATCTGCAAAGGTTGCATAGCCCTGCCTGCGAAATCGCTCCTCTGCAACTGGTCCAACTCCCCACATTCGCGAGATATCCAGTGGTGCAAGAAACTGCATCAACGCGTCGCTTTCGACGATCACCACTCCGCACGGCTTGCGTAAATCCGACGCAATCTTCGCAACAAATTTTGATGGCGCCAATCCAATCGAACAATTCAAACCGGTTGCTTCATGCACGCGTGCGACAATTCGCACAACCGTTTCAGCAGGAGCGCCAAAGAGTCGTTGGGTTCCAGACAAATCAACGAATGCTTCATCAAGCGAAAGAGATTCCACCAATGGCGAAAAACTTTGCAGAACATCCATGAACACATCGGAAAGTTCCTGATAACGCCGCATTCGAACTGGTCGAATGATCGCGCTTGGACAACGGCGTCGTGCTTCGCCCATCGGCATTGCAGATCGACATCCGAATGCTCTTGCTTCATAACTTGCTGCGCTGACAACGCTGCGCGCACCTTCACCGCCGACAAGCACTGGAAGTCCCGCACAACTCGGATCATCCATCTGTTCGACGCTGGCATAAAACGCATCAAGATCAATATGTGCGATTGCACGGGAATGTTGCACAATGAAGAGATTACGCCGTTGCGACAGAACTTCGAAACGCTCTTCCCCGCAAAACAAATTCTGCGATCTGCTCTGCGCTGTCTGGTGGCGGCATCAACTGAAGCGCCTTGCGCATTGCATAGCGTTTCTCTGCGGATTGCATCAAATCCAACACGCAATTGCCAAGGCCAGTCATGTTCTTGTCCGCATCAATCTGATCTAATTCCATTGCTGCGGCACCCGCAAGAACCAAAGGCATCGCATTCTCACGCTGATGTAGATCTTGGTGATAGGGATATGGCGCGAAGATTGTGGGAATCTGATTTGCTTGCGCTTCTGCGACCGAACTTGCTCCAGCGCGACTGAGCGCCAAGTCCGCAGCGCCCCACGCCAATCCAATTCGGTGCATAAACGGAATCACTGCCGCGCGCACTCCAGATTCTCGCCATGCACGCTCGTATCGAGCGACGCCACCAAGAGGATTTGCGCCACATAAATGCAACACTTGCCAATCGCGAAATCGATCCGAATGAACTCGCGCCAATTGCACCGCAAGTTCGTTCAGACTCTGCGCGCCCTGCGATGCGCCAGTGATCAACAACACGCGCACAGCGGGATCGAGTCCTAATTCCGCACGACAAAGTTCTGCGGATGCTGGCGCAATTGCAATTCTGCGAATTGGCATCCCGATGATCTCACGAGCAAAGTTTGGAATGCTTGGCACAGGGACGGCAGATACCGTGCGGGTCGCAAATCGTGCGACCATCCGATTGGCTCGTCCAGGGGTTGCATCTAAGTTGACCAGCAAGACTGGAACGCCAGCATTGCGTGCAGCAGCGACGACTGGGGGTGTGACAAATCCACCAAGCGACACGACCCAACTCGGTCGACACTTGCGAATCAAAGCAGCAGCATCTTTGCGTCCTCGACGAAGACCAACAAGAAAACGAATCAAGCGGCGCGGGTCCATTGAAAAAGGTTCGGCGCGAATCGCCGAGAACTCTGCTTCGGATTCACTCAGCATCGATGCATCAATTGGCCGAGCAGAGCATGCAAAAATCGTCCGCGCAGTTGGATCAAGAGCTCGAATTCGTTCTGCGATGGCAAGCCCAGGAGAAATATGTCCTCCCGTACCGCCTCCTGCCAGCATGATCACTGGGCCGAGCAAACCCGTTGCTGTCGTTTCGTCATTCATCTTGGAACTCTTAGGAATCCTAGACCCGCTCCTGTGAGGAAATGGAAGTGATGCACTGCTCATGCTTACGCAATCGCTCCCGGATCAACACTGCTGATTGCATTCGTATCGATTCTTACAACCGCGCTCTCACCTGCACCATCTTCAACCTTCGATCGCGCATCTTCTCGCGCCATCTTTCGATCCATAGACATAATCAAGCCCAAAGATAAACACGTCAACATCCATCCAGTTCCGCCGCGAGAAATCAGCGGAAGTGCAATGCCTTTCGTCGGCGCCAAACCGGTGACAACCAAGATATTGATGAGTGCTTGAAATCCGAGTGTCGCCAAGATTCCAAGTCCGACAAGTTGACAAAATGGCGAGAGCCGTGATTCCTGCTCCGCACCGCGCATCATCAAACCACCATCCGCCGAACGATCTTTCACTGCACCGATCACCAACCATCCGCACCACAGCAGAAATGCATAGAGCGCAATGACTAGAAATGCACCGATCATTCCACTCTCTTCGCAGATGATTGCATAGATGAAGTCCGTGGTTCCTTCTGGCAAATATCCAAATTTTTGCACGCTGTTACCAAGTCCACGACCAGTCAATCCGCCACCAGAAATCGCGCCCATCGACTGAATGATGTGATAACCAATCCCTTGCGAATCTGCATATGGATCGACATATGCAAGGATGCGGTTCATGCGATACGGACTGACAATGATCAGTCCAACAAATCCCATCAATGCCATTGGCGCCAACAATGCAGCGTGCCACCATCGGCAACCAGCTGCAACAACAATGATCAACGCGATCAACATGATCAGCGTCGCGGTTCCTAAATCTTCAACTGCGATCCCCAATGCGACGACTGCTGAGAAAGCGATCGGCGGAAAAAAGCCTCCCCAAAAACCTTTCATTTTCGCGCCTCGACGAATGCACCACCATGCCAAGACCAATGGCATTCCCCACTTTGCGATCTCACTGGGTTGGAATGTCACAGGCCCCAAACTGATCCATCGACTTGCGCCATTGACCTCGCGACCAATTCCGGGCACATGAACAAGAACAATGCCCGCAAAGATCGCAACGATGATCCACCAGATTGGATTGAGAGCACCCCGTGCGGCTTGAAGTTTCTCAACAGGCAATCGCGAGCCGACCAATAGACACACAGCAGAAGCAATCGCAAAGAGTGTCGCTCGTCCTCCAAGAATGGCGTCAAAGGTCGTCTTGCTGTCGCCGCTGACATCGAGACTGGCGGAATTGACAAAGACGACGCCCAAGACCAATAGGCACATCGAACAGAGAGCGATACCTTGTCCTGCTCTTAACATCATTTATCTATCGGCATCTGACTGCAAATCCCACAAAGTTTGCTCTGCGATTGAGTACTCTCGTCCCTTCAAATGTTGCCCGTCTATCTCGAAACTTTTGGCTGTCAGATGAACGAACTCGACAGCGAGCTTGTCCAAGGACAATTGAGTGCACTTGGATATCGCTTCGTCGCTCGTCCCGAAGACGCGTCAGTCATTCTGTACAACACCTGCTCCGTTCGAGAACAAGCCGAGCAGAAGGCTTACAGCCGAATCGGAGTCATCAGCGCACGCAAAAGAGCGGGAGAAAACCTCATTTTAGGCGTCATCGGCTGCATGGCAGAACGCGATGGGCTGGATCTTTTTCGAAGGCATCCACAGGTCGACTTCATGTGCGGTCCTGGAGAACTCGACCGCCTGCCCCAACTGATCGACAATGTTCGAAAATCCAATGCGGCCCAAGAATTGGAGTTTGCGCAACCCCTCGCCCTTGCAGATCGAACTGCGCTTGCAGGCAATCGAAGTCGCCGATCTATCACCCTTTCTGCGGCCGAAGACAATCTGGAAAACCTCGATCTTTCCCGTGCATTTGACCCAGATTCCAGCGGCGGCAAGCGGCACAGCGCCTATGTCCGAATCACCCGTGGATGTAATAAATTCTGTACATATTGCGTGGTTCCAAACACACGAGGTGCGGAAGTTCATCGCCCGCCCGATCACATTGTTGACGAATGCAAACGGCTTGTCGATGCAGGTGTGATCGAAATCACGCTGCTTGGGCAAACAGTCAATCACTATCGATATCAACACGGAAGCGCTGTGACAATTGATGGTCGCGAAGCACCACAGGTTGGCCCAGGTCTCTCTGCATTCCGCTCCTCTGCTGCAAGTACTGGCAAGAGAACAACCACATTCGCAGATCTCCTGCGACGCATTCACGAAGAAGTGCCAGCTCTGAAACGACTTCGTTTCATCACCAGTTATCCTCGCGACTTCGGTGACGACATCTTGAGTGTGATGCGCGATTCTCCGCGTATTTGCCGCTATTTGCATGCACCTGCGCAAAGTGGATCGGACCGCATTCTGAAAATGATGAACCGCGGATATACCGTTGGCGAGTATTTGGATTTCGTAAATCGCGCGCTTGTGATGTTGCCAGACCTCTGTCTTGCTGGAGATTTCATCGTTGGATTTCCAACCGAGACCGACGAGGATTTCGAGATGACATGCGCGCTCGTCAAGCGACTTCCATTCAAGAACAATTTCATTTTCAAATATTCTCCTCGTCCAGGAACAACTGCGTTCGATCGATTGAAGGACGATGTTCCAGAAGATGTGAAGCGCTTTCGAAACAACCGGCTGCTTGCAATTCAGACCGATGTTTCACATGCGACTCATAAAGAATGGATCGGTCGCCAAGTGGAAGTGCTCTTTGATGAGGTCAGAACTTTCGAGAGAGCAAAAAACGCAAAGTCGAATGCGAGCCCGATAACCGTAATGGGCAAGGAAATTCAATCCTCCAGCGCCTCTTCCCCTGCCCAAACGAGGTTATTTCAGTGCATTGGCCGAACCGCTGGAGACCTCATTTTTGCACTTGAATGCAAAAATGAGCAAGAAGCAATTTTATTCGTCGGAAAAACTGCACTTGTTGAAGTATCTGCGGCATCGGCGCTTCTGCTGACGGGCGGGCTTTCTAAAGCCTTGGTTTTTGCTGAATAAACGAAAAATTCATTAAATATTTGGCCACAAAATTTGACGAGTCATTTTTTGGGACTACTTTGTGTTTGGAGAGTCTGGAAAAAGGGACGTGTCTCGATCTTGTATCGCTTCCCTATTTTTCGAAAGGTTCCCAAAAATGAAATCTCTTGCTTTACTCGGAGCGCTTGCGCTCGTCTCTTCGTCTGCTAGCGCAGGCTTTACTGGCTGGTCAGTTGAAAGATCTACTACAACAGAAGGAAACATTGCATACAAAGTTTACGCAAACGTCGACGCAGGTAATTTCGTTGCGTTGAATGTTTACAACTTCCAAACAGTCTCTGGCGCGCCAATGAATGCGCGACACCAAGATGCTGCTGAAACTGCAGCAGGCGACCCAAGTCAAAGTTGGAGTGCAAATTTTAATCTTTCAGGAACAGCTGCTCGAAACAATGACTCATGGGTCACCATTTCTGGCTCTGGAACATCTGGCGGAAATGACACTAGCCTTGACCCTAGCTTCACCCCATCAGATGCAAGTTTCATTCCATATAACGCTGGTTGGTTCGATGCAACCCCAGGAACTGCGAACACCATTCAAGCTGGCGGAACCCAAGGTGGCTACCGAATGTTGGTTATGCAGATTGTCCGCAATGGTGGACAACAAGATCTTGAGTCCACATTCTCTTGCGTGCTTGGCTATAAAGTATCTAGCACCACGACCGCATTGGCTGGAAGTGGAAATTTCACAATCGGACTTCCAACTCCAGGCGCCCTTGCGCTCCTAGGACTTGCTGGCCTCACAGGACGTCGCCGTCGCGCCTAAGGCTCGATTCGATTAGTCCTTGTATCAAGTCGGACAGTAGTCTCGACTTAGGTAATTTGGGAAGCGATATCAGCCCACCACCTGTTTATAGGTGGTGGGCTTCTTCCTTTTTGGGCTCCTCATGTCCGCCAATAATTTTGTTATTTTGAAAAGGTTTTTTTGCCCACTCACAGTTTTGGGGCTATTCTATATTGGTTATATTTTGCTTTGCATTGTGTAATGCAAGAATGCTGATTACCCCACGAAAAGACTAATAACTGGAGAATTGACCGTGAAAATTGGAACAATCATCGGAGCGCTTGGACTTGGTGGACTTGCCGTTTTCATAGGCCAAATGGATGCGATTGCGCTTCCTGGTGGCGGTAATGAAGGTGGAGTTGCAGCAGGACCAGACGTGATCGTCGGCAACCTTCCAGATTTCTTCCGACACGGCCAGGGAATTTGGGGCGGAATCACTTATGTTGCATATTCCGTCGGAACGACGAGTTGCAACATCGGAAATCAACAATTGCTTTGGAATCCAAACCCTCAAACGACACATCCGGTTATACCTCAAGGAATCTACCGAGTTAAAAATGGAGTCATCCAACAAATCGGACAGAGTTGGGTCAAGCACGGATTCTGCGCCCTTCAGGAAAATCTCTGCGGAGCCTGCACTCCAGTGCCAGGTGGATGCCCAGAGGTTCTTGGTGTTGGCTGTTCCGATCCATACTCAGCGAGCCTCAATGGAAGTAATCTCAAGTCCCGCTGGGGAATCAATGCTGCGACTGGCGTTTACTCCGGAACCTATGCAAACCCTGCAACTCCAACTGGATATCCTACAGCCATTCGCACCCGAATCACCGTTCCAAAAAATGACCTCGATCCAACTCTCAACACTGGTGCCAAGTATGTGGTTGAAGGAATGTATATTCAGATCCAAGATTCAACAGCAGGAAACTCTGGCAACAACGCTTCGTACAGAACATTCACCGTTGGCTCAACTTATTCCACTACGCAAGGTTACCCCCTGACTGTTACTGGCGCAACTGTCCAGATGATTCCTGCGATCTATTATTGGCAGAATCAGCACACAGATGTTGCGACTCGCGATTATGACGTCGCTGGCGACGGACGATTCATTGTTGCAAGTCGTGCGTTCTTGAACGCCAACGGAACATATCACTATGCATACGCAGTTGCGAACTTCAACAGCGATCGCAACGGAAGTTACTTCTCGGTGCCCGTTGATCCGAGTGTGACTGTCACAAACATCACGGCTGTTGCCCCATTCAATCATTCGGGTGATACCGCTTCGAATGCTCCATGGACATCAACAAACACAAATGGTGTGCTCACTTGGTCATGCCCCGCCGCAGCAAGCGAATCGGCTGCGCACTCCATTCGCTGGAATACCATGCACACCTTCGAATTTGATGCAAATACCGCACCAACAAGTGCTTCCTCAATTCTGACCGTTGGCATCTACAAGCCAGCTACTACTGCAAGTCCAGCGACATCCATTTCTGTGCTTGGATATAAGCCAACGCCTTTCATACCTCCATGTGCTGCGTCTGATCTCAATTGCGACGGAGTTGTGAACGGTCTGGACTTAGGTGCGTTTCTGGCATGTTGGGGAACAACGACCTGTGGCGACGTGAATTCCGACGGTTATGCAGATGGTTCTGACCTTACGAACATTCTGGCGAATTGGAATCCTTAAGCCTATAAATTCATTTTGATATTTTTATAAACCGCTCGGCTTGCGCCGGGCGGTTTTTTTAAAATTCAGTGACATTTTATTGCACGCACCAAATCTCGAACTATATTTGATATATGAACACCCCACACTTCGGACGCCCTGCTGGCGTCCTCGCCATGTCTTTGGTCGCAATCATCGCTCTAGGCGCTTTGCAAGCTGGAGCGGACGTTTCAAAGAAGACAACAAAGCCTGGTGCAATCGACTTAACCATTGCGGAACTCTCACACTTCCAACTCTTCACGCCAACTCTTCCAAATGATCTTCCTGCGCATATTGAATTTTCTTTGCCGATCAATGGCGTTGCGACGACTGTTGTGCTTGACAAGGCATCGATTCGTGGCGATCACTTCAAGGTCTTGGTCGATACTGGTAATGGCGTGCTGACAGAAGTTGCCCCGCCTGCGATTCGTACTTACAAAGGAACCCTCGCTGGCCGACTAGGAACTTCAGTCGCTGGCTCACTCTTGCCGACTGGATTCAGTGGGACTATTCAGCTCGAAGATGAAACGACATGGGCCGTTCAGCCGCTCAACGATTTCCGCCCAGAACTTGCTCGAAATGGACAGCATGTTTCTTACTCTGCAGCAGATGCAATTCCAGATGGTCGCGGATGTGCGCTTGGCCAACCTGGTTTCCCGCTGGACAAATATCGTTCACCTCTCTCGCAAGCAATTGCTGCTGGAACTTCAGGAAATGAAGGTGGCATTGCAGGAACAACTCCTTCTAATGTGGAAATAGCCTGCGAAACAGACAACGAGTTCTATGTCAAGAATGGTTCGAATTTTGCAAGCACCGTTAACGACATCGAGTTGATCGTCAACAATGTCAATGTCATCTACGACCGAGATGTCAACATCATCTTCCAACTTGGAACACTCGTGATTCGCGCTGATGTGAATGATCCGTATGTCTCAACGACCATCGATGGAAGACTTACGGAATTTGGAACGAAGTGGGCTTCTACTCCTGAATCTGGAATTTTCCGCGACATATCTCATATGTTCTCGGGCTACAACTTCTCTGGCGGAACCATCGGACTTGCATATCTCGGCGTGGTCTGCAACGGCATAAACAATGCTCAATATGGCGTTGTCGAAAGTCGATATACCACGTTGCTGACACCTCGTATTTCTCTTTCTGCCCACGAACTCGGACACAATTGGAATGCGTCGCACTGTGACGCTCAAGGGACAGCAGCGTGTCACATTATGTGCTCGTCGAACGGAGGTTGTGGCGGTATTTCAGGAACGAATCTGAAATTTGACCCATTAACGCTTTCGGAAGTGACTAGCTATTTGAATGCTGTCGCGTGCGACTTTGTGCGCCCACTTCCCGTGACTCCACCATTCACCGAGACATTTGCGGCCACAACTCTTTCTACGGCTCGATGGACTTACAACGATGGTGGCGTTGTGAATACAAATGCCACGAATGAGCCGAGTGCGGTCTATTCACTTAATCTCAATTCAACTGGGGCGGCACTTTATGACGACGACGAAGTCCGAACAAATTTCATTCTGCTCGGAGGAACTTCCACTGCGACTGCGGAATATAAGGTTGAAAGAAACGGCGTTGAAGCTGGCGAAACACTCATTGTTGAATATCTCAACAATTTGCTCGATTGGACTCCGCTCAATACCCTGACTTCAGACGGAACAAACCAAACCGTATTCACCAACTATTCCCATTCACTCCCTGCTGCCGCTCGTCATAATCAGTTCCGACTTCGCTTCCGCACTGATGGCAATGACACAGGCGACAATTGGTACATCGACGACGTGAGCGTCTTTGTAGTTATTGCACCACCGCCTCCGGCAAATGATGAGTGCTTGGGTGCGATCACGATCGGTCTTGGGACAACTGGATTCAACAGCACAGATGCAACAAACACAGAAATTTCAATTCCTACTTCCTGCACTGCGAATAGTGACGGCGTTGTTGCAAAAGATGTCTGGTTCAAATATGTCGCATCATGCACAGGATTGACGACTATTTCGACCTGTGGACTTGCCGCATTCGACACTCGAATTGTTGCCTATGTGGCCAGCACGATTTGCCCATCAATTTCTTCGGCGGTTGCTGGATGCAATGACAATGGCACGGGATGCGTCAATGGAAATTCTTCTGCAACTTTCAACGCCGTCTTTGGGAATTCATATTTCATTCGAGTCGGCGGTGCTTCTGCGGGAGGATCTGGATCGATCCTTCTTTCTTGCGTTGTGAATTGCCCAGCTGATGTCAATAATGATCAGTATGTCGATGGTTCAGATATCACCAGCCTCTTAGGTAATTGGGGCGGATCTGGCGTCGGCGATATCAATGGAAGTGGATTTATTGACGGTCTGGATCTTGCGACACTTCTTGCTGGTTGGGGAAACTGCCCCTGAACCAAACTGAACAATCTGACCAACCGCTGGTTCAAAATCCAATTCAGGCGGCTCCCCGTCTGGACCCTGTTGCGCTTCTTGCCTTTGGGATGACTGTGCTTGCATGTTGCCCAGCATCTGCAGTCTTTGGCGTCTTCGCAGGGCTGATCTCTTATGGCCGCATTCGAGCATCAAATGGAAAATTAATCGGTAGTCGACTGGCTATGACCTGCGCGATCGCCAGTTTCGTGATCGGCATTCTGTCATGGGGAATTGGAGATCGCTTCCAATCCGCTGGTCGAGGATCAATGAATTCGGAAGTCCGCGTCGCAATGGACCAATTTCTCACTGGAACGGTTGACCCGAATGCATGGTGGATAGGAGTCGATCCAAAGGCGCTTCTCGTCTTCCAACAAACTGTGCGCGAACGATTTGGCCCATTGAAAACAAGCAGTGTGACGCAGACCGAAATTGCGATGTCGCTGAAGTCCACTGCGCAATTTCGGATGATGCTGGAATCTCCACATATTCAAACCGTCGCCTCGGTGACGACCGATCTGCTCACAGACTCTGCGACATTTCTTCCAACCATCCGAATTCGTTCGATCGAGATCCGCATTCCTAGCGACCAAACCTCGCAGGAAACCGAGACGGCAATGACCTTTCCTGCAAAGGATGATTCCGCGATGCCTGATACTCTTCCGAAACAATGACAATTGCTGACTTATCATCCCCCCAAGAATTCAGCCAGCCTCGCACAGTCAGTCGACTCGCGATCGCCTCTTTGGTTCTTTCGCTCATCTTTTGTTGTCCATTGACAACGATCGCGGGAATCGTGACTGGCGCAATTGCAGTTGTCTTCACCACAACCAATCGCACATTGTCGGGCCGCTGGATTGCGATCTTGGCAATCGTTATCAGTATTGCGGGAACCGCAATGCAGATTGGCGTGGCTTATCAGGGATACAACACAGTCTTGATGCCAATCTTGACTGGACCGCAGTTGGCACTGAAAGATGGCGCAGCTGGCGATCTGTCCGCATTCCAGTCGCACTTCGCGCTGACGGTAGCCGAGGGAAACACGCAAGAGGATGCCAAATCTTTTCTCGATGATGTGAAGGAACGTTACGGAGCATTTACTGGCGCGTCACTTGATCAAGGTTCTACCCCCAACAAGATGCCTTCGGCTACGCAAGCCTTTACGGCGGATTATCAGTTGAACTTTGCAAATGGCAAAGTACGCGCTACTTGTGCGATCGAAATTGCTGATACATCGGGATCACTCTCTATGAAATTGAAGAGCCTGCTGATTCACGATGCCAAACTCGGTGATCTTTCTTTTCCAGATTCTGAAACGCCTTCAACGAACCGAAAGCCATAAGAGGATTATTTCATGCCGACCGACGAAATCAGAATCTCCGTTCGCGACCTTGTAAAAAAGTTTGGCAGTCAAACCGTTCTGACTGGCGTGAATTTGGACATCGCAGCTGGAGAAACGATTGTCATTATGGGTGGTTCTGGATGTGGAAAGACCACATTACTGCGTCTGTTGATCGGGTCGCATCAGCCGACAAGCGGAACGATTTCGCTGCTTGGCCAAGACATCGCATCGCTCGATGGCGATGGATTCGATGCGCTGAAGAAACAATTCGGAATTCTCTTTCAGTCCGGCGCGCTGTTTCAATCTATGTCTGTGGGAGACAATGTTGCGCTGCCTTTGCAGGAGAATACTGATCTCGCTCCAGAAACCATCGAGATGATTGTCAAGATGAAACTGGAACTTGTCGGATTGCGTCAACATGCAAACAAACTTCCTTCGCAAATTTCTGGCGGAATGATGAAGCGTGCTGGGCTTGCTCGTGCAATGGCGATGGATCCGAAAATTCTTTTCTATGACGAACCGAGTGCCGGACTCGATCCCGTCACAAGCGCTGAGATCGATCAACTCATTCTGGAATTGACCCGCAACTTTGGCGTGACAAGCGTTGTAGTGACCCACGAAATGGATTCTGCATTCACGATCGCAGATCGTATGGTCATGCTTGATGGAGGCCGTGTGCTAATGATCGACAAACGCGAAGAGTTTGACCGCATTCGAAAGTTGCCGGAGAGCGAAGCGAAAAATTTGTCTGAAGACCAACAGATTGTGTATCAATTCTTGCGTGGTGCAGCCGATGGTCCGATCACTCGGCGCAGAAGCGCGGATGATTACCGAGAGGATCTGCTTGGAATCGACGCACTAGGCAACGATATTGTCAGTGGAACTCACTCCGCTCGACGTTGACGATTCGTGATGTTCCCCATCTTTCAATATCACCCCGACGAATGGTTCGAAGGCCGCCGCGTGACCGTGATGGGGCTTGGTCAATTTGGCGGAGGACTTGGCGTAGTGCGATGGTTGCATTCGCTCGGCGCGAGAGTGCTGATTGCTGATCTTTCGAGTGAAGAAAAACTGAGCAGCTCGCTTGCACCGCTCGCGTCAGCAATTGCAGATGGAAGCGTCACACTTCGTCTCGGCGCGCATCAACTTGTCGATTTTCAACAGACAGATCTCGTCGTTGCCAATGCTGCTGTTCCTCGCCCGTGGGAAAATCGTTTTCTCAACGCTGCGCGTGAAGCTGGCGTTCCCGTGACGGCGGAAATTTGCTTGTCTGTGCAGCGGCTTGGCACAAATCGAGTGGTTGCGATCACCGGCAGCGCAGGAAAATCGACAACTACTGCGATGACCGTTTGTGCGCTCAGAGCATCAGGGCGAGATGTCCGATTCGGTGGAAACATCGGAGGATCACTCTTGAATCCATTGGGAACGCAGGCAATTTCAGAGCGCGGATGGACCGTGCTTGAACTTTCAAGTGCACAACTGTGGTGGCTTTCCAAAGCGAGTGGATCTGCCGGATGGTCGCCAAAGATTGGCGTCCTGACGAATATCGCGCCAAATCATGTTGATTGGCACGGAAGCGTCGCGCATTACATCGAATCGAAAGCGCAGATTCGCCGAGAACAAACACGTGACGACATTTTCATTTCTTCATTCGGTGTCGAAGGCAATGCAGACGCTATTCGATGCGCATCGGAATCTTCTGCTGGCACGTGGTGGAATGATGGCTGGGATGCCCAGGCTCCGAGTGCGGATTCGATTTCGCTTTCCATTCCTGGAGAGCATCAACGAAGGAATGCGCGCATTGCATTGGCAATCACCCTTGCCTGCGCAAAGATGGATGGCGAACCTGCGCACATCGACTTGGCGCTTGCTGCGCTGAGCACTTTCCAAGGACTTGAACATCGACTGCAATCAGTTGGCACGATTGAAGGCGTCCTCTGCTTCAACGATTCGAAAGCCACGACCCCAGAAGCAACTCAATTGGCGATCGCATCATTTCAAGACATCGCACGAATTCATCTGATTGTCGGCGGCTATGACAAGAAAATCGACCTCTCATCTATCCGAGATCTTGCGCCACGATTGGCTGGGCTGTATGCAATAGGTGCGACCGAAGAAATGTTGGCGCCCGCACCGCCAGCATTGCGTTGCGGGACACTTGCGAAAGCGATCGAATGCGCCTTCTCTCGTGCGAAAAGTGGCGACATCTTGTTGCTTTCTCCAGCGTGCGCAAGCTATGGGCAATACACAAATTTCGAGGAACGCGGCAAACAATTTGTCGAACTTGTCCTCGCTCGCCAAACACTCAACCACTGCTAGACTGCGAAACCATACAACCTTTGAAGGCAACTATGAAAATCTGTACTCCAATTTCTCGATGTATTGCAGCAATGACAATGACAACTGCGCTGCTCACTGGCTGCTACGCACCTGATGGCGGATTCATGCCCAGTTCAGGCCGAGGATATACTTTTATCTCGACGCCGACTCGACCAGTAACTGTGACACTCGTAGATACGCGCAGTCAAGAAAAGTTTTTCAAGATGGATATTCCAGCTGGAAAACAGTTGACCTTCAAGTTCATCGAAGGTTCTGGCAGTGGCTCACGCGCCGAGCCAACCAAAATGATTTGGGAGATGTGGGACGCGAAAACGGAATTTGGTGAGCTTGATAATCAACTCATTTGCCCTCCCGCATCATGTCGGCGAATCGATGTGACATATCGCCCTGCTCCAGAAGACATGCCAGAAGATCCGACACTGATGATTCCGCCTGACTTCCAAGATCAGACTGTTGGTGCGAATTCGCCAAATGGCGGACCTCAACCTACGAATCGGACGAAGGACTGATCACACGATGCGGGTCGGACATGGCTATGACCTGCATCGTTTGGAGGCTTGCCCACCCGCAGGCAAGGGCAAGCAGTTTGTACTCGGCGGAATTCAAATCGAACATTCAACTGGTCTTGTTGCACATTCTGATGGGGATGTATTACTCCACGCAGTGACTGATGCAATTCTGGGTGCACTTGGGCTGCCCGATATTGGGCAACTCTTTCCAGACAACGATCCCAAGAATGAAAGCGCAGACTCTGCAATTTTTCTGTGTGAAGCTGTCGACAGAATGCGCAAAGCGGGATGGGAGATTGGCAACATCGATTGCACAATCATCTGCGAACAACCCAAGATCGGACCGCGCAGAAGCGAAATTGTCGCCAATATCGCGCGGTTGATTGGCTGCACTGCGGACTCGATCAATGTCAAAGGCAAGACCCACGAAAGAGTTGATGCTGTCGGCGAAGGACGTGCGATCGAAGTCCATGCCTGCGCGCTGTTGAAGCCTCGCTGATCCCTTACCCCTCTGCCCCGTATACTCGGTTCATGCGAGCAGTCGTCACTGGTCAAATCGGCGTAGACAAGAAGCCATATCTTCGGGATGTCGTGACCGCAGCGGGAGAACGTGGCGAACGAATCGAGGTCTTTAATATCGGAGAGTTGATGTATGACGAGGCCTCAGATGTGACACCTGGGCGCATTTTGGACCTTCCCATTTCTCGCCTTTCCAGCCTGCGCAGAGCTGCATTCAAGGATGTCATCGCGGCGACACATCCAAAGAATGAACATCCCAATGTCATTGTCAATACGCACGCTACATTCCGATGGCGACATGGACTTTTCAGCGCATTCGATTTCGACCAACTGCAAAAGCTGGAACCGAATTGCTTCATATGCCTCGTTGATAATGTCGAGACTGTGCATCACAGATTGCATCAAGAACATGTCATCGATGCGACGCTGAAAGATTGCATGGTCTGGCGCGAGGAAGAAATTCTCGCCACTGAAATCATGGCGCAAGCGGTTGGTTGCGCGAATAATTTTTACATCCTTAGTCGCGGGCGACATCAAGACACAGTTGAAACTTGCCTGCGTCTGATCACACGACCAGACATGCGCAAGGTCTATCCATCCTTTCCAATGAGTCACGTGATGGATATGCCCGATGTCTTGGCGGAGATAAACCACTTTCGTGCGGAGTTGGCGCGACACTTCATCACTTTCGATCCAGGTGATGTCGACGAGAAGATGCTGCTCGACCGCGCCATCGAAGCAGCGCGCAAAGGCGAAGACTTTGTCGAAATTCATCCACACTCATTTGGTGGACGCGAAGGAAATCCTGTGATGCGCCTTCCTGTTCGCGAAGTGCTTGATATTGCGGGTGATATTGATGGTCAAATTTATATGCGTGATTTCAAACTCGTCGATCAGAGTGACATGATCGTCTCTCTCGTTCCCGAATTGGCTGGCGGCGTTCCCGCGCTCTCGAGCGGTGTCGAACGCGAATTGCACCATGCATTCGAACACACCAAAGAGGTGTATGTGGTCTGGAAGCCAAAGAAAAATCCGAGCCCGTTCATTACTGAAACGGCGACTAAAATTTTTCGCAGCGTTGACGAAGCGCTCAAATACTTCGAGGATAAAGGGATGCTCTCCCCCACTTCCCTGTTCGGTCACTAGCCCACAGGGCGAACTTGGACCGTGCCACGCTTTCGACTACTCGTCGCTTACGACGGAACAGACTTCCATGGTTGGCAAAGGCAAGAGCCGCCAAATTTGCCTGCGCTACGAACTGCGCAAGGAGTTCTTACCGATGCTGTCTCGAATTTGATGCGCATGCGAGTGACCGTTGATGGTGCGAGCCGAACGGATTCTGGAGTTCACGCGCGTGGTCAAGTCGCTGCATTTTCGATCGCTGACCCTCGCATTCCTGTTGATCGAATGGTGATGGCTCTCAACACTCGACTTCCGCACGATCTTGAAGTTCGAGGGGCGTGGGATGCCGAAGATTCTTTCGATCCAATTCGAAATTGCAGAAGCAAAGGTTATTCTTATCGACTGCGCCACGGATGCGAAGGAAGGCCGCGCGGGCTTGAAGGACGCGCCGATCCATTCGAACGTCGCACAACTGCGCAGTGTCGGCATCCGCTGGACATCGCACGAATGCGTACCGCTGCTGCGTTGATGATTGGCACGCACGATTTTCGTTCATTCGCGCATTGTCCAGAGCAGCGCGAATCCACAGTCCGAACTGTTCATACATGTTCTGTCATCGAACCATCGCCTGGAGTTGTGCGCGTCGATGTTGCTGGTGGCGGTTTTCTCTATCACATGGTTCGAATTATGGTTGGGACGCTCGTCGAAATTGGTCGAGGACGATTCGAGCCAGAGTCGGTTACAGAAATTATCGAAGCACGCAATCGCGCACGCGCTGGTCCAACAATGTCGCCCTCGGGACTCTGCTTGGAATGGGTTCATTATGGCATCACAGATTCCTCTGGCGAATTGGATTCCGCCGCCGAAGCAATCGAGGAATCTTCGGAACAGGCGTTATGAGAATCTTGCATATCTCAACACGACTCATCATCGGAGGCTCTCAAGAAAACACCGTGCTTTCATGCATTGGTGCCGCAGATCAAGGGCACACAGTTGCGCTGGCATATGGACCAATCTATGGACCCGAAGGATCGCTCTTGCCAAGAGTGATCGCAGACCCGCGCATCGAACGCTTTGAGGTTCCAAATCTGGTTCGGCACATCGCGTCTCTGCGGGATCGTCGCTGTTTGAAAGAGTTGCGAGAACTCATCCGAAAGTGGAAGCCAGATGTGGTGCACACGCATTCTTCGAAGGCAGGGATACTTGGACGAAATGCTGCATGGTCTGAAAAAGTTCCTGTGGTTGTTCACACAATTCACGGACTTGCATTTCATCCATACCAATCGTGGTGGAAGAACTTCTTATACATCCGAGCCGAACGATGGGCTGCGCATCGCTGTCATGCGATGATCAGTGTCGCTGATGCAATGACCGTTCAAGCGCTTGCGCAAGGAATCGGACGGCCAGAACAATTTGTCACTATTCGAAGCGCAATGGAAACAGAGCATTTTATTGCACCTGCCACGAAGCGTGAAGAACTTCGTGCAAGATTTGGCTGGGACGAATCAGTTGTAGTTCTTGGAACCATCGCACGATTGACGGAACTGAAAGGCCACGATGACATGATCGATGCGTTTGGTGAACTGCTCACCCAAGCCAGTGCAACTGCCAGCGCACCAAAAGTTGCGCTCCTTTGGGTGGGCGATGGTTGGTGGCGAGATCGATTGGTCGCAAGATTGAAGGCACTTGGAATCGCAGAAAGAGTTGCGATGACTGGCCTCGTTGATCCAAGCGAAATTCCCGCATGGATTTCTGCGATGGATGTGGTTGTTCATCCGTCTTACCGCGAAGGTTTGCCGCGCGCCGTTGTTCAAGGAATGCTCGAGCAAAAACCAGTGATTGCCTATGACGTCGATGGCGCGCGCGAAGTCTGTCAACATGAACGCACAGGGATCTTGGTGAAGGCAGGCGACCGCACTGCGCTCCGTGCTGCAGCGCAATGGATGATCGATCATCCAAATGAACGTCGTGTGATGGGAGAATGCGGACGAGAAGTGGTGCGAGTCGATTTTGACTGGAGGACGATGAACTCACATCTGCTCGAGTTGTATCGTCGCCTCGGCGCCGTGCGCTGATAGAGTGGCACGATGCGCATTGCAGTCTTTGGCCCACATCCAGATGATCAAGAACTCGGCATGGGCGGGACGATTGCTCGCCTTGCTGCCGCGGGACATCAAGTCACCCTTGTCGATATGACGACTGGCGAACCAACGCCATTTGGCTCGCCAGAAATTCGTTCGCAAGAAGCTGCGGCTGCAGCGAAGATCTTGGGTGCGACTCGTTTGCAGTTGCCACTCACCAACCGAGAAGTCGTCAACGACCTCGCGTCACGTGCCATCGTTGCTGGTGCGATTCGCATGCTCAAGCCACATGTACTTTTCGCTCCGCATCCTGAAGATGCTCATCCAGATCATGTTGCTGCGTGCGCAGTGATCGAAGCCGCTCGATTTGCTGCGAAGTTCACCAAATGCGATCTGCCTGGAGATCCTTGGCATGCGCCGCACCTCTTTCACTTTTATTCAATTCACTTGAGAAGCGTTCCCCAACCATCGATCATCGCTGATACGACTGGATTTGCGCAGACGAAACGTCGAGCAGTGTTGGCATACGCAAGTCAGTTCATTGCAAATGAAAAGAATCGCAAAGTTCCAGAGTGGCTTGATGCTGCCGGAATTTATTTTGGGAGCCGTATCGGCACCGAATCTGGCGAACCATTTTTCAGCCGCGAGTGCGTTGCCTTTGATTTCGCTGCGATGAGAACTGAATAGGCCTGAAAATTTTTTACTCTTCAACTGCCTGTCGAACCAACGCCTGTTGAACCAAATCCACCAGAACCACGAGCTGTGTCACTCAACTGAGTCGTTTCACGCAGATTTGCGCGGAGAACCGGCGCGATGACCAGTTGTGCGATTCGCATTGAAGGTTCGACCGTGAATGCCGTACGCCCAAGGTTGATCAACGCAACTTTCAACTCGCCTCGATAATCAGCATCAACCGTTCCAGGCGAATTGGGAATCGAAACCCCATGCTTGCACGCCAAGCCACTGCGTGGACGAACTTGGCCTTCATATCCTGGCGGAATTTCAATTGCAAATCCACATGGAATCATTGCAATCGCGCCAGGCTCGATCGTCACTGTCACTTCAATCGCCGCGTGAAGATCCATGCCAGCGGCAAATTCGCTTTGATACACCGGCAGTATTGCAAGTGGTGAAAGCCTGCGAAAATTGATTTCGATTTCCTGCATAGTTGCAGTGTAGAGATCCACCCCATTCTCATCTTTCGTATCCTCTACTTCATGATCTGCCCCGTCATTGGACTCTTGATACTTGCCATCGTTGCATGGCTTGCCGTCTCAGCGATGAAGATCAGAGAATTGGCAAAAGCCCCTGCTGTCGCGTGCGGACGATGCGGACACTTTCTTGCTGCAGAACAATTGCAATGCCCAGAGTGTGGCACTTTGTGGACCGAAGAGTGGATTGAAAAACTCAAGCGCGCGCGCAAAAGATCGTGGCGAATGCGACTGGCAATCGCGGGGATATTGCTGGCAGTCATTCTGGTCGCGGTGGGATTGGCGATTGCAGACCTTGCCAATTATGTGAATAATACGAATAAGAATCCGACTCAACCAATTTCGCCAAGTGCCGCAAGCACTTCCGCACCATGATCGGTGACAGAAACTTTATCCCACCGCTTCACAACTTTGCGATCAGCACCAATGAGATATGTCGTTCGGACGATGCCCATATACGACTTGCCATACATCGATTTCTCTTGCCACACGCCATATGCATTGCTCACGGCAGGCGTGCCGCTTGCTGCAGGTTCGTCAACGAGTAGAACGAAAGGAAGTTTGAACTTCTTTGCAAATGATGCGTGGCTCGACTGCGAATCAGGAGAGATCCCAAGCACCACACCATTGCGCTTCCTGACGGCGGCATGCAAGTCGCGAAATTGACACGCTTCTTGCGTGCAGCCTGGAGTGTTGTCACGAGGATAGAAATATAAAATCACTGCGCTTCCCGCATAATCCGCGAGTGAATGCGAAACGCCAGCGCCGTCGACAAGCGTGAAGTTCGGCGCAAGTTTTTTGGGTTCGATGAGCGCGCCAGAAGACACGCTCGTTTTCTTGACCGCAGCTTTCTTGACTGCAGTTTTCTTGACAGCAGTTTTGTTGGCTACAGTTTTCTTGACCGCAGTTTTATTGTCAGCAGGTTTCTTGGCGACAGTTTTCTTGACAATAGTTTTTGTACTCATAGTTTTCTGACCACCTTCTTTATACGGAAACTCCTGCGCCTACAACTTTGCGGCGATAATCTAAATCTGCTCTTCGCGAAGTATAGGCTTCAATGTGTGGCGTTCGCCAGCAACCAACCCAACGATCAGGTTCGATTTCGTGAAGCGCATATGGATCGCGACCAGGTGCAAGCGTCGGGCGATTTTCCTTTGGCATAAACGGCCACCAAGGAATGATCCCTTGTTCATATCCCGCCAACTTCTTGAACTCCGCAGGATCATCGACCACATCTTCGACAGTTGTCAGTCGTGTGCGAAGATCACGCAATCCAGGAATCGACTTGAACAATCCACGCGTGTATGGATGCAGCGGATTTGCGAAGAGATCTTCGACTCGAGCGTATTCAACCACACGGCCTGCATACATCACGCAAACTACATCTGCGTTTTCAGCGACAACACCAAGATTGTGCGTGATCAACATTACGCCCATCCCCTGTTTGCGCTGAATTTCAGCGAGTAATTCCAAAATCTGCGCTTGAATAGTGACATCGAGGGCAGTCGTGGGCTCGTCCGCAAGCAAAAGTTTTGGCTTGCAAGCAAGTGCCATCGCGATCATCACGCGCTGACGCATTCCTCCAGAGTATCGATGGGGATAGTCAGAAAGTAATTGCATTCGCGCAGTCCGCAGACGATTTGGAAGCGAACCTTCTGCAGCTAGGAGTTCTGCCAGCGGACGATGTTTCGCTTCAACTTCCGCCTTTAGTGCTGCGAGTTCACGGCGCAGACGACCTTCAACAGGCGTGTACATCCCAACTTCATCCAGTGCGCGCAGCGCAGCTTCGACCGCTTCGTCTGGAGTTGCCTTCTGATGCAGCAGAATCGCCTCAAGAATTTGATCGCCAATTGTGTAAACAGGATTCAAGCTAGTCATCGGCTCTTGAAAAATCATCGCGATCTCACCGCCACGAATTTTCAACATTTCGCGCTCAGAAAGCGTCAGCAGATCGCGTCCACCAAAGAGAATCGTTCCGCCATCAACTCGGCCTGGAGGACACGGAACCAACTGCATCGTCGTCATCGCAGTCACACTCTTGCCACAACCAGACTCGCCCACAACCGCAAGAGTTTGTCGAGGATGAATCGTCAAACTTAAACCTGCGACAGCTTGAATGCGAGGTCCTCCACCAGCATTGTCGAAAGAGACGGCAAGATCTGCCACCTGCAACAATGGCTTGGAAACTTCCAAGGATGGAGATGTCGATCCGTAAGTATTCATCAATGTGCCGCCTTGCGCAGTTTAGGATCGATTGCGTCACGAAGCGCACCGCCGAGCACGTTGTATGCAAGCACCGAGAAGAAGATCGCTGCGCCCGGGAAAATTGCCAGCCACCACACAAAAGTTCCGGTCATTCCCGTCGCACTTGAAAGCAGTTTGCCCCATGAAGCTTGATTGTCTGGACCAAGTCCAAGATATGAAAGCGTCGCCTCTGCAATGATCGCACCTGCGATAGCGAAACTTGCATCGACGAGCACTGGCGTCACGCCATTTGGAAGCATGTGTCGGAAAAGCACCGAGCGCAGCGGCAAACCTGAAGCCCGCGCGCCTTGTACAAAATCTTGATTGCGAAGTTTCATAAATTCCGCGCGGGTGAATCTCGCTGCGCCCGTCCACGACAGACATCCAATGATTGCCATCATCACATATGTGTTTCTTGGAAGAACGCCCGCAGCAACAATCAACAGAAAGAGCACGGGGACGGCCATAAAAATTTCAACCACTCTGAAGAGCAGAAGATCAATCTTGCCACCGAAATATCCCATGATCGATCCAATGGTCACACCGATCAGCACTGCGATCCCCGTCGAGACAAATCCAACAGAAATCGACAATCGACAAGCCCACAACATTTGCGCCAACACATCAGCGCCATTGGAATCTGTCCCAAGTAGAAACTTGTGTGCAGCAAATGGACTTGTCAAGAGAGGCTTCCATTCTCGTTGCAGCGATGCACGCTGGTTTGCGACTTGTCCAAGATCCTCCTGCGCTCGTCGAGCAACATCATCGTTGCCTTCCCTGTTTGCGGAAACAACTGCGTTTGCAAATCGCTGAGACTCGCGTACTGATGCTGCATCCTTTGCAGCAACCGCTTGCGCAACAGTATTCATCGGCGGGACCACGATCAATTCACTGCGCAGTCGATCGGGACTCCACGGAATAAATGTATAGACACAACGAATTCGACCAGCCGCTTCATCCACAACATAGCGGTCGAAATCGACTGGACTTTCTTGCCAACGACTTCCTGCTGCAAGCGAAACCGCTGCGAGTGCGATTGCAATCACAATAATTCTGCCACGCAACGCGATCAGAAATGGAATCGCAAGAAACGCAAAAGCAATCGGCAAAGCCATCCCTGCGACAAGAATGATTCGGCGCATTACAAACTGCGGATCGGAAACCCACTCGCCTAACTTTCCAAACAAACCAACACGACTTGGTTCATCCAACCAATGTGCTGCGACGGTCACCAAAACAACACTCAACATCCAGAAGACCGCGATGACTGCGACAACGCCAAGTCGTTCTCCTCGGGGCATCTTCATCGGCAGGATCATCCAGATGGTTGACGCGAATGATCCAAAGAGCAGCAGGAGATCGGTGGCAGTCAAACTATTCCACAGGGGCGAACGCCATGAGATGATTTCACCATTTGGGCCAACTTCACCCAACCAAAGAGGATTTGAATTTGCAAGAATCGGTGCGAAGATTGCGCCAAGCGCAACAAGTCCGATCCATCCGATTGCAATAATCGCAGAGCGATTTCGCAAAACGCGCGACCATGCATCTGCCCAGAATCCACGAGCCTCGCTCGTGCCGAGGCCACGCATTGCTTCGACTCCAGAAATTGCCGAAGGTTCGTTATGCATAGGACACCCGCGGATCTGCGACGGCATACAAAATGTCAGCGAGAAGAAGCGCGGCAAGCGTGACGCAACCAATCATGACCGTATTGGCCAACATGATTTCAGAGTCATGCAAGCCAATCGCTTCCAACATCAGCGATCCCATGCCAGGAATTGAGAAAATCTTTTCGACGATCACGCTCCCCGAAAGCATCGAAGGAAAAATCGATACAAACATAGTGATCAACGGCAAGAGCGAATTGCGAAAGACATGACGCATCACGATGTCGCGACGAGAAACACCCTTCGCCTTGGCAGTTCGCACATAATCCGCATTGAAATTGTCCAACATCGCCGCGCGTGTTTGCCGCGAAAGCACTGCGAATCCCGCATAGACCAAGCAGACGACCGGAAGCACTAAGTGCCAACCCATATCAAGCAGCCATCCGCGCTCGAAACCATTTGCTCCCATATGCGGCAGAAAACTCATCGTCGATGCATCGGTTGCACTCAAGCCCGCCACAGGAAACAATCCCAAGTATTGATTGTTCGCAAGAAATCCAATTGCCAGCACACCAGCCCACACCACAGGGATTGACCAGAGTGCGATGAAGAGTCCCCCGCTGAGCACATCGAACCACGATCCTCGCCGTGCTGCTGCCAGCATTCCAGTCGGAATCGCGACAAGATAGATCAGCGGGAATGCAATGAGATTGATCAGCATCGTGATCGGCAGCGCTTCCAGAATCAAGCTGATCACTGGACGATTCTTCGTTCGACTCCATCCCAAATCTGGCGCACCGATTGAAATGACGCTCGGAATCAAAGGGATGCCAGCTTGCGCGAAAGGCGCGCTTTGAAAACATGCAAGCAGCGACGCACGCGAACTCGCGGCTTTCACACTATCAGCGAATGCAGCATCCGCTGCAGCCTGCACCGCCGCCCACTGTGGAATATTTTTATCGATTCGCAGAGATGCTGCTGAACCTGCTTGCACTTCGCCACGTGCATCAACCAGCGATCCTTGCCCCGTTGCCTCTGCATACTGTGCGAGAGCGATCCGAAGAGTTGCAAGCGATGTAACAAATGCCTCACGACTTGCGCGATTTTCTCGTGCGAATGCGCGGTATTGCGAACGAGCCTCATCGCCACTCGGCGCCGCAGTGAACGCTGCTGTGGCAATCGTTGCTGCGGACTTCGCTTGCTCTCGATCGACCCACGCTTCGAATTCAATCATCTGTGGAGGTTGCGCAGGCGGATAAATGCGTTCGCCGGTCGAGTCGATCTGAGCGCGTTCGCCAAACTTCACAGGAGAAACGCGACCAAGCCACTGCAGATATTGCGTCAAGAGAGGTTCATCAAGACCGAAGCGATCTCGAAATCTCGCCTCTGCGATTCGCGGATCTCCACCAGTTGGACTTCCACCTCCTGCTGCAGCAGATGCGCTTGCGCTGAAGCCACCTGGAGAAAGCGCGATCAAGCTATAAACCATAAAGGTCATCCCAATCAGTGTGGGAATCATCAAGAGCAGTCGACGGCTGATGTACGGAAGCATCGGTGTTTGCAACTAGTTTGCAGGTTTTGCCTGCGAGGAAGTTCCAGAGAAAAAGAATTCTTCGGGCGAAAGACCGGTCTTGTACATGCGCACATTTCCAAAGTCTCGCTTCACGAATCGCAACCAAGGCGAAACACGAATGAATGTGTAAGGCTGCTCCTGCGCGATGACTGATTCCAGTTCATGCCAGACAAGCATGCGCGTTTGCTCGTCCATGGTGCGTCGACCTTGCTCGATCAACTTATCTGCGGCAGGACTGGACCACTGCGTGAAATTGTCCCTCCCCTTGGCCATACTTTCAGAGTGATAGATTTGCTTTGGATCGCTCTCGGGTGCCGATGCGCTCCATGCCATCGTGATCGCATCAAAGTCCCGCGATTTAATAATGTCCTGATATCGACTCCAATCAATCGGCCGCGTTGTCATCACGATCCCAGCCTTCTTAAATGAATCGCCTGTAAATCGCGCGATGCGCTCGCCAATTTCGCCGCCAGTGGCGTATGTGTATTCAAACTGAAACTTTTCACCTTGCGCATCTTCCAAGATTCCGTCTTTATTGCGATCTTCCCAGCCCGCTTCCTTCAGCAACTTCATCGCAGCATCTGGATCAAATGGCATCGGAGAAAGCGAAGGATCGGATGCAGGACTTTCAGGATTGAACGGTCCTTTGGCAACCGTTCCGATCCCATCCCAAATATCGCGAATCATTTTTTCGCGGTCTAAGAGCAACGTCATCGCACGACGAACTCGGACATCCTGAAATGGCGTCTTGCGACCAGTTTCTCCACGAGGTCCGCACTGCCATGCAATGAACGAATATCCACTTCGCATATTGACCCACTTCAACGCATAGTTGGTCTTCTCAAATTCTGGATTATCACGAAGAACGGTGTTGAACTGTGGCGATGTCGGCAACACAAGTGATGCCTCGTTGTTTTGGAATGCAACCAAGCGCGCAAGATCATCCTTGATAACACGAAAGCGCTGACGCTCGAGTGGAGCGCGGCCGTACCACCAGTTTGGATTGCGTACAAGGACAATGTCTTGCCCGGGCGTCCACTGACTCGAAAGATCTTGAGCACTCGATGGAACGCGCTCCATCATGAATGGCCCAGATCCCATCAAGAGCCCTGTCGATTGATTGATCTGCGCAGGCTCAAACTGTGCGTAGTACTTCTTTGGCAAAATTGGTTCGCCAAGCGCTGTCAAGATATTTGTGAACAGCGAATCCTTAAAACGAATCTCAACCGTCAAGTTGTCGATGACTTCCACGCCGTCAAAAATGTCGATCAATGTCGAGCGCGTGCGATCTGCATCAATCAACGGATTCATAATGAAATCGATGTATGTCCAGCGCACATCTTCCGCCGTCACTGGCGTGCGGTCGCTGAATGTTGCGCGCGGATTGATATGCGCACGAATCCACTTGCCATCGGGGTCAATTTGCCACGCATCCGCCAAGACACCGACCAATTTCATTGTCTTAGGATCAAACGATCCAAGAGATTCGCTGACACGATCAACCACACGACTTCCATAGACATCTGCATAAAGGTATGGCGTCACTTTGCTCGGCTGACCTTCGAAAATTTCAACAAACTCGCCACCCACTTTATATCCCGGAACTTTCGCTGGATCGTTTGGGAAAGCAGGTTCGGGTTGCCACTTCACTGGAATGCCCGCACGCGCCCACGATTCATCTCTCTTGGTTGTTGCAACAGACTCAGCAGAGCTTGACGATGACGCCGAAGAACTCATCGGCACGCCAGTGCGGATTTTCTCTTCAATTCCCGCAAGTCGAGAATCCAGATTACGCCCTTGCTCTGCGATAGATTGAAGTACAGGCCACTGTCGATCGCGCTGAATCATCGAGAGCCAGAGGGTTGCCACAATCAAAAGCAACAGAAAGACGATGACGAAATCTTTAATTCCAAATCTGTTTTGCATAAGAAATACAAGACTATCACGCCGTCGCAGATCGACCTCGTGATGCTGGATCGACAGCTCGCCGCAATGCATCGCCTACAAAGTTCAATGCGAGAAGGGTCAATGCGATCGACAGACATGGCCAGAGCAATAACCACCAACGACTGCGAATCGTATTGACTTCGGAAAGTCCTTCGGCAGCAAGATTTCCCCAAGAAGGCAAGGGTTCGCGAACACCGATACCGAGAAAACTGAGAAAACTTTCCGCCAATATTGCGGCAGGAACTGCCAGCGCCGCATAGACCGCAATCGGCGCAATCACATTGGGCAAATAATGCAAACGGAATTGACGCCATGGTCCGACCCCAACCGCGCGACATGCTTCCATAAAAAGTTGGCCACGCAAACTGAGGACTTGCCCGCGGATCACACGAGCAACTGTCAACCAACTCGTCGCACCAATCGCCAGAAGAAGAATGAGTAGGTCGAAAATCTGACGACCACTTCCCGTTCTTTCGATGCCAACTCTTTCCAAGATTCCTTCCGCTGCAACGGCGAACATGACGACAAGCAACATCGATGGCAATCCATACATCACATCCACTGCGCGCATCATGATGTTGTCCAGACGACCTCCGCATGCCGCGCTTGTTGTTCCATACACGGTTCCAAATCCCACGGCGACAAGTGCAGCACTTATTCCCACCAAAAGACTCACCGCACCGCCAAGCAAGCAGCGCGCAAAAACATCCCGTCCAAGACGATCCGTTCCAAGAATTCGTGATGGCACATATGCATTCGCCGATCGCTGCACTTCGATGCGATCGCAAATCTGCTGAGAGTCTTCCCACCATGAAGGTGCGAGAAGCGACAGATCAAGATTGCCTGCTTCGTATCGGCGCACGGGCGCATTTCCTGCGACCTCCACACGCGCCATCGTCCAAGGCAATGACGCAACGCACGAAAGCAGAATGATTCCAAATACGAAATATCCCACGATTGCAGGAGAAAATATTGCGTTGGAACGCACGTTCATCGTACGCGTTTGTCCCGCGACATGATGTGCAGTTCCCAAATGAGCATCTTTTAGATTCTATGGGGCTGCAGGCGCTGTGGCTGCGGGCGCAGTGGTGGCTGCAGGCGCAGTGGTCTTCACCGGCGTTGCGGTCTTTGACGCTGATGAAGCAGAAGCATCTACTGGCGATCGGCCGCCAAGAATCAGTTCGCCAGTTCCATCTCGAACCGCCACGACCATTCGCTCGACTGTTTCGTTTCGGTCACTTGCATCGCGTTGCAAATCGGCGCGCATCGTGCGCATGACCGCGTCGATCTCTGCCAATTCCATCGCACGGGAACGCAAATTGAGATCAACCAACGTTCCAGCAAGTCCGCGAATCTGCGTCTCAAGTTGTACTGCCTCTTCCGCACGATTCCCCATTCGCGCACTGATCCACTGCGGACCTATTCCGTCAAGTTGACCTTGTACTTTCAATTCTTCCACGCGCAGGGCATATAACGCTGGCTTGTGTTCACGCAGAACAGCAAGCGAAGAAAGGCGCTTGCCTAACTTTGCTGCAGCGGCTCGAAAAACTTCAGGACCCTTTGCCCGTGCACTCTCGAGAGTCTTTGCCCACTCGGGCGACACATCGCGGGCGACGGAAATCAATGCGTCTGCATCGGGACCTCCTGCTCGAGATTGCCCTTCTGCTCGAGAATTATTGCGTGCGCTTGAGCCATTCTCCCCAGAAACCGCTGCAATTCCTGCGGCAGAAGCCTCATCGGCCGAGGCGAACCTGACGTGCGCATCTACAGATGATGCCAAAGAACAAACACTCGTCAGCATGATTATTGAAAGACTCGGCATTGTGTTTATGATTTTTAGATCCGCTTTTTGAAATATAGAATAACTATGAATCAAATTTCTTCGCAAATCACTGCGTCAACGCCGAAGCAAGTATCAAATTCACTTCAGAATTTAGATCTCCAAATGATGCATCTCGTGTTCGAAGTATCGGCATGGCTCTCGCTTCATCAATTATAAATTCACTTGTTCCATCCGAAGAAATCATTTCGCTTCCAGCAAGCAGCGAAACAAGAACAGGTTCCGCCACAGTTCCGCCTTGATCTGTAGAGAGAACAACATCCAATGTTGGTGCCGCCTCACTTCCATTTCGATTCGCAGTCAAATTTGCGATCACAAATGCCGCGACCAAAGATGCAGCGACTGCAAATCCAACTCTCCATCGGATGCGACGCTCGCGTGCAGCGATGAAATTGAAAGACTTGCCAGAAGTATTCAAACCAGAAGCATTCACACCAGACGCAATCATTGGAAGCGTGGCGCGTGTCACGCGCTCGCTCATGCCGCTGCGATCTCGCATGAGCTGACCCCGAGCATTCAACATCGAATGAAGTTCGGCATCAGCAGGCGTTGCCGAGGAACCATCGAAGTCGGGATTAAAATTGGATGTGAAATCACTCATAATGCTGTCAGGTCAACGCCCCGTCCTCTCATCAATTGCATCATTTGGACCCTCTTTTTTGAATTCGCTCTATCGTTTCACGAAGCCGAGCGAGCGCACGGTGATGCCTTGCCAAAAGCGTGCCGACGGGCTCTTCAAGCAAAGACGCAATCTGCTTAAAGCTCAGCCCTGCCGTATGCCGTAAATCCACGATTTCACGGTCGGCGGTCGACAATTCGTCCATTGCACGCTCAAGGGCCAGAATCTGATCAGGCTCTATAGTCCTATAACCACCACCGTCCGCCCCTCCCTCGATTTCGGACAGCGTCTCTTGAGCCATCGGCTTTGCGTGCCGCGTTCTCCTGCGCATTTCATCGCGAAGGCGATTTATGGCAACTCGAAAAATCCAAGATTCAAATTGACCTTGCTCGGTGTATTCCGCCAATTTTTCTGCCAGTGTGACGAAAACGGATTGCGTCAATTCTTCAGCGAGATCTGCATCTCTGCATTGCGCCCTCAGAAGTCCGAAAATGCGCGGAGAAAACTCCGACACGATCGCTCGCCAGGCGTTCTGATCGCCACGTGCGGCATCTACCAACCACTTCGCAATTCGGTCGTCCTGACCATTTGTCATTGAAAGCGCAGTCTACGGTTATCGCAGTTGAGAAGGAGAAAAATCAAAGCATGAACCCCCAGCGTACGAAACTTACGTCGGCAGATCGTCGGGTCCGCCATCAAAGCGTGCGCCCCGAGGTTCGAAACTTCGATACTCAACCCCAGACGGTGCAGAAATCGGCGAATACGAGCGGAAACATGTCGAATTCTGATCCCAAATTAATTTGACCACCCCGGTCGGTCCGTTTCGCTGCTTCGCGAAAATCAATTCCGCCATTCCAACTTTATCGAGATTCGCTTCCGACCACTCTCCATCGCCTTGGTGGTAATACTCCTCACGGTGCAACATCATGATCACGTCAGCGTCCTGCTCGATCGAACCTGACTCTCGCAAATCGCTCATGCGTGGACGATGACCTTCGCGCTGTTCTGCCGCACGATTCAACTGCGAAAGACAAACAACTGGCACATCAAGTTCACGAGCCATGGCCTTAATGCCACGACTGATTTCGCTGACTTCCACCTGCCGGCTTTCGCTTCTCGATCCAGAACTCATCAGCTGCAAATAATCGATAAACACGCAACTAATGTCAAACTTTTCTTTCATTCTTCGGGCCTTGGAACGAAGTTGCAAGAGCGTCAAACCTGGCGTGTCATCAATAAAAATTTTCGACGATTGAAGAGCATCACACGCCATCATCAAACGGCGATTATCATCACCAGTCAAGACACCACGGCGCAGTCGCTGTCCGTCAACGCCAGCTTTCGCACAGAGAAGTCGTTGAACAAGTTGCTGTCGTCCCATTTCAAGACTGAACATGGCGACAGCTTGTCCCGCAAGTGCGACGCCTTCCATTAAATTCAAAGCAAGCGCAGTCTTTCCCATGGAAGGCCGAGCTGCCACGATCAACATCTCGCCGCGCTGCAATCCTGTAGTCATTTCGTCGATATCTTCAAATCCGCAGGCAAGTCCAGTCAATCCAGATCCGTCGCGAGATTCCAGTTTCTCCATCGTCTCGCGCAATAAATCGGGCAAGTGCGCAAATGGCGTGGATTCCCGCATCTGTGCGATCGAAAAAATACGTTGCTCTGCCATCTCCAAGATCATCTGCGCTTCTTCGGCCGAATGATGCGCATCATTGACAGTCAAACTCGACGCATCGATCAACTGACGCAGCGTTGCTTTATCGCGAACCGTTTTCGCGTACTCGCATGCAAACTGCGCGCTTGGCACAGCCTCGGAAAGTTGCACGAGATAATCCAAACCACCAATCGCATCAAGCACTTGCCGATCCGTCAATTGTTGATTCAATCTCACAACATCAACTGATGCTGTGCGATCATAAATCTCGACCATCGTCGTATAAATAGTCCGATGCTTATCAAGAAAGAAATCATCTCCCCCACGAATGATCCCCACCACATCACCTATGACGCCAGGTTCGACCAACATGCTTCCAAGCAAAGCCATTTCAGCTTCGGGCGCATTTGGAGGCATTGCCTTCAGAAGACGTGCGGTTTCCTGAGGATCAACTCTTGGCGCAGAATCGCCTTGGCCGGAATGGCGGGACTGACGGTTGGACTTTGCCATTAGCGCGACGCGAGTTCTTGCGTAAGGGATTCGCCGACAATTCGCTCACGCATCAGTCGGCCGATCTTGAATCTCACAGCCTTGCGAGCTGGAACTTGTACCTGCTCGAGTGTCTTTGGGTTCTGCGCAATTCGAGCTGCGCGCTCGCGGACTTCAAAGACTCCAAAGTCGCGGAACTCCAAGCGATTTCCATTGGTCAATTCATCGATCATTTCATCAAGAAACAACTGGATAGTTTCCTTGACTTCGCCACGCTTCTGGCCAGTCTTCTCTGAGATTCGATCCACGAAATCTTTTTTTGTAATTGTCGACATTTCAATAGCCTTCAGTGTAAGAAGTCAAACGAGCCAAATGAATTCACAAAAAATTATTATGTGCCTGTCGCACAAAAATTGTTTTCATTGAAATTGAAAAACTTTTCTGCATGACAGCAATTAGTATCTTCACTCTCGCCAAGCGAGTCAAGGGGTTTTCAAGAACTCTTGACATTTCCACCACTTACAAACTGAGCACGCACACGTTCCACCACAGAAGTCGTGGATAAGCCAGCACGATGGGCGACTAAAGATAATTTTATGCCAAGTTCCTTGACAACCGCCGATTCCGTGATCTCTTTACTTTCGTAGTCCCCTCCCTTGACATACACATCTGGAATCACCGCGCGCAACAATTCCGCCGCTGAAGGTTCTTCAAAGATGGTGATGTAATCAACAGAGGTCAATTCGCCCAGAAGTTCCGCCCGATCTTTCTCACAATAGATTGGGCGATCATTTCCTTTCAGCGAACGAACTTGTTGATCGCAGTTGACACCAACCACCAAAATATCCCCGAGAGTTTTCGCCTCGCGTAAGTATCCAACATGCCCAGCGTGCAGAACATCAAAGCAACCGTTGGTCAGCACGATGCTTCGACCTGCGGCACGATGCGCTGCGATTTCTACTAAGAGGTCTGCTCGTGATCGAGTCTTTCCCATCCATGCCTGCGTGATGCGAATGACCTGCGCTTGAATTTCCGCCATCGTGAATGCACGCACTCCGAAGACTTCGACTTCCATACCCGCAGCGATATTTGCAAGCGTCACTGCTTCCGGCCACGGCATTCCATTTGCAATCGCGCCTGCGAGAGTCGCAAGCACCATATCGCCCGCGCCAGCGACGTCATAGACCTGGCGAACGACAGTTGGGAGGTGGACCGCAGGATTTCCTTTCACTTCTAGAACTGCTCCATATCGATCGAGCGTGACAACAACTGCATCGAGCGAAAGATTTTTCAACAACGAAGTCGCCATCTCTATTGATCCTGCGACGACATTCGCAGGATCGATCGTCCGACCTGTGGCTTTCTCAGCCTCGGAGCGATTGGGCGTGATCACCGTCGCGCCTCGATAGCGCGAATAGTCGCTGATCGCAGCGGGATCGACCAACACAGGAATTTTCTTCGCGCGACAGAGCTCGATCAATTTTGCACAAAGTTCGGGAGTGCAAACTCCCTTGGTGTAATCCTCGATGCACACCACATCGCATGCCCCCAATCGTGCAGAGATCGCATCGAAAACTTTGGCTTGAATTGCAGCAGAAAGCGGCTCTCGCGATTCGACATCAATACGAAACATTTTCTGTGGATGTCGATGTTGCGCTCGTCCAATGAGACTGCGCTTGGTTGTCGTGGGGCGACTCGAATCGACAATCAATCCGCCAGTTGCGCAGTTTCCATTTTCGATTGTCTTACGAAGAAGCCGACCTTCGTGATCATCTCCAACTACACCG
This sequence comes from Singulisphaera sp. GP187, assembly GCA_945862215.1. GTDB lineage: Bacteria > Planctomycetota > Phycisphaerae > Phycisphaerales > SM1A02 > F1-60-MAGs104. The sequence goes on along the minus strand of CAMAXY010000001.1, from coordinate 88,961 downwards.
ACGCATTCGACTGTGCCACCCATTGCCGCAGCGAAGACGGCAACATTCCCAGCTCCACCCGCGGTATCAATTGTTGCAAGAGGATCTCGCACAGCGAGAACTGGAACTGGAGCATCGGGGCTCAATCTCTCGGCGTCTCCAGCAAGAGATTGATCGAGCATGAAATCCCCCACCACCAAAAGGCGAAAAGGCTTCCAGGCTCGAAGTCCAACAAGTACGCGATCTTCCATCGGAATCATGAGCAACAGACTACCGCCTCGGCAGAGACTTCTCGAGAAGATCCCTAAAGGCATTTTCACCTTCGCAGAATTTCAATCGAAGCCTTGGAATGATCAATGGAAGGCTCATTTCATTGATATCTGCAGCAATCTTGCCAAAATCCTTGCCAGTCGTTGCGATCGCCGTCGCTCCCGCTGCACGAGCCGCTTGCGTCAATCGCGCAACAGCAGTCGCGCCATAATGTGCGTGATCCCCCAGCGAAGCGACATGCACAATCTCTGCGCCAAAAGTTTTCAACTGATTGCTGAACGCTTCTGGGCGCGCGATACCAGCCCAAACCGAAAGACGCTGACCGCGCAGTGATTCATTTGTTTGCACGATCTTCGATCCATCACCGGCGCAAACATCCAAACCATCCCAGAAATGATCGCACCATGCGAGCACTGGTCGACCATGCACCAACTGAATCTTTTTATCAAGCGCAGGATCCCTTCGCTGCGCGTGCGTAACGATCACGCCACTTGCGCGAGAAAGATTCTTCGTCGGTTCGCGCAGCCATCCAAGTGGAAGTAAATCCCCATCAAGACGTGAACATGTTGCGTCGATCAATACCAAATCGAGATTTCGCGCCAGTTCCCGATGTTGAAATCCATCATCCAAAATGACAACTCCAATGGATGGATCGCGATCAATGGCAGCGGTAATCGTCGCAAATCGATTCGCGCCAACTGCGATCTTCACATTTGGCAACGCAGTTTGATGCTCCATCGCTTCGTCGGATTTCCCTTGATGGCTGCGATATCCACGCAGCGCAATGAGTGGCAAGACATTGTGCGCGAGCGCCCACTCGGCAACCCATCGAACCATCGGGCTCTTGCCCGTTCCACCTGCGACAATATTTCCCACGGAGATCACGGGGCGATCAATGGATCGAACACCAACCCCTTTGTCAAATCTCGCATTGCGGGTGCCAACCACCGCGCCATACACCTTCGATGCAATACGAGCTGCAGGCGAAAACCATTCTGGAAAAATATGTTCGTCGTTGCTCACGATCGCACCCCAATACGAGCGAGCATCCGAGTCAGAATGGGCGTCAACATTTTCATTGGAAGACCAGTCACCGTTGATTGATCACCGCTCCACTCGACTGGCCATCCTGCCACAACAAGTTCTTCAAGGTTGAATCCCCCCGCGCGACCACTCCAATCGCCACGCTGAAGATGATCTTCCAACTGACGATCTGAAAAAGCTCCCAAGCGAACTTCTGCAGAGTCCGCCAACATCGCGCGGGACTTTTCTGCAATATCGATGATGCAAACACCCGTCACAACACTTTGAGTTAGATTTCTTGCAGCTTCAAGCATGCTTCGCGCATGATCAATATCGCGGGGTTTTCCCATGACATTTCCGTTGAGCACACACACCGTATCGGCCGAAAGAATGAGTCGCGCTTCAGGCGCATGTAATTTCAAGCGTGCAAGATCGTTGGTGATTTGCGCTCCTTTGAACCATGCGAGTGCGCAACAATCTTCCGCCGCATTATCCGCTCGCACAACAAGTCCACCATCATCAAGGCGCGGCGAAATCGACACTGCATCAAATCCAGCATCGGCCAACATTGCACGACGACGCGCGCTTGTGCTGGCAAGGACCAACGATCCAATCACGATTCTGCCCGTTCTTGAAGTCGTTTTCGAACGAGCGCAACAACTTCTTCTGTCGTGATTCGCCCCATCATTTCCCGTCCCTTTTGAGGATCTCGATGATCATGCCTTCCAAGTTCTTCGCCTCGACCTCCATGCGCGCACCACATTTGCGATTGATATGGACCATCTATTGATGGTTGAGATGCGCCATAAAGCGCAATAAGTGGAACACCAAATCCAACGGCAAGATGAGCTGGAGCAGAGTCGAGCGCAATGACCAGCGACGCATTCTGAATCACCGCCATCGTTCCTCCAACGGTTGTCAACCCAACCAAATTATGCGATCTCAACTGCGCGATCGAAGATGCCTCATTGCAAAGCTCTGCGACTTGAACTTCTTCTCCGGGAGCGCCAATCCAAACAACGTCTTGGATTCCACACTTTAAGAAATCGTCCGCGACCTCGCGCAGCAATTCATTCCAACGTTGGGCAACCCAGCGTTTCCCTTCCCATCCGTTACCTGCTGCGATGACGACGAACGGACCGACGATATTTCTTCGAGCAGCTTCATTGTGCCACCAAACAAGTTCTGTCGCTGGAGTGACGAGGCGCATATCTGCAATCGCAATGGCGCCAACTTCCACAACCAATCGCAACATCGCATCCACGACATGCGAACCTGCAATTCGATTCACGCGTCGATTCGCAGCAATCCATGAAAATTCGCGACCAGAACGATTGGCAACACGCACCTTTGCTCCGGTGACCAATGACATCAGTCCACTGCGAGCAAGACCTTGCGCATCAATCACCAAGTCATAGCGACCACGGCGTAGGCGCCAAAACCATTGAATCGTTTTGATTGCAGTCTTTGGATTGCGCCAACAAGATCTGAATTCACGCTTGGGAAATTTCACCACGACGTCAATCGCTGGATGTTCTTGGATTGCAGGAGACCACCTGTCTTCAACAACCCAGTCGATAACAGCCTTTGGAAAGGTCTTTCGCAGCGACCAAAGCAGTGGAACCGTTCGGCACACATCGCCGAACGCGCTTGGGCGCACAATGAGGATGCGCCGGGGAACCGTCCGCATAGGAATAACGAATAGAAGTATAGTGAAAACTGTCAGTTGGATTTTTCGCAAGGATCAAAGCCATCGTGAGCCAAGCAGAACCAAAATCAAATCATACGCCTCTTCCGGGTGACCCTGCTCAGCCTGCGAGTTCTTCGTCAGACTCTGCAGCGAGTGCAAGTGGCGAAAGTGGTGGCTCGCGCAGTGGAAGCTCTTCAGATTCCGTCATTGGAAGACTTGTCGTTGACAAAGGACTTGCAACGCAGGCCGAGGTCGACGCAGCATTTGCCGCCATGAAGACTCCTGCAGGTCAAGTGAAAGCATTTGTAGACATACTTGTCGAGGGTCAGATCGTGACTCGTCGACAACTTGCGCGATTGCGCACTGAAGCTGAAAGCGACAAATCTGTTCTGCGTATTCCTGGATATCAGATGATTCGCAAACTTGGCGCTGGAGCGATGGCTTCAGTCTATCTGGCAAAGCAAACAAGTCTCGACCGGCTTGTTGCGATCAAAATTCTACCTCGCCGATATTCCGGCGATGCGAACTTCATTGAGCGTTTTTATAAAGAAGGACGCGCTGCTGCGAAACTTTCAGATCCAAACATCGTTGGCGCATTCGATGTCGGACAAGTTGGTGAGCAGCACTATTTCGTCATGGAATATGTCGACGGCGAGACTGTTTATGAACGAATTGTGAAAGCAAACCGGCTCAAAGAACGCGACGCTCTCACAATTACACGACAAGTTGCGAGTGCTTTGAAACATGCCCACGCTCGCGGTTTCATTCACCGTGACATCAAGCCAAAGAACATCGTTATGACCAAATCAAATGTTGCGAAATTGGCTGACTTGGGCCTTGCGCGAGCGATCAGCGATAAAAAGTCTGCAGAAGCAGAGAAAAACAAGGCATTTGGAACGCCTTATTACATCAGCCCAGAGCAAATTCGCGGTGCAGTTGACATTGGACCACCTGCAGATATTTATGGGCTCGGCGCAACTTTCTATCACATGCTGACTGGGCGAGTTCCATTTCAAGGAGTCAATCCGACTCAGGTCATGCAAAACCATCTCTCGCAAGAGTTGACTCCGCCCGACCAAGTCGTGAGTGGAATTTCTCAGTCGACTGCAGAAATTGTTGAGATGATGATGAAGAAGTCTCCGCGTGATCGATATCAGACCGCAGAAGAACTGATGGAAGATATTGACCATGCACTTGCAGGAGAACCGCTTCATTATGCAAGCCGAACGGTCGACCTCTCAAAAATGGCCGCTGAAGTTGAAGGCGAAGCCCAAACCGAGGTCCAAACAAAAAGTTCGCAAGGAATATCTGGGCTCGCGATCGGTCTGATCGTCGGCCTCAGCTGCTTGTCTGCTCTACTTTTTCTTCTACTTTTTTTTAAAAAGTAGCCACAAGTTTGGGCTAGAGAAGTTCAACCATCATTTCAACTTCAACGCACGCGTTCAACGGCAGAGCATTTGTTCCGACCGCAGCGCGAGCATGACGCCCAGCCTCACCAAAGATCTGCTGCAATAAATCACTTGCACCATTGGCAACCTTTGGCTGTTCCGAAAATCCATCATCACATGCCACGAAAACTCCCAGCCTGACTATCCGCGACACCTGCGCGAGCGTTCCACCGCACTCTGCCGCAACAACAGCAAGCCCATTCAGGACGCATTGCCTTGCGCATTCTTGAGCCACTTCGATTGAAACAACCGAGGGAACTTTCCCTGTGGCGATCAACTTCCCATCGCGAAATGGCAATTGACCACTAATAATCAACAATTTTCCTGTGCGAACCGATGGCACATAAGAAGCGACGGGCTTGGGAGCCACAGGAAGAGCAAGTCCAAGTTTGGCAAGCATTTCCATTGCATTTTGAGAGGTCGAAGTTGTCATAACTCGTGAGAATAGCCATTTTAAAAATAAATATATTGAAAATAAAAACTTGACTAGACCTAAATCCGAAGTACTTTCGTATGGTCTTGTGACAGTTTCCTTCCAGTGACTGTTTATATTTCAACTGGCTTGCTGAGTCTCATACCCGAGCGGAAAGCTCAAATCGTCCTTCGTAAGTTTCTGATTCGAAATCAACTTTTATAGATTTCGGACCAATTCCTTCCGACCCAGCAGCCGACATCTTGGCGCTACCTTCGCTTGATTTACAATTTCAATTGTTTCAAGTTTATCAACTCCAAAGAAAATTCTTGGAACAATTGTAATTCTCTCGTAAATCTGCGAAGCATCTCTCAAATTTGTTTTCTTTTGATTTGATTTCGTTTGTTTTGATATTTTTTGGTTGCTTTAAATTTGTTTCTCGTTTGGCGTACACGGACGTTCCGTTTACGCGACCATCTGAATCTCCGTACTTCAAGGACAATGTCGATGACTGTAATCAGAGTAAAACCCCGTGCATTTACCTTAGTTGAACTTCTCGTTGTGATTGGAATCATTGCAGTTCTGATTGGGCTTCTATTACCTGCGCTTTCAAAGGCACGTGACTCAGCCCGAACTGTTAAGGATGCGACTCAAATCACACAAATTCATAAAGCCATGATCATCATGGCGAGTGAAGACTCCCAGTCCAAACTCCCAACTCCAGGTTGGATTAATCGACAGGGAACTAGCATCACCGCTGGTGGTGGCGTTGGAACACAACAAATCCAAGGAATGGGTTTGGAGTCCTACTCACTCAACAACACTGCAAACCTCTATTCTGCATGTATTGCTCGCGAACTCTTCAATCCAGACATTCTGGTCGGACCTACTGAATACAGTGGTTCAAATGTTGTAGAAAAGGGCAAGGGTGCCTCGATTGGTGTTGCAGACGTTCCATACGACTATGCCCAATATGATCCATCAACCGATAAATATTGGGACACCACTTTCCTCGCCAATCTTCATCAACCCGCAGGCATTTGCAACGCTTCATTTGCACACCAACCCCTCTTCGGAACCCGAAAGGATATCGGCTGGAGAGCGAATGGTGATAGCGCAAGGCCGCTTTTCGGAACCCGAGGACCCAAGCACGGAAATACTGGACCTGGCTCTGCAATAATCACTCCTGCAGATTACAAGGGCAGTCCGACACTCCTATTGCACGGATCTAAAAAGGAATGGGATGGAAACATTTGCTATGGTGACAATCATTCAGAATTCACACAGACTTTTTTCCCAACTCAGACTGGCTATGACTGCTCAGGAGGATCTGGAACTCTCGACAAAGACAATATTTTCTGTATGGATTTTACTTGCATCGGAACTGGAGCAGCCTCAGCAGCAAAACAGGGAGATGCCATCATTGCATTTACCATTGGTTTACCTACTGCGACCAACGGAGCAGTTGTCTACGACACTCTAATCACACCATAATCAACTCCTATTCTTCAGGAAGAAATAACTTTTTATGAAATTACTTACAAAAATAACGACTGGAAACAAAATGCAAAAAACAAAAAGAGCCTTTACATTAGTAGAACTTCTCGTGGTGATATCCATCATCGCCTTGCTGCTTGGAATTCTCCTGCCGGCACTTTCGAAAGCGCGGAAGAATGCTCAGCAAATTAAGTGTGCAACCCAAGTGAAACAAATTCACACAGGGTTTATCACCCAAGCCAACGATGATGCTGTTGGACAACTTTTTCCGATTCCTGGCGAAATCAATCGCCTCGCGATTTCTGGGACGAATATTCCTGGGCGAGGAGATTTCAACGAGAATAAGAATTCGCATCAAAACCTGTATTCTGCCTGTATCGCAAAAAATCTATTCCCCCCAACTTTGCTTGTCAGCCCCGCTGAGAGCAGCTCGCGTATTGGAGTATGCACAAACTACGATTTCACTCAATACAAGCCGGCACAAGATAAATATTGGGACGGCGATTCGCCAGACGGTGGCGGTGGAGCAGGAGTGGCTCACTTCAAGATTTCTGGAACGAGCGGGCTTTTGGATTCGTCTGCGACTTCCTATGCAACGATGCCTCTCAACAACACAACGAGTGGAACAGTATTTAACGCCCGTCGCAAGAAAGAGTGGAAGTCCTCAGGAAACTCCAAATTCGTGATCATTGGAAATCGTGGAGTCAAGGATGGTCTTACAAATACCACCGATTACACCAATTCGCAAACTCTCGCGATTCACGGTGCGAAAGATGAATGGGAAGGAAACCTTTGCCATAATGACAACCACGTTGTCTTTGTCCGAACTTCCTCTCCTGAAGGACTCGATAAAGTTGGAACAGGATCCACTGCGACTCTTGACAATATCTTTAAGGCCGATACGACCACTGGTGGGGCTGATTCTCTGATTCAGATCGTCACGTCTTGCACAGGACCTGCGACGGCGAATCATATTGCGGGCTGGGATTGATTGTTCGACTTTCCGACTCACAAACCAAAGTCTCAAAACCAAAAATCAAAACCCCCGGCCAATAGTGGCTGGGGGTTTTTATGCTCTACCATCACGTCACCGTGTTCTTCAACCGATTCATCCGGATCATTGTCGCAAGTCTGTTTCTGATTACAGCAGCGTCAGCGCTGGCTGTTTCCCCACAGGCTGTTCCCCCACGGGCTGTACCCGCAGAGCGACAAGCGGGAAATATTGCGATCATCCCGATTCGCGGTCCAATTGATGATCTCACCGTGATCTCGGTCATGAGGCGAACGGAACTTGCTGTTGCGAATGGTGCTCAGGCGATCGTGCTGGAATTCGATACGCCAGGTGGAGACATGCTGGCAACGCTGCAACTTTGCAATTACATCAAAACTCAGATGCCAGTGAACACAATTGCTTGGGTTCATCCATACGCATTTTCTGCAGGAGCGATACTTGCACTTGCGACGCGAGAAATTCTTGTCGGACCTGCTTCAGCATTTGGAGACGCTGCCCCAATTCAAGTGGCACCTGGAGTCGGGCTGATTCCGATGCCACCCACCGAACGAGCCAAGATGGAAGCGCCTCTTGTGGCAGAAGTGGTCGACAGTGCTCGATTGCGCGGATATGACGAACACCTCGTGCAATCATTCGTTCGACTTGGAAGCGAACTCTGGTTGATTCGCAATACAACAAATGGAAAACGCGCGATCGTTGATGCCGAGGAATATCGAACAGTCTTTGGCAGCGAGCCACCTCGACAAGCGGCGACAGTCGCTCCAACTGTCGACTCGAGCAGCGAAGGCGAGGATGAAAGTGAAGGACTGATCCCCTATTTTTCTCGTTATCAATCAAAGCCGATGCTCGAAGGCCCGCCAACAGTGCCTCAACTTTCGCGCCCACGACTGACAGAAGCAGATCGAGGGCAATGGACTTTGATTGAGCAAGTCGCCAAGGCAGATCAACTGCTCGTTGTCTATCCAGATGAAGCGATCGCTTTGGGATTAGCGAAAGGAAGAGCAGCAAATGAACAAGAAATCGCTGCCTGGTTCGGCGCGACGACTGTCACCCGATATGAAGAATCATGGTCAGAGAGCTTGGTGCGATTCCTCACAGGATGGCCAGTGCGAATTGGATTGATCGTCGTACTGCTTGTCGCATTCGTGCTCGAAGCGTTGACTCCTGGATTTGGAATCTTTGGATCGCTCGCAATCATCGCGCTCCTGCTCCTTGTCGGTGCGCCCGCATTGGTCGGATTGGCAGAATGGTGGGAATTGATCGCAGTCGTGCTTGGACTTGCATTGGTTGCGCTTGACATCGTGATCCTTCCACTCGGCGGTTGGGTTGCAGTGATTGGCGGCGCATTGGTGATGACGGGTTTGGTTTCCAGTTTCGTCACCCGAGACATTTCATCTGCAATCGGACAGCAACAACTTTTTATGGGGATCGGTTCGACATTGGTTGGCTTATTCGGTTCGACTGCCATCCTGTGGTTTTCATGGAAGTTTCTTCCGCAATCACCGCTGCTTCGACGGGCAACACTTCAAGTTGCGGCGTCATCGCAGTCGAGTGATGCAATTTTGATTCCATCCAACTGGCCGCAAGTTGGTAGCCAAGCAATTGCAATCACGACTCTGCGTCCAACTGGAAAAGTCCAAGTTGGCAATCAACCATTCGATGCGCAGACCAACGGTGAATTTGTCGAAGCGGGTACGCCAGTTCGAATTGTTCGCCGAAGGGGCACAACACTCGAGGTTGAAGTGCTCTTGAATGACGCACCGCGCGAAGAATCGGCGGATCAAGGACAATCCTCGACATGATGATCTCACTGCTTGCTCAAACTGCCCCCGCTGCTGCTGCAGGACGAGAAGAAATTTATTTGTTTGTTGCAATTGGTTTGCTTGGACTTGCAATCATTCTTTTGGTCCTTGAACTCTTCGTTCCATCTGCGGGTGCGCTTGCGGTGATGACTGGTGTGAGTGCAGTTGGGTCAGTCGCTTCGATGTTCGTCTATGACGTGACATGGGGAGGCGTCTATCTCGCAGTTCTCTGCGCGGGAAGTCCAATCGTGCTTCTGCTTGTCTTTAAGATTTGGTCGAAGACCCCCATCGCGCATCGAATGATCTTGAAAGAAGACGCGGATGGAAACAAACGAACCGCTGACGACGGCGACGATGAATCTGCAAATACATCTGTTGCAACTTCTGGATCCGCGGCGAAGACAATGGCTCGTCAACTCGCAACATTCGTCGGGCATGAAGGAGTTGCAGTCACCACGCTTCGCCCCGTTGGTTTTGTTCGTATCGATGGCACACGCTTTGACGCCCTCGCCGAAAACGGCTTTATCTCTGAAGGAACCAAAGTGAAAGTGATCGAAGTGCTCGAAGGGCAACTGAAAGTACGAGAACAAAAAAACGCTTCTTCTGATGCCTGATTTGTTTCTCGGTAAGATCGAACTATGAACAATTCAACACTCTTCCTTCTTACGATCGAACCTTGGGCATGGATCGGGCTTGCAGTTATCGCAGTCGTCGGACTGATTTTCCTGCTCATCATCGGGCAATATGTGCAACTTTGGTTGCAGGCTTGGCTCAGTGGAGCGCCTGTCAGTTTGCTCGACCTCATCATGATGCGTCTGAGAAAAGTGAATCCGTCGCTCATCGTGCTCAATCGAATCAGTGCAAAGAAAACAGGACTCGAAATTAGCACGCAAAGTATGGAAGCACATTTTCTTGCTGGTGGACGCGTGACAAATGTGGTGCGCGCCATGATCGCTGCGGAAAAGGCGGGGATCGAACTTCCTTGGGATCGTGCCGTGGCGATTGATTTGGCTGGTCGCGATATTGTTGATGCAGTCAATACTTCAGTAATGCCTAAGGTGATTGATTGCCCGAATCCTGCTTCTGGTAAGCAAACCATCGACGCTGTGGCAAAGGATGGAATTCAACTTCGAGCAAAGGCTCGTGTCACGGTGCGTACGAACATTTCTCGCTTGGTCGGAGGCGCGACCGAAGAAACAATCATTGCGCGCGTCGGCGAAGGAATCATTTCAACGATCGGCTCTGCACTCGATCACAAGAGTGTTCTTGAAAACCCAGATCGAATTTCAAAGACCGTTTTGGCTAAGGGACTCGATTCTGGAACCGCTTTCGAAATTCTTTCTATTGATATTGCCGATGTGGATGTCGGAGAAAATATCGGCGCACAACTTCAAGCAGCTCAAGCTGAAGCAGACACAAAGCGTTACCAAGCCCAAGCAGAACAACGCCGAGCGCTCGCAGTTGCTCAAGAAGCAGAACACAACGCCGAAGCACAGAAGAATCGTGCAATCGTCATTCTTGCGGAAGCCGAAATTCCTCGGGCAATTGCAGAGTCTTTCCGAAATGGACATCTTGGCGTGATGGATTATTACCGGATGAAAAACGTGAACGCCGACACGGATATGCGTTCATCAATCGGCAAGAGTCCTTCTTAAATCAGCTCGACACGGCCTGCGCCTTTCGTGCGTGCATCTCTAGAACTGCGACGCAACCAAGCGACGAAGACCATCGTCTCGAACGAGATACGCCAAGCGCATTCGCTCTGACCAACCACCTAGCCATACAGCTCGACCCGCTGTTCGATCAATGCGCCCCACTGCTGCTTGGACATTTGCCAAACTTGGTGCGTGTGCTTTCGAACCCACAGCGTGCAATCTTGCAAGCCAACCGATCGTTGCTGCAGAGAGAACAAACGCACTCAATCCATCGACCGCATTCCAACCGTAATAGCCAGAGCCCCAAATGCGACCACCTTCGATGGATGACCGCATCCAACGCGAAACCAGTTCATCACATGCTGTAAGTTGGGATGATTCGCGAACACGATTGACCTGGGCAACATGGCCGAATGTTGCGGTCGTCGGCCAACCAATTCCAATCGGTGGGACAACGGTGTCGGCGATTCCACGGCGCCACAAACGATTTCTGCGCAGTTGCCTGATCGTCGAAAGAAATCTGCCAGGCGCACCTTGAGCAACCGGCTTGGGATCTTCGGTGCGCGCGAAAACAGACCCTTGAAAGAGCGCAATTTGCCGTGGAATTGCTCTGCCAATTGGATGCAGCGGCAATTCATCAGCAAGCGAATCAAAGAGAAGATCGACAAGTTCTTTGAAGCGCGAACCTCGAACTTTATTCAACTGCGCCACGGAGAGAGTCTGTGCAATCCAAGCGAGACCATCCAATCTTTGATAAAGCGGTGCATCGCATTGAATCCAACGAACAAGTCGACTTTTGAGTACCTCTAATTCTCCAGCTTCTGCACGCCTGCTTCGCGAGATGGCAGCACTTCGAGCGGGCCTGACAACTTCTGGAATTCCGCGCGAGACAATCTTGAGGGCATCGGAAACTTGTTCGTTGAACTGCTTGCCTTTATTTTCCACCACACTCTGGCAAGCAAAGCTGACACCCATTTGACTTGCTGTCTCTGAAGGCGCCAACATGTATGGAAACATTTGGCATGCAACTGGCTTTGTTTCAAATCCAAATTCGGCGTGGATTCGACAACGTCCATCGTCCAACAAGAAAATGCACGCGCCATCAGGAAGCTGTCTTAAATATTCCTGCCCACGGAAAACAACAATTGGATTTGTACCGATTCGAGTCTCCCACGCTTGTTGGCGTATTCGCTGCGAATCCTCAGGTCGAAGTTGAACTGTGAAATCGCGGCAGCAATTGCCGCATCCGTGACAGGAATATCGCTGCCCTGGTGTTGCAAGCGGAAGAATTGGAAGGGAGATCGACACGCAATCAGGATAGGGAAGGATGCGTCGCCAAGAATTTTGCCATTGCACGAGTGGCAGCGCCTCGATGGCTGCGATCGTTTTTCTGTTGAGAGGTCAATTCTGCACTTGTTCGTCCGTTTGCATCAACCACGAAGAGTGGGTCATATCCAAATCCGTTCACTCCTCGCGCATTCGTGCCGATCGAACCATGAAATTCTCCAACAGTTTCCGCGATCACCGATCCATCCGCGGCACACAAGCACATTGCGCATACGAATCGAGCCGTTCGTTGATCCGCGGGAGTCGACGCTAACTCTTCAAGCAATTTTTTGTTATTCGCATTGTCGCGTTCCTCTCGCGTGACTCCAAGCCCAGACCATCGCGCACTGAAGACGCCAGGCGCTCCGCCAAGTGCGTCGACAGCGAGTCCAGAATCATCTGCAAGAACCATTCGATTGATCGCGCGTGCATATTGTGTTGCTTTGATTCTTGCGTTGTGCGCAAAGGTGTCGCCATCCTCTTCAGGTTCTGGAATCCCCTCTGCTCCCACATCGGTCAATGACAGCACGCGAAAACCATGCACCGCAAGAATCGCACGGATTTCCTCGACCTTATGTGGATTCCCAGTGGCGACGATAATTTCAGTGGACTTCACTTGATGGCTCAATTCTCTAAGGGCAATTCAGGTCTGAAGTACGCCTGTATGAAATGTCCCGACGATTGGCGCTTGTGCCGCCGTACGAAGAGCAAGCGTCAATTCTGCGCGCGTGCGATGCGGTTCGATGATTCGATCAACCCATCCTCGGCTGGCGGCATAACGAATGTCCTGCTGTTCCATATATGAAGCTGAAATTGCGGAGAGAAGTTTTTCGCGCATCGCATCGTCGACCGGCTCTCCCTTGCGCTCTCGGGCTGCGAGATCAATTTGCAACAGCGTGTTTGCAGATTGTGCTGCACCCATCACTGCGCAACGTGCACCTGGCCATGCCAAAGTCAAGAATGGATCGAATGCACGACCGCACATTGCATAATTTCCAGCGCCATAGGAATTGCCTGCGATCAAGACAATCTTGGGAACAATCGAATTACTCATCGCATTCACCATCTTGGCACCAGCGCGGATGATTCCAGTTTGCTCGCTGTCGCGACCGACCATAAATCCAGTGGTGTCGTGAATGAACAGCAATGGAATCTTGCGCTGATTGACATCCATAATGAAACGCGCTGCTTTGTCGGCGCTGTCGTCATAGATCACTCCTGGCATGCACTTCGAAGTGGATGGCCCCGCCTTGCCACCGGGCATTTTTCGCTCGGTCATCTTGCGTTGATTGGCAACTATTCCCACTGGGAAACCGCCGATTCTGGCATAGACGCAGACGAGTGATGGTCCATGTTCCATGCGATACTCGTCCATCGAACCGCGATCCACAACGCACTTCAACACATCGCGCGTGTCGTACTGCGCACCAACTTCGCTGCGATAAACCGAATAGACATCCTCGACGGCGCGTTCGGTATCGACGGCAACGATGGGTGGATCGAATGCGAGTGGCGCAGATGCGTTCATTGTCATCAATCGTCGCAAGCGAACAATGCACGCTGGATCATCCTTCTCTCGAAAATCAATCGTGCCAGAAATTTCCGCATGCATCTGTGCGCCACCAAGTTCTTCACTTGTCACTTCTTGACCGATTGCAGCTTTGACCAATGCTGGTCCCGCAAGATAGAGCCCACTCCCTTCGGTCATCAACAGCGTGTCGCAAAGCACGGGCAAATATCCTCCGCCAGCAACACAATTTCCCATGATCGCCGCGTACTGCGGAATTCCATTCGCAGAGATCACTGCGTTATTGCGAAAAATCCGACCGAAGTCATCGGTATCTGGAAAGACATCTTCCTGGAGTGGAAGAAAAACTCCCGCACTGTCGACGAGATAGATCAAAGGCAATCGCGCACGCTGTGCGATTTCCTGCGCACGAATAATTTTCTTGCAGGTCATCGGGAAAAATGCGCCAGCCTTTACCGTCGCATCGTTTGCAATCACCATGCAGATGCGTCCTTCGATCTGACCAATCGTGGTCACGACTCCTGCGCCTGGCGCGCCGCCATATTCCTTGTACATATTCCATCCTGCGAGAAGTCCGCATTCGAACTGCGCAGAAGAAGGATCAAGAAGCAAACCAATTCGTTCGCGAGCCGTCAGCCGACCATGACGATGCTGGCGCTCGACACCACTCGCGCCGCCGCCTTGCTCGATCTTGGCGCTGAGGACCACAAACTCATCAGTTGTCCCTCGCAAACCTTCGACAGCGCTCTTCATTGCCGCAGGATAGGTGGCAATTGGGATTGAACGTTGGCGGTCTGCTCGTGAGTTGGAGATCCAAAAAATCCACAGAAGAGTTATCGGCTGTTCAGGCACTTCCCTACTTGCCCACCGTTGACCACTTTGAACGACTTTGGTACTCTTCGATGCTCAAATCTAAGGAACAAACATAGGCGTTCGTGACGAACGTCCAGCGAAAGAAGACAAGACAACAATGATCACGACACAAGAAAAAGCACCAGTCATCGCGGCTCACCGCCAACACGCGACCGATTGCGGATCGACTGAAGTTCAAATCGCAATTCTGACTGAGCGCATCAATTCGCTCCAAGCCCACTTCAAGGCTCACAAGAAAGATCACGCGGGTCGCCGCGGACTTCTGTTGATGGTCAGCAAGCGCAATCGTCTTCTGCGATATCTCGCAGAAACTCGCCGCGCAGATTACTCCTCGCTCATCAAGAAACTCGGACTGCGCAAGTAGTTCTTTTCACCCCGCAAAGGCAGTCGCCAATTCGCAGTCCACGGGATGATGCGATTTGGCCTCTGCCCTTCTCGGGGTTCTCATTTTGTCGCAATTCAAATTCATGAATCACGCGACTTTTATAACCTCGTTTAGAAAGGCATAGTCATGACAACAAAACCACACGTCAGCGTAGAAAAAGAAATCGGAGGACGAATCTTCCGACTTGAAACTGGCAAGATTGCCAAGCTCGCCAGCGGAGCAGTCCTCGCAACTTATGGAGAAACCGTGGTCCTCGCGACCGCCGTCCGCGCCAATCCGCGCGCAGGCATCGATTTCTTCCCTTTGACCTGCGATTACCGTGAAAAAGCACCAGCTGCTGGCAAGTATCCAGGCGGTTTCCGCAAGAAAGAAGGACCACCGAGCGAGAAGGAAATTCTCACGATGAGAATGATGGATCGACCGATTCGTCCACTCTTTCCAGATGGTTTCGTGGATGAAGTTCAGTTGCAAGTTCTCGTTCTCTCCCATGACGGGCAGAATGATGCAGACGTGATTGGTTGTTCAGCTGCATCCGCTGCGCTGCACATTTCCGACGCTCCATTCAATGGACCAGTCGCAACGGTGCGCGTCGGACGCATCTTCATTGATGATCAGCCACACTTCATCATCAATCCAACACAAGCGCAGATGGAATTCAGCGATCTTGATCTCGTCCTGTCGGGACACTCTGATGGCATCAACATGATTGAAGTCGGTGCCGCAGAAATCAGCGAAGCCGACATGCTTGCTGCGATCAAGTTCGGACTTGAAAATGGCGTTAAGCCAATCCTCGATCTCATCAATGAGCTGCACGCAAAGTGCGGAGCTCCTGCCAAGCGCGCTGGTGATTCAACCGCGCCATCAGCAGAAGTGATGGCGATCGTGAAAGAGAAGGCATATCAGCCATTGCTCGCGGCTCGACAAATCAACGGGAAACACGCTCGAAACACAGAAGTTGATCGTGTCAAGAAATGGACGATCGACTCGTTCTTCCAGTTGGCTCCTGGCTTGAGTTACAGCGACCACCAAATTGCTGAGCGCAAAATGCGTGAAGCGAAAGAATGCCTGCGCATTCTTGAAAAGAAGATCACCCATTATCTGGTTGCAGAAAAAGGCATCCGCGCCGATGGTCGTCCGCTTCGACAAATTCGTCCGCTCGATATGAGCGTGGCGCTCTTGCCTCGAACCCACGGTTCTGCCTTCTTCCAACGTGGCGAAACGCAGTCCATCGTGACTTGCACACTCGGCACGACCAAGGATGAGCAAATCGTTGACGGACTGATGCCTGAATATGCGAAGAAGTTCTATCTACATTATTACTTCCCTCCATTCTGCACCGGCGAAGCTGGACGCATCACAGGACCAGGCCGACGTGAAATCGGACACGGTGCACTCGCCGAACGTTCGCTGCTCGCCATCCTGCCAAGTGCGGAAGACTTTCCTTACACCGTTCGTCTGACAAGCGAAATCACCGAGAGTAATGGTTCATCCAGTATGGCCAGCGTTTGCGGAGGATGCCTCGCACTTATGGATGCGGGCGTGCCTATCAAGGCGACATGCGCGGGAATTTCCGTCGGTCGTTTCACCAGCGCAGAAGGTCGCGTCACCCATGTCACCGACATCATCGGTGAAGAAGACTTCTTTGGAGAAATGGATTTCAAAGTTTCTGGAACCCGCGAAGGAATCACTGGAATCCAATTGGACTTGAAGGCACGTGGATTATTGCTTGACGAAATCGTCACGATTTTCGAGCAAGCGAAAGAAGGACGATTGCATCTCATCACTGAGATGGAGAAAGTCCTCGACAAGCCACGCGCTGATATTTCACCAATTGCTCCACGCATCACAATCGTCAAGATCGATCCAGAGAAGATCGGAAAGGTCATTGGACCAGGCGGCAAGATGATCCGAAGTATTCAGGAACGCACCGGTGCCCAGATCGACATCGAAGAAGATGGAACTGTCTTCATCGCCTGCTCCAACGCAGAATCGGCAGCGCAAGCACGCGCTGAAATCGAAGCTCTGGGAGCAGAGATCAAAGTTGGAACGGTCTACGAAGGTCGCGTCGTTTCCATCAAAGAATTTGGAGCATTCGTCGAACTCGCACCAGGCACCGACGGAATGGTTCATGTCAGCGAACTCGCTCACGGATTCGTGCGCAATGTCAACGAAGTCTTGAAGCTCGGCGACATCATCAAGGTCAAAGTCATCAATGTCGACGACACTGGTCGTATCAAACTGAGCCGCAAGGCGATGTTGGATCCCCCAGATCCAGCTCTCGTTGGAGCCGAAGGACAGGAATCCCCTGACCAAGGCGAAGGCCGCAGAGACGACCGTGGTGGCGGCGGCGGTGGTGGCGGTGGCGGCGGCCGAGGCGGAAATGGTGGCGGCGGTGGCCGCGGACGCCGTTAAATGACTATTGAATAGCCACTTGTGAACTAAAATTTCGACTCCTTTATTTTAGAGGAGATCGACCAAAGGGGGCTTCGACCAACTGGTCTAAGCCCCCTTTTTTTATGAAAAGTCGAATATTTTGACGGGTTCTCTTGCACAATGCCGATTTTGGATGCACAATCAACACAAGTAGGAGCACTCAGGGGTTTGAGTGTCTCAGTAGTTTTGTTTATTTCTCGTTTGGTTTAATTTCAACGACTAGACGGAGGCAAATATGTCCGACAACTTGCAGACCATCGTAAACGTAGACGGAATCATCAAATGGTTTGATGCCCGTAAAGGATTTGGATTTATAGTTGGCCCTCAAGGTCAAGATATTTTCGTGCACTTCAGTGTGATCGAGCAAGACCAAGGTTTTCGAACTTTGCGAGATGGCGAGAAGGTGACTTACAGCGCACAATCAGGTTCGAAGGGTTGGGCTGCAACGGCAGCAAGAGCAACCGCGCGTGTCGCCACTCCAACTGCCTGAACTGGGGCAACTGTCCCCCTCGTGTTCTTCAACCCATCTTTTTTTATCGGTGTGCTTCTGGGAATTGCGATTTGCACTTTCGTGTTTGTGATTGCCCTACGCCGTAGAAATGAACAAGCACTCGTCGCAGAACGACGCGCGATCGCTGCTGAGCGACTTGCCGAAATCGGCGCGATGACCAGTGGACTTGCACATGAAATTAAGAATCCACTCTCAAGCGTGGTGCTCAACGCTCAACTCTTACGCGAAGCGGTCATCGATTCTTCACTTGCAGAAGAAGAATCGAAGCCGCTCATTCGCAAGGTTGACACGCTTGCGCGAGAGACTGGGCGACTGAAGGATATTCTTGAGGATTTCTTGCGATTTGCCGGCAGAGTTCAGCTGGATCGTCAACGGTGCGACCTTCGCGAATTGGTGGAAGAGTTGACAGATTTTGTTCATCCGCAATCGCAGTTGATGGGTGTTCTGCTTCGAGTTGATCTGCCTTCAACACCGGTCATGGCCAATGTAGATGCGGGATTGCTCAAGCAAGCAATACTGAATCTCATGCTCAATTCGATGCAGGCTATGGAAACACTTTCGCCTCCAGCTCGACGTGAACTCATTCTGCGTGTCGAACAGTTGCCTATCGTGGCAAATCAGAATCCAGAAGTTGGAATTCATGTGATTGACACGGGACCTGGAATTCCTGATGCGCTTCAAGAGGAAATTTTCAGGCCGTACATCACATCCAAAAAAGGCGGAAGCGGTCTTGGCTTGGCCGTTGCTCGCCGCATTATCGAAGAACACGGCGGTGCAATACGCGTCTTCAGCGAAGTTGGACGAGGAAGTGATTTTCGAATTTCGTTCGCCTCGATTGCCTGAGCCCGACGGTCCAGACATATTCAGCGCCTACGCAAATCAGTCAATCCAATCCTTCGCCTTGAGTCTCTCTGGAACATAGGTCTCAGTGACATAGGAAATGTCTTTTGTAATCAGAGATTCCACTTCCATCTTGAATCCATTACGAATCATCAGCTGAATTTCCTTCTGCCAGTGCTTCTTTTTGATAAACCACGGATATTCCGCAATCTGCTTTGCACGCTCGATATCTCGATCATTCAGCGAAATCTTCACATCATCGGAAAGTTCGCACCGCACAAAATCGCCAGATCGAATCCCAAGATATTTCGCATCGGGAATCGCCATACGCTCACTTTCGAAAGCAAGATTGATCGACCCCTGTTTGATGACCGAATAAATGTAATGACCCCAGGGATCGCAATCGAGCAAGCAATAGACCGGAAGCCCAAGTTCTTTGTTCAAACGATAGAGCAATCGTCGAACACCACGCGGAGGTTGGCCACTGCCTTCAGTCAGAATGCAATTATGCTTTTCCCAAAATCGATCTTCGTTGAAGCGACTCCAGACAGTGTCTTTTTCAACATGCAACA
Organism: Singulisphaera sp. GP187; assembly: GCA_945862215.1. Taxonomy (GTDB): domain Bacteria; phylum Planctomycetota; class Phycisphaerae; order Phycisphaerales; family SM1A02; genus F1-60-MAGs104. The sequence goes on along the minus strand of CAMAXY010000001.1, from coordinate 69,705 downwards.
CAAATTTTGCATCGCACTTTCCAAACTGCACCACCGATGGTTCGCAGATTGATGGAATCGCATACCCGCCTGTTCCCATCCGGCGACAATCAATCGAATCTCCATTATCAATCACCGTGATATTGCCGACCATCGTTCCGCGCTTCTTTGCAAAGAGATGCAAGTTTTCACGAAGCGTGGCGATCGCGACTTCGATGTCTTCCAATATGCCGTCGGATTCTTCCTGATCGTCAAACGTTTTTTCTTTTGTTCCCGCAATCGTGTGCAGGCTCATGTAATACATACCTCGCAAACTCAGCGTTTTTTGGGCTTGCAGAAGATCTTTACATCCCTTGGAAAGCAGCACCATCTGCATAAATTTTCGAGCCTGCCCCGTATTGAAAAGATTTCGGCGCAGAGTTGCATCACCCATCTGAAGCAATTTGCGCACTTCGTTGTATGTCGTGTTGGACATCGTGCGACTTGGAACATCAACAAATGGATCAGTCTCAGCAAGTGCGGACTTTGCGACCGATTTCCCTAGGTCGAGAATCTTCCCTAAAGTTTTTTCGCGCGTTGCTTGATTGCTTACCGATCGATTCACCTTGACCGGGGTTGAGGCTGGCGTTGAGGCTGGCGTTGATGGGTCTGCTGATTTAGATTTTTTCGCCATTGATCGAGTCCTTCTCTTTTCATGTCTTCTTGCGAGACGACTTCTTGCCGGGCTTCTTGCTCGGCGCTTCTTCATCACCAAACAAAGTCTTTGATCCACCGGACGAACTCTTCTTCGATCCACCTTCATTGTCGGAGTCATCTTCAGACTCATCTTCCGAGTCAGACTGCGTGACCGCAACGCGCGCTGGAAGAATGACAACAGAATCATCCTTGCCAAATGGATCCGAATCGCGCACACGCTTGCCTTCATCGTTCAACACCGCATCCGCTTCTTCAGTTTTGCGCTTGGCAACACGCAGCAGCGATTCATAGATTTGCTTTGCGGATGTTCCAGTGATCGCTTCGGTTGCTTGCGCAATTTCGCCGATATAACGCTCAAAAATGCTGCGCCGCTCTCCTTCATTGCGCATGCGCTGTCGACGACGCAAATACATGCCCAACTTGCGTCCAACTTCTTGAAGCGCCAATTTCATTTCCTTGCGAATCTCGTCGTAATCCGCAATCGCCTCTTTAGATTCGCTGGTGAAAGGAACCCAGACGCTTGCCATATGCACCATCACCACGACAGGCCCGTCTGGGAGCGAGCCGCGCGATTGCGAGACGCCATAATTTTTCCAACTCGTTTCGAGAACTGCCTTGAATGATGCGCATGCCGCTTGCTGATAGAGCAGCGGCACGCGATTGGCGAAGCGAATGACGCGAATCAATTCGTCCTTGGGAAGTTCGCCGCCAAATGCAAGACCAACCTCGATGAGAAATGGATTGCCTCGATAGACATCAGCAGGACGAGTGCATGCGGTGAAAAATTCTGCTTTGACTTCCTTCAGAAGACCAGAGAGCAAAGCCTTCGTGCCGATGGGCACGAGACAGTCCGTCGGCGGCGCCATAATGCGAGCCTCTTGAATTGCTTTGTAAATCGCCTCTGCTTCTTTGTGACCGATTTGCTTCACCCAAGTGCGACCCGTGATCCCTGCGCGATCGCAAATATCCTTTGAAACAGATGGAGAAACGCGCGAAAACTCCTCTTGCAGAAATCCACCAATTTGCGTTCGCTCGGTTCGTTCGATCATCTGAATCAACGTGCCGAGTTCGATTCCCTTGGGATGCGGAAGAATTTCAGTTGCTTCAGGAGGAAGCTCGTTCGTTCCACGCTTGAACTCGATTGTCTCGTTGCTTGGATTGACATACGTGAAGTGCGCATGCGGATTGGCGATTGCAGTTTGATCAAGATATTCGTCGACGGATTGTCGACCCTGTTGATATCGACCTTCGAGCTCGATCGAAACTTGCGTTCCATGACCGTCAGGAAAAAGTCCATCGTCTTCTGGATGTTCGATTTCGCTGACCACATCGGCGCGATTCTTGGAAGTATCCATCTTCAGAAGAACTTCAACAGCAGGTTTTTTCTTATGCGTCTTCGAAATGATGAGAACCGGTTGACCCGTCGTCATCAATCCGTACATTCCGGCCGCAGAAATTCCGATCCCCTGTTGGCCGCGGCTCATTTTCAATCGATGAAACTTTGAACCATAAAGCAATCGCCCGAAAATATTTTCGATTTGCTTGCGAACGATGCCAGGACCGTTGTCGCGAATCGTGACTTTGAAGCGCGTCTCGGATCGCTGCAGCAGTTCGATGTAAATATGGGGCAGGATGCACGCCTCTTCGCACGCATCAAGCGCATTGTCGACAGCTTCCTTGACCGCGGTCATCAGCGCCTTGCGCGGATTATCGAATCCCAATAAATGCCGATTCTTGGCGAAAAACTCGCTGACAGAGATTTCTCGCTGCTTTTCGGACATCTCCTCTGCGGTTGCACCTCTGCGCCGCGGGGATGACTTCTTGGAATCGGTTTGTTGGGAGGCGTCCATGCCGAATTGGATATTACCCGATCTTGGGAATTCGTTCGAATCGGTCACCAATTGTTCCGCCAGATTTCACGATTGATCGCTACTATTCGCCCCCCGTTCATTCGCCAAACAAGAAAGAAAGTAAATCACAATATGGAAACCACATTCATCATTCTCAAGCCGGACGCAGTTCAACGATGCCTTGTCGGATCTATCGTGACGCGCTTTGAACAGAAGGGGCTGCAAGTTGTGGGCATGAAAATGATGAAGATTTCCGCAGAACTTGCTGCAGAGCATTACAAAGATCATGCGGGAAAAGGCTTCTATGCAGGACTTGTGCGCTTCATGACCAGCGAGCCTGTCGTGGTGATGGCACTGCGCGGAGTTGGCGCGATCACAGTCTGCCGAAACTTGATGGGGGCGACTTTCGGATCGAAAGCAGCAGCGGGAACAATTCGTGGAGACTTTGGAATCTCAAATTCATTCAACCTCGTGCATGGTTCGGATAGCCCCGAAGCCGCAACGCGCGAGCTTGCGCTCTTTTTCAAGTCCGGCGAGGTCTTGGATTATGCACGTGCGGGAGATTCTTGGGTTTATGACACAAGCGCCGGCAAGGCGGAATAAGTCGCTCCAAGAGACAATTGTCCGCCGAAGACGACTGTTGATTGAAAGTCGTAAACATACATTTAACATAAGGTTATAGGGCTTTCTTGCCTCGAATTCTATCGCTTTGCACCTCGTGACAAATTGAGACGAAGTGTGGCCATCTTTCAAAAATGGAAGATGCTTGCTTGCGAAAATCAAAATCTATCTTGAAGTCCCTAGAACACCTTCCACTTTTTTGCGTATAGGCATTTGTTGTTGCACTTCGTGGTGGGAGTGTTGCTCATCGGCTCTCTGTTTCCACGCCTTCGCTCTCTGTTTCCACGCCTTCGCTCTCTGTTTCCACGCCTTCTCTCTCTGCTTCCACGCCTTCTCAAGATAAAGAATTACAATGAAAAATTCTGCCACTATCAAACTCCTTCCTAAGAAACGCCCTGCAACGATGCGAACACCAAAGTTGAGCGCCAGTCGCACCTCTACTGTGATGAAATCTCCCAATTCCAATGCGACCTCTGTACTGAAAGTTCGGCGCTCTACGAATGCGATCAGTTTCGGGTCCACTCGAATGCCATCGGGAAGCTTTACCCCAGAAGAACGTACGATTCTTGAAGGCTTTCAACGTGAAAAGGTTCAATTCGTTGCAAGTCCGGACTTTCTGCGTGCGGGAGCAGAGCGAAAAATTTTCGCAGACGCTCCAGTGATTGCCAAGCCAGATATCACTTGGTACCAGCCGCTTCTTGACGAACGGACTCCAGCTTCCAACGGAACTGCAATCGTTCGTCCGCCCAAGTCACTTGTACTGACCGCCGCTCAAGAACGGGTCATTTTTGCTCAATTGAATTATGCACGCTTTCGCGTTGCACGCACGCAGCGTAAAGCAGCTCGTGAAGGGATGACAACTGAAAGCGCGCGAGACATGCTTCACTGGCATGCGATCGCTGAAAAGATTCGCAAGCAAATTGCCGAGACAAATCTTGCACTCGTACTTGCTATGGCAAAGCGTGTTCGATCTGCGGACTTGGACTTTGGAGATCTGATCAGCGAAGGGAATATGGCACTTCTAAGATCCGTTGATAAATTCGACTTCGGTCGTGGCTTCAAGTTTTCTACATATGGATGTCGTGCAATTTTGAAGGCGTACAGCCGTCTTGGAATTAAAACTCAGAAGCATCGCCAATTCTTTCCAGTCGAATTCGATCCCGAACTTGAACGTGCAGATCACTCAGGCGAAACCCGTCGTGCTCGTGAAAATGATGACATCATCGAAGTCAAGAATCTCTTTCAATCTGATCGAGCCGGACTTTCCGATATCGAACGAACTGTCATCTTCCACAGATATGGCCTTGATCGACCAGTCAACGCTTCTCAACTGACTCTTGAACAAGTGGGACTCATTCTTGGTGTGACCAAAGAACGCGTGAGACAAATTCAGAACAAGGCGCTTGAAAAAATCCGCCTTGCATTGATCTCGATGAATCCATCGATGGCATATTCACTTCCAGGAATCATCGGCACACCAAATTAACCCCAGTTTATTGACCCCAGTTTGTGGTCGATGATTTGCTCGCAACTGAATTGCGTTTGCGGACCATTTTCAATGTCACTCCTGTGATCAACGTTGTGAGTGCATGAAATCCTGCGAAAATAGCGAGAACTACTGCATAGTGGGAGTATGTTGGCGACTCTCCACCAAGCGATGACAACAAGAGCACCGAGAATGCAGTTCCGCTGAGGAAACCAAGATCCCCCGCTCCTCTGAATGCACCGAGTGCCATCGTCGCAGGACCAGATCGAATAACAAGAGCTATGGAACTGGAAAAGAGCGCGCTTGCAGATAATCCGATGATCACCATCACGATTCCCAGCGGAACTGCTTGATCGCCCGCGACGGAAAGCAATGCGAAAGATCCGGCGTATGCCACACCTGCGAAAATTCGAACGCGCAAACTTCCAATTCTGTCGCAGAGCCATCCAGCAGGACCAGTTCCCAGCGCCATCAATAAAAGCGGCAATCCCACCAACAGTCCACGCAGGAGCGGTGAATATCCAAAGACTTGCGATAACGCGATCGGCAATGTTCCTGTGATCAATCCTCCAGTTGCACGATCTGAAAAAGTCATCGCAAGCGAAGGCCACATCGGATCGCGAACCTGATCGTGGGATTCAATATCAGCGTCATCATTTGCAATATCAACGTGAGACGAAGGTTGGAAAGTTTCAAATCGTCGGCGAGCAATAAAAGCAATTCCAGCGACAAAAATGCTCAAAACCGCAGACATTCCAAAGAGCCAATTTGCTGATGCGCCTTCAGCCGATTGGCGAACGACCAGTCCGCCAAGCATCGCGCCCAAACCAAGCCCCATCAAAAGCGGAGTCGATGCGATTCCCATACCAGCGCCGACATGTCCGCGCGAAGAACGGCGAACAAGGTCGAAGAGTGCGGCGAAGACGATGACATCGGTCACTCCTTCAAGCGCACGCACAACGAGTGTCCATTCCAATCCAAGTGGCAGCGCCATCACTGCGAGCAAAAGCGCATCAGCGAGAGATCCCCAAATCACCAGTGCAACAGAATGATTCTTGTCACGAACGAACCATAAGAGTGGCAACGCCGCGAATGCGCCTAATAAGTTGATGCCATTGAACATTTGAGCCAAGCCGGGGCTCGCACCATAACGATCCATGAAGAGTTCTTTGACAACCGGAGCAGCCATTGTGTCTGGCATAGCAGAGAGAAAAATCAACAGGACGATCAGCGTGCGCACGTCAGTCGAGCCTAGTCCACTTGCGTACACTATGCCCCTAATGGCTCTCAATAAGGTTCACAAATCGTGCGCAGATGCGCTTCATGGGCTTCTGCGAGATGATTTGCTGATCGCAGTTGGTGGATTCGGGCTCTGCGGAATTCCAGAGAATCTCATCATTGCTTTGCGTGACAGCGGAGTCAAAGGGCTGACGATCGCGAGCAATAATGCTGGCGTCGATGATTGGGGGCTTGGCTTATTGCTGAAGACCAGACAAATCCGTCGAATGATTTCCAGTTATGTCGGTGAAAATGCAGAATTCGAGCGGCAATTTATGGCCGGCGAATTGCAGGTCGAATTCACTCCCCAGGGAACGCTTGCAGAAAGACTTCGCGCTGGCGGCGCAGGCATCCCGGCTTTTTACACACGCACAGGGCTTGCCACTCAGGTCGCGGACGGGAAGCCACATGAAATTTTCGACGGCGAAACTTTCGTGCTCGAGCGAGGAATCCGAGCAGATGTTTCGCTTGTCAAAGCATGGAAAGGTGACGAGTTCGGCAATCTGATTTATCGCAAAACCGCTCGCAACTTTAATCCAATGGTCGCCACGTGTGGCAAGGTGTGCATTGCAGAAGTAGAAGAACTGGTCCCCACTGGTCAACTCGACCCAGACCAAGTTCATACCCCTGGAATCTTCGTGGATCGAATCGTCCAGACCGTCAGTGTAAAGCGCATCGAACAGCGAACAGTTCGAACTTCGGCGTAAAATATCCTAAGTTTGGCGAAAAGCGTCTCTTTATCGATCTTTTAGTGGTTATAGGACTAAACCAAGGTCGCAAAATCGGAGTTACAAGAACAGAAAATAAAGTCACTCCCCAATCACAAAATTAGTTGAATTCCTGCCATATCTGACGCACTTCGGCGTTCAATTGGGTTGATTCTTTGGCACAAACAGGAACACATCAAATGAACCTAAAAACTAACACGCGTACTTTTCTTGCCGCAATCGCAATCTGCGTCGGGCTATCGGCGCCGCCGGCTCAAGCACAGCTTGGACTTCAGGCGGGATTCGTTGAAGCATTTCAGCCTGATTACATGAGTCGAGACATCACGCTCTTTGTTGATTTTCTCGTTTTGGAAGAATGGCAAGTGCCGACTGTTGAAAGTTTGATGCAGGATTACTCCGACGACTTTAAGGTTGGCTCCGATGGACTGCGTGATGAAATGAAGGGGATGAAGGATCAAATCATCAACGCCGGTGATCAGGGTGCGATGAAAGTCATCATGGTTCCTATCAACAAATGGATTCAAGAAAAGGCTCGATTGAAGCAGAGATTCATCGAAAACCTGCGCAGTGTTCTCAGCGATGAACAACAGGAACGATGGCCAAAACTAGAGCGAGCAATGCGCCGAGAGAAGGAACTGCCTCGTGGACTTCTCAGTGGAGAGAGTGTCGATCTGCGACAAATTTCGCGAGAGTGCGACATACCGCCTGATGTCATGATCGCCAACAAAGAAGTTCTTGATCAATACGAAATTGGATTAGACGCTGCTCTTCTTGCACGGGCAACTCAGTTGCTTGCTTCACAAGACAAGATTAAAGAAGCACTGGTTTCTCAGGACTATGCGCGCGGACTGAAGGAATTGGAATTGATCGTGGCAACTCGCGTCGCATTGCGTGACTTGCAAGATTTAGCGAGGGAGGCAATAGCAAAGGGATACGGAGATACGTGGGGACCAATTTTTCGGGCGAAAGCACTTGTAACTGCATTTCCCGCTGTCTATCGACCAAGCCCGATGATTCCATACTTTGCTGCTGCGCTTGAATTGTCTGGGCTCTCACCAGAGCAGATCGCTCAACTCAATGCTCTTCAAGTGGAATATGTCACGTTCTATGAGGACTGGAGAGTGCGATTAGCAACGCTCTATCGCGCCGAGGAACCGAAAAAGCAAACCGAAGAAACTCGGCGCAAAATGAATCAAGGAAGTGCCAGCCATATCCCCAAGCCACCATTGGACCCATATCGACCAATGCTTGACGAACGCGATGCGATGGATGAAAAAACTCGCCAAAAAATTGCGGAGATCGTCGGGCCAGAACTTTCGGAACAACTCCCCGGAGCAGCAAAGTTGGCTGCTGCTGCTCAGCGACCAATGGGCAACGGGAAAGGCAAAGGCGAAGAAAGCGCACCAACTCTGAATTCTGATTCTGGTGGCGATGCTCCCAGACGAAGTCCAGTAGAGAACGGCGCTCTCTCCCGACCAACAAGCAGTGGTAGTGACAAATCAAAAACGGCTCCGCCAAAGACTGCAGACTGAACCATGACACCAGCGGCAAACGATCTTCAACTCGGAGCCACGCAGGCCAATCTCACTCCGCCGAGTGCAACGGATGAAGCTGCAAAAATTCGCGAGCGTTGTCGCATTCTAGGAATTTCTTGGGTTGAAAAACCACCAGAGACGGATCAAGCTGCGATTGATTTATTGACTCCCGAAGTCGCGGTTCGAGTTCGATCGGTTCCCATTCGAATTGAACGTGGACGCTTGATCGTTGCGATGTTTAACCCGCTTGATGTCGGTGCCGCAGATGAAATCGCTGCGATCGCCAAACTCCCCGTGACAAGACTTGGTGTGGAACCAGAGGCTTTCGGAGAACTCATGCGGCGTGCGTATGGAACAACTGCCGCTCGCGTTGCAGAATCGCTCGCCGGCAATGACGAATCGACGACCAATGAATCGGATAACAATGTCGATGCGATCGAAGCTGCCGACGTGCATCGCATGGCTGAACAGCCAACGCTGATCAACCTTGTCAATCTGTTCATTCTGGAAGCGATTCAAAGTCGTACAAGCGATATTCACATTGAGCCATTCGAAAACGACTTGAAGATCAAGTACCGCGTGGACGGCGTGCTGATCGAACAACCTCCACCGCCGAAGCATTTGCAAGCTGCGCTGATTGGTCGCGTGAAAATCATGGCAATGATGAATATTGCAGAGCGATATGTCCCGCAGGACGGCCACATCACGCTGCGCTTCGAAGGAAGAAAAGTTGATTTGCGAGTTTCGACAGTTCCAACGATCTATGGCGAAAGCATTGTGATGCGTATTCTGGACAAGAGCAATCTTGCTTTGGATTTGCAAAGTTTGGGAATGAGCGAGCCTCATCGAAACACAATGGACCGGCTGATCGAAAAGCCGCACGGCTTGCTCTTGGTCACTGGACCGACTGGATCAGGAAAAACGACAACTCTCTATGCAGCTTTAAGCAAACTCTATGACCCGCGCAAGAAGATCATCACGATTGAAGACCCTGTTGAATACGAATTGTCTGGGGTGAATCAGATTCCCGTCAATCCAAAAAGAGGATTGACTTTCTCGATCGGCCTGCGCGCCATTCTTCGTCAAGATCCAGACGTGATTCTGGTGGGTGAAATTCGAGACAACGAAACTGTTGACATTGCAATTCGATCTGCACTCACGGGACATCTCATCCTTTCCACGCTCCACACCAATGATGCCATTTCCAGCATCGGACGACTTGTCGACATGGGTGCGGAACCATTCTTGGTTGCAAGCGTGCTTGAAGGACTGCTGGCGCAACGACTGGGAAGAAGGCTCTGCGTGCATTGCAAAGTTCGTACGCCATTGAATGATGAAACGAAATCTCGGCTGACTTCAAGTGAGATTGCAGGCTTCGAAGGCGGCGAGTGGAAAGCAGTTGGATGCGAAGAATGCCGGAAGACCGGATTCAAATCACGATTAGGATTCTTCGAATTACTTCGCATGAATCCGGCGCTGCGGAACGGAATCACAAAACGACTCTCCGTGACAGAATTGAAAGAAGTGGCTGGTTCAGATTTCACTGTCATGCGACACGACGGAATGTTGAAGGCGCAATCTGGGATGACGACGATCCCCGAGGTTCTGCGTGCCACGCAAGATGTCGATGACTTTGAGCCATAGGAACCACCATGCCGACTTTTCGATATCAAGGACTCGGTGCCGCAGCAAGCGGAGGAACGATTCAAGCAGAGGATCGCGCAGAGGCCATCGGCATCTTGACCCGAAATGGAATCATTGCGACTTCGATTGAAAATGAATCTGAGCCGCAAGGAAGATCGCCTCGAATTGCTTCACCCAAGAAAATCTCCATTTCGAATCGACGCCTCAATGGTCGACCTTCGATATCGCGGACAGATCTCACCAGTTTCATTCGCGAAATTGCAACTGCGCTCGAAGCTGGCCTGCCACTGATGCAATCATTGCGTACGGTTCGACGTCAAGCTTCTGGGCGGGCGCTTCCAGTCATTCTTGATTTTTTGATTGAACGTGTCGAGGCTGGAGTTCCGCTGCATCAGGCGGCGAAAGAATATGGTCCCCCCTTCGATGACATGACCGTCGGAATGTTTCGCGCCGCGGATGCCTCGGGACGCAACGCTGAAGTTTTGCATCAATTGGCGGATCTTCTTGATCGATCCGTTGAGTTAAGAAGAGAAGTTGTCGGAGCAACGGTCTATCCGATGATCGTCGCTGGGCTGATCTCGATCAGCGTTGTTGTGCTCATCACGTTTGTGCTGCCGCGACTGATGGCGCCGATCACTGGGCAGCCCGGAGTGGAACTTCCTTTTCCAACAAGAGTTCTCTTGGGAATCGCTGGATTCATCACTGGATGGTGGTGGGCTATTGCTCTTGCGACAGTGACGGCCATCATTGGCTGGAGACGTTGGATCTCTCAGCCGCAGAATCGATTGCTTGTTGATCTCACCCTGCTGCGTCTTCCGATTGTCGGCGTTCTGCTTCGAGACGTTGCGGTCGCTCGTTTTACACGCACTCTTGGAACCCTCGTCTCCGCAGGTATTCCGATTTTGCAAGCTCTGCGAGTCGTTCGAGACACATTGGGAAATTCCGCAATGATGGCCGCGATCGACGAAGTGCAAGAGCGTGTCACAACAGGATCTTCGTTGGCCGATCCACTCGAGCGTTCTGGATTATTCCCCCCACTGCTCATTCAGATTGTGAATATCGGAGAGCGTTCGGGACGACTCGAGCCCATGTTGATGCATGCGGCGACTGCTTTCGATCGTCAAGTCAATAATTCACTCAAGGTTTTTACCAAGGCGCTCCCTCCCATTTTGCTCATTGTGATGGGCCTCGTGGCAGGATTTGTCTTGCTCGGCATTCTTCTTCCACTCCTCAATCTTCAAGCCGCCATTGGCGGATAATTTTACTTCCCATATTTCTCTTTTCAAATTTATTTGGTTTTTTTACGAGGTCCAAATGTCTATCAAACCACCATTCCATTCTGCCAACAATCGTCGCGCACTTCGAAGCAACTTCAATCGGCGCGCATTCAGTTTGATCGAAGTCATTGTGGCAGTCACGATCGTCGCCATCATGGCTGCGATCTTTGTCCCACGACTGACCAAGTTTATTGGGTCTGCAAAGGACAAACGCGCAAAGACAGAAGCGGCCTCACTTGCGAATCAGGTCCGTCTGTACATGACAGAAGCTGGACTCAGCAGATGTCCAGAAGATTTTGAGCTGGACATCTTGACTGAAGGGGACGATCCATATCTTGACAACAAAAAAGCACTCCTTGATCCTTGGGGACATCCATACATCATCATCGTTCCTGGTGAAATCAATAAAGACTTTGACTTGATTTCCTATGGTGCTGACGGACAACCAGGCGGTGATGGCGAAAACAAAGACATCGTCAACGGCCAGGAGTAGCGAAAACCATGCGCCGAGCGTTCACATTGATTGAAGTAATCGTCGCGGTGGTGATTCTCGCCGTCTTGAGCGCAATGATCGTCCCTCGACTTACTCGAACAACTAAAACCGAACATGAAAACGCTGTTGCAAAAATGAGTGACCTGCTTTCTATGTTCGCATTTCGTGATGCAACATCATCGCAGCAAATCGCACTCTGGCAGGATCCAGAAACGGGATGGTTCGCCATATTGACCAAAGATCGCGACCTGTTGGCTACAAGCGAAGACGGTGAACGCTCGAAGTACGAATGGGTCACAGATATTCGCCTTTCGCCGGTCGCACTTCCCAGAGGGATGGAATTGGTTGGGCTTTCAATTGATGACGTTGAAGTTTCAGGATCCGACTGGCTGATTCCTTCCGTTCCAGGAGGAGGTCGGCCAAGTGTCGAGATGCATTTGCTCTCGGGATTGATCGATACTGTGTTGAGACTTGATTCGAATTCGATGGTCCCAACTCGACTCGATGCGGGCGGAACTGCGATTCAAACTCGAGAGGCACTTGACCTTGATCAATATGGAACGCGAGACGAAAAGTGGTAAAAAATTCTCGCCGAGCATTCGCACTCATTGAAGTCGTCATCGCCGGTATTATTTTGGCGATCGGCCTTGGATCAGTCGTCTCTTTAGCTGCGCGTGCGATGATGGATCAACAGCGCGGCGAACGTGCTGTAATGGCAGCAGCATTACTTGACGAACTTCTTGCCAGCGTTCTTGTTGAAGGGCCAGAATTGTGGCCGAAGTCGCACAATCTTTCTGGTCATTGCGATGAACCGTGGCCCGACTTTCAATTTCAAGTCAATATCGAAAAGGCAGACCCTGGTGCGCCATGCGAAGTTCTGGCGATTATCACGGATCCAGTCGGACGAGAATTTCGCTGTGCAACTCGAATTGCTTTACGACTAGGCGACGAGCCAAATCCAGAGCGCGCTCCATCAGAACCAATCGATCGTCAGGAATACTTTGAATCCAAGAAGGATGGCAGTAATGTCACGAAATAAGATAACTCGTCGAGGATTCACACTTGTCGAATTGATCATTGCGGGAATCATCGCCGTCATCGTCGTTGGAACCTTGGGGACTTCTCTGAGCCAACTCGCCCGTGCTCGAGCGAGTTCGAAAGTTCGATTGAACGCACATTTGCGGGCAAATACGGCACTGGACAAAATTCGACGCGAACTTCAGCAAGTCATCCGCAGCGACAACCTGATCGACACCCGAATTTTGTTGACTGGCGACTCTGTCAATTCTCCCATCGGTGATCTTCCTCGAAATGACGTCCTGATCTATTCCACCAAGCTCTCGCCCGTTCGCAATAAGACTTATGAAGGTGATGGAATCGAACACGAAGTTCAGTTGCGTGTCACCGATGACGAATCCGGAAGCGCACTCTGGATGAGATCCGATTCAGTTCCAGATGACAATGAAGGCGGCGGTGGGAAAGCCGCACCAATGATGGATGGGATCATCGGACTTTACATCGAGGCTTCTGACGGAACTGATTGGTATGACTCTTGGGACTCGGACATCAATGGCCTGCCTGTGGCACTACGTGTCACAGTTTCATCTGCAGGAGATGCACAAGGCGCAGATTTTTTTGCTGACTCCCGTGAATTGATGAGCCTTCGAACAATCGTGCCGATCGATCGTGTTCCCCCTCCATATGAGGAACCTCCCGCCGAAGATCCTGCGTCCGCAGCAGGAGGCGAAGTTGCAGCAGCGCAAGCTGCAGCAGATGCTGCGATTGCGGGAGCAGCAGCAGCAGGAATTGCGGGAACGCAAGGTGCTGATGGATTATCTGGCGGCGGTGGACGCGGCGGACAAGGTGGACAAGGTGGACGCGGCGGACAAGGTGGACAAATGGGCGGCCGCGGTGGTCAAGGTGGACAAGGTGGCCCAGGTGGTGGCCGCGGTGGTCAAGGTGGCCAGGGCGGGCAAGGCGGCCAAGGTGGTGGAATGAGCGGAAATCGGCCTGGAAATCAAGGAACTGGAGCTCGGCCAAATTGAATTTCGCCACGGCTAAAAGTCGACGAGGTTCTGTACTGGTCATTGTGATTTGGGCCGTCGCTATCGCTGCAGCAATTGTTGCTGGTCTTCAGATTCTTTCATTTCGACAAGCTGTCTTGGGAAGTGATGCCGTCGCTCGCGTTCAAGCTCGTTGGGCCGCACGAGCAGGCGTCGAAACGATGATCGCAATCATGGAATACCACACGGAAAATCCTGACCCCGAGGACGCACTCGCTTTGATCTTAGATCTTGAAGATAATTCATATGGAACTTTAGAGACTGGAACCTATGACATTCGCCACTTTTTGGATGGTATCGAAAGTGCAGGTCCACTTGATGAACACTCCAAGGCCAATATCAATTTGCTCAACAGTACCGAGTTGATGAATATTGAAGACATGACACCTGATGTCGTCGGCGCAATCGTCGATTGGAAAGATGCGAATGAAGATGCGGGGATGCTTGGTGCTGAAAAATCGTATTACCAAAATCGAGGCAAGTCCTATGAACCCCGCAACGCGAGTTTTCGCAATTTTGCCGAATTGGAATTAGTCGCTGGAGTCTGGCCAGAATCCACTCGTGGCGAAGATTGGAATTTGGATGGCCGACTCGATCCCAATGAAGATGACGGAGAGCAGACTTGGCCAGAAGATAATCACGATGGAATTCTTGACGCTGGATTGTCTGGACTATTGACAGCGAGTTCCCTGACATCTCCTCGTGCCGCGAGCGGAGAAGACCGATTGAATCTTGCGACTGCAACGAGTGCGGAAGTCGTTGAACGATTGGGACTGACCGAACCACAAGCAAGCGCACTTCTCGCCTACGCGAAAACTCCAAATGCGCGACTCGAACAACTCTTGGTGATTCCACTTTCGACACTCTCTCAGGGAGGCGCGGCCGCCGCTGGAGGCGCGAACTCGACCGGCGGAGCGGTGACGGGCGGCAAAGGTTCAGGTGGAGCATCCACACAAGGTCGAACAGGAAGATCGAGCGGTGGAAGCAGTGGTGCAACTGGCGGCGTCACCCAAGCAGGACCTGGGAATTTAGATAAAGCTGCAATTGGAAAAGTTATGAATGAGTGCACCCTGAAAGAATTCACTCGGCCAGAACCAGGCAAGATGAATGTGAACACTGTCTCTGGCAGAGTCTTGAAAGAAGTCTTCGACCTGAATCCCAAGCTTGTCGATAGTCTTCTCTCCAGACGTGACGCCAAGGTCACGGGGCTGACAAATCTTGCCGATGTTCTTGATATTCCTGGAATGACTCCGCAAATACTTTCATCGCTCGCACCAAAACTAGATGTCCAGAGCTTCGTCTTTACTATTACGAGTCGAGGACGATCCATTACTGTCGGTGGAGAATCGGAAATGATTGTGACAGTTGATCGTTCGACACTGCCCGCGCAGATACTGATGTACAGAGAACCGTAAACCAACAATGTCCATGAAGTTCAAACAGACGAAAACCAAAGAGACAAGCGAGAAGCCTGCAAAAAAAGCGGGTAAGAAGCAAGCGAGTCCCCCATCCGATCCAAGTCGCGTCGCGATTTTGTCTGTCAGATCTTCGGAGGGAACTCTTGTGAGTTGCGATGCCGTTTTGGCACGTATCGCTGATGGGCGTACTGAGATAATTGAATGTGAATCATTCGTCGGACAAACTGCGATTGAAGATGTTCGTTCTTGGATTGAACAACATCTCGCAGCGCGAACCGTCGTGATGCTTGCTGGAAGTGATGTCATTTGTCGAACCCTGAAGTTGCCTCCCGCTTCCACGGATCAATTGGAAATGGCGCTAAGGCTTCAGGTTGAAAATTTTCTTTTGGGTGGAGCTGCGAGATGGAGAACGAATTCGGCCCTGCTGCCAACCTCCGATCCAGACCACGACCGAATAGGATTAGTGGTTGATTGGCCAATTTCAAACGCTGGACCATTTCTCCCATCCTCATTGAAAGATCAAGTTGAAGTGATCTATGCCCCTCCGATTGCGGCACTCGTCGCATTCGTGACTGGCGCGATTCTTCAAGGCAATCCTGAATCACTCGCTGTCCACCTCGAACGAGCGACTGGCGCGATATCTATTGCCTATTCGGATGGAATTCATAGCGCGTTTCGAACCCTGCGCGAAGATGGGACTGATGAAACCGAGTGGCGCGCTTCTGTCATTCGCAGCACATCAGAAACTCTAATTCTTGCTGACATTCCAGAGCAATCCATCCAACCAGCATTGGATGCTCTCAACGCGGTGCTTCTTGAACAGAGCGATGGACTTATCGCACCTCTCGCTGGAAGTTTTCCATCATTTCGAACATTAGCAGAATCCAGTTCAACTGATGATCTGTGGTGGCAGCGAAATGGAATCCTGATTGGCACAGCAGTCGCTCTGAGCGGACCTCTTGCTCGCATCGCATCTCTCAAAGAAAAGGTTGCGGTACAACACAAAGAATTCTTTGCGAGAATGGTTTCTGCCGCAAGCACACCCAAGATCGCTATTCGTATCGCTGTCGCTGCGTTGTTCTTGATCGCAATTGCTCCACCAGCCCTTTCGGGAAGTCGACTGCTTTATCTGCAGTGGTTTTTGCCTGATGCCCCAGCATATGAACGAACTCTCATCCGAACCGATAAACAGAATGCGATGTATCGCGATTATGAGAAGATTGCTTGGCCAATGGGAAAGTTGCTTTCAGATCTTGCTTCATGCACACCAGAAGGAATCGAACTTGAATCAATAGCGCTCACTCAAGGCTCGCCAATGACTGTCCAAGGAAATGCGAAACCTCAGGGAGGCATTACCGCCGCCGAAGCCATCCTTCTGATGGAGCGCCAACTTCGAGAATCACGGGTCTTTGATCGAATCGAAAAAAATTGGGATGCTCCAAATGCGAATGGTGTTCTGAAGTTCACGATCAGCGCAACGGTGGCGAATCCTTTGCTCGTTGCTAATTATCCTGAAACGCAAGATTTTGCTGCCAGAACATTGCGTGATCGACGCTATGGGCCCGCCGTAGCAGATGTAAGAGCCGCGGGACTTTCCAAGAGTGGCGAAGCAACTTCTTCGCCAATAAATTCTCAGAATTCGGGCAACGGCGAAGAGCCACCGCCAGATGTTGTTTCAGTTGCCAAGGCTGACGCTTCGATCCCGATTGCGCCCAAAGGGTCCGCGGCTTCAGAGAGCGGCACCGAAACAGGTGATGCGAAAGCAGCAGCGAATTCAAGCGACTCACGATCATTGCAACGAAGAAGTTTGAGCGCAGGAACTGCGGCTCCGGATGCCGCGCGCCGTGGCCGTGGAGGAAATGGTGATGATTCCACAGCGATACCACCTCCGCTCTCCACTCAACAAATTTCAGCGATGACACAAGCTGAGGCTCGCGAAACACTCGGACGAGTTTCGAAGGCTCGTGGGTCGCCAGGTATTGATCCAGCTGTTGAAGCGCGGCTTCGTGAGGAGTTCTATCTTCTTCTTGAGCAGGCAAAAAAGAAATGAGCACGACACAAAAAAAACTTGTCGTACGTTTTTTGGAATTGAAACCTCTCTGGCGTATGGTTGTTGTTGCTCTGGGTGTTTGCCTTCTCTATGTATTCCTCGATGATTACTGTTGGAACTATGCTCGGATATGGGCGAACGAAGGCGACCGCCTGCAAGCATTACTCGAACGAGGTGCTGCGCGACAAGACTCGCTCTCGGAGAATGTGAAACAGTCGGCCATCGTATTTGGAACAGTTGAAATCCCTGAAGATTTTGCAAAGACATCCGAGAGTCTCGCACTTGCCGTGAATGAGACGATGAAGAAGCATCACATCACTCTGTACGGATACGACGCGATTTCTGCAGGAAAACTTGCTCAAAGTTCGATGTCTGAAATCGCTGGTACTGGAGGTCGAATCGAACGTATTCGTGGCGATGTCCAATTTGAAATTTCTCCAGACGATGTGGCTTCGATTATTTCTGATTTCGAAAATTGTCCATCGATTGATTCGCTGAACTCAATCAAATTGCGCTGGCTTGAAAGTCAGAAGAAAGTTGACATCCGAATTTCAACCGAAGCGTGGGCAATTGCCCCCCGAAATTTGCGACAGAAAGGCGGATCATGAGCGACCTTGCAAGTTCCTCGAATGCGTCTGGACAAAGATCAACCAGCAATCAACGCAGCACAAATGATTTTCGCTTTGGATTAGATCCCCGCTGGTCAATTCCGTTGATAGGCAGTTTCCTCGCACTCGCAGTTTGCGGATGGGTCGTCGCAGCACAGTTGTTTCCAATTGCCGTGACGCTCATGACATCGCAGAACGAAAGCGAGACGAATTCTGCGATGAACAAAGCAATTGAAAAGCATGATTCATTGGTCAAAGTATCCGTCGATCGTTTTACTGGACGCAGTTTGTTCACGATGCCATCACCACCACCAAGGCCGGCGCCACCACCTGCTGCGCCCGTTGCACCGCCTCCACCACCTCCGCCTCCGCCACCACCATCTGCGCCTTCGGAATACACCGGAACGAAGCCAACAGGCATGCTTGGTCGAATGATCTTCTTCGGAAGCGACCTAACAATTCAGGTTGGGGAAGAAAAAAATGGAATTCAAATCCTCGCAGTCGAGCCACCAACCAATGTTCGAATTGGACATATGGGTGGGATTTATTCCGTTGCGGTCTGGGCGCCGACGGATATGTCGAAACTGAATACTGCTGGGAACTCAAGTTCTTCCGCGATAAAATTTCCAGCCATCCGCGTACCGAATGCGAATGAAAAATCTGCAGCGAGCGAACAGGCTCAAGGATTAACTCAAGGATTAACTCAAGGAATAACTCAAGGAACAACTCAAGGAACAACTCAAGGAACAATTCCTGCGAGTCCGATCGCTCCAATCGCTCCACCTGTTCCTGCACAGTCCTCTGTTGATACGAATGATGAACCCAACCCAGACGCACCAGACGCACAAAGAGAAGCGCCGCGATCGCCTCGGCCGTCTTCTGGGAGATCTGCTGTAGGGGCGAATAGAAGCAACCAACCCCAACTGCCGCCTCCTGCGGTAACTGGCACCCCGGAAGGTTCAACGCTGCTGCCAATCACCCCTGAACAGATTTCTGCGATGTCACAAGGCGATGTCGCAGCGGCACTTGCGCGTGTGGCGCGAGCGCGTCAATCCCAAGGGCTTGACCAAGCCACCCAAGATCGACTGCGAAGCGAATTTGGACTTCTTCGAGAACGGCAATCTAGTTTTTATCGTTGATTTCAAGCAATCGAGTTTGATTTCAACCGTTTCAGTTCTGCCTCAACCCACTTTGGAGCATACGACTTGAGTTTACAGAATCGATCTAACACGAAAAAATTGCTCAACATTGGGCTTTCGATTTCAATTTTTGCTTTTCCTGCCACTGCTGCGATTCAGTCGCCCTCGAGTCGAGGAGTTCAGCCGAATACTCAGCCCAGAGTTCCCGCGACAGTGCCAGTGCCGGTTCCAGTTGTGCCGGTTCCAGTTGTGCCAGTTCCCGCGCCAGTCGTTGTGCCGGTTCCAGTTGTGCCAGCGCCAGTTGTGCCAGTCGTTGTGCCAGTTCCCGCGACAGTCGTCGCGCCAGTGCCAGTTGTGCCAGTGCCAGTTGTTGAACCAGTCGTCGCGCCAGTGCCAGTTGTCCCAGTGCCAGTTGTGCCAGTCGTCGCGCCAGTCGTCCAACCAGTCGTTGAACCAGTCGTCGCGCCAGTGCCAGTTGCGCCAGTTCCCGCGCCAGTCGTTGTGCCAGTTGCACCAGTAGCGCAGGCCGCGCCACCAGCAGAAGTACCAATTGATGTTGATATCAACAACGCTCAACCTACTGCGGATCTGACGCTGCTAAATACAGTAACACCACCGATCATCCGCCAGTTTCGCTCAGATCGAAGACAAGTTGACATGACTGAAACTGTCATGATTAATTTCAAAGAAACGAAAGTCGAAGACCTCTTCCCGTTCATCATGGAATGCACTGGGAAAGCCGTCATTCCGAGGATTGCTCAACTTCGTACGCAAGTCATCAGCATCCTCAACGACAAACCAATCAGCCGCCTCAAGGCCCTCGAATTAATTTTTCAAGCATTTCGACTGAATGACATCGGCGTTGTCGAGACCGATGAACTGATCATGGTGGACATGTTGACAAATGTCGGAAAATTGCAACCTGCGATGGTCCTTGGACCATCTGTCGACGTTTTGCGCCTTGAAGAAAATGGTCAAGTTGTCATTAAGATTTTTGGCATTGAAAATACGCGCGCTCAATCGATTTATGACCGATTGAGTTCTTCGATGCCCGATTATGCGAAGTTGGATGTCGACAACAATTCAAATCAGATCATTCTTGAGGGCGACGTGGGTTTGGCCAAACGCTGCCAGGACATGATCAATGTTTTGGATGTCTCGCCGTTTTCCGACACTCGGACCGAGACATTTCATATTCGAAATGCAGATGCAACTTTGATCTCTGACGCGATTACAGCGATCTTTTCTGGCTCGGGAAGCACTGCAACCGCAGGACGAACACCTGCTCGACAAAATCAAAGACCAGGACAGAATCCAAATCAACCCGCTGCTCCTGCGGCCGGTGGCGCTGATGGACCAACTCTGGTTGTTACAGTTCTTGCTGCTACAAACTCGATCACAGTTCGATCTGACCCGCACACACTGGAAAAGATTGGCGAGATGATTGCGACATCGTGGGATGTTCCTCCTACGAAAAACGGCGCGATTTTCAAGTCGTACGACTTGAAGTACACGGACCCGCTCAAAGTGAAAGACCTGCTGCAGTCACTTCTCGAATCTGGTGCTGCGAGCCGCTCACAGAGCGGAGGAGCGCGAGGCGGAGCAACCAGACTTGCTGGCGGCGGTGGCGGCGGTGGCGGCGACTCAGGCGCGGATGTTGCCGTGGCGAATATCTTTCGAATCGAGGCGTATCCGGATTCAAATCGTCTGATCATCGTCACTAAGACTCCAGACAACTTTGTGTGGCTTGATGAACTCCTCTCAAAGATCGATACGCCTCTGACAGTTGGAATGCCGACAAATGTTCAGCTGAAATATGCGAGCGCAGTTTTACTCGCTGAAATTATTAACGCATTGCTCGCTGAGAGTGGATCTGGTGCAGGGATTACTGCGCCTGATCAAGGTGTCTCCGATCCAAGTTCGGCTTTCGATGCTGGAGGAGCCACAGACTCTTCGAATACCACAGGTACTGGCTCAGGATCTGGTGGAACGACCGCCGGGACCACGATTGAATTTCCATGGCAGAATGCGCGAGGCGGCGCGAATGGCGCTCAGGCCACCGAAGTCAGCGCTGTGATCGGGAAGAGTCGCGTCGTACCAAATGCAAACCAAAACTCGCTGCTGGTCCTTGCTACTCCTGAGATACAGACTGCAGTTCTGACGCTCATCGCTGAACTTGATCAGCCTGGAAGACAAGTCATGATTTCGAGCATTTTGGCGGAGGTCGAACTCGGCGATCTGTTTGCTATGGGAATTCAATTTGGACCAAACGGAAGCATTACTCCTGCGAATCCCAACAATGCAGTTGTCATCGACACACAATTTGAAGGCAGTAAGGACAATATTTTCCCTGGAGATCTGAACACTTCAAACTTCATTTTCGGTGTTGATGCGACCGTCATTTTGCAAGCACTTCAACGAGATACTTCGGTTCGGATTCTTCAACAACCACGCGTCTTTACCAGCGACAACCAGTTGGCGGAATTCTTTGCTGGCGATGACGTTCCATTCCTTACAGGATCCACAACTGGCGGAACTACCGGTGGCGGAACAACATCCAGTTTCGATCAGATTCCTGTCGGTATTGGCTTGAATGTGCGACCACGCATTACGAAAGAAAAGAATGTGGCCATGGAAATCAAAGTGCTGCTCTCGAATATCAACACAACCTCGGCTCTCAATGTTGGGGGAAGCGGTAACCCCGTGATTTCCAGACGATCGACAAATACGATAATCACTGTCAAAAATGAACAGACTGTGTGCATCAGCGGAGTTCGCGTGGAATCTCAAGCCAAAGAATCGAACGGATTCCCAATTCTTGGCGAAATTCCAATTCTCGATTTCTTTTTTAGCAACAAGAATTCAAATTCATCGAGTAAAGAACTGCTGATCTTTGTGACACCAACCGTTGTGGACACTCCAGATGAGAATGACACTAACTTCAATGCCGATGAGCGAGAACGCCTCGAAGTTCTTTCGAAGCCTCTCAACTCCGAAACTGAAAAAATGGTTGAAAAGCATAAGTTGATTATGCCAGACAAGACTGGTGGAAAGCCGGTTGATCCTATTGCGCCGATCGAACCTTCAAACCCATAAGGCTGATGCGCAATCAACCGCATGAATTGCGGCGGGTTCGACGATCGCTGACGGTGACGCTGCTTGTTGCCCTTCTGTGTGTGTCGACTTCAATTGGCTGTGCGAGTGGATCTCCCGCTGGGAAAATCACTGGCGACACTTCTGCTGCAGAGCAAAGTGTCACAAAACCTTTCAGTAATAGCGGCACACGAATTCGGTTTCAATTTGCGCACATCAGGACCGTCGAGTACGACGGCTTTGCGCTGCCCATACTTTCGCCTGATGGTTGTTGGGCTGCAGTGCAAATTTCAAGTGCAGCAGATTGGCCAACATTGCTCGCAGGAGTGGATGGTGGAGTACCAGATGCTGGACGGATTGCGATTGCGCCACTGTGCGCTGATGCGAATGCACCACTTCTTCCTGTTGTGGGCAATGACTTGCTGATTGGAAGATCATGCGATTCTGATGGTTTTCTGGTCGAAAGCCCGCGCGTTGATGGTGCACGCTGGATTGGAAAGGTCAGTTGGCAAGGCGGCGAGCCAACATGGCTTGTTGCCGATGAGGACGTCAACGCATTTGCTTCGCTTGGCCCTGCAGGTGAAATTGCTTGGTGTCATCGTCGACGCGACGTGGAGAAGTTCTCGATTCTTGTAAAGCGTGGCGATGAAGTCCAAGAAATTCCGCCGCCACAAGATGGGACATGGTTCACTCCAAGTTTTTCGTCCGACGGTAAATTTCTGTATGCCCTTCGATTGCGCGATGGCGTGCTTGCGGCCTGTGCATTCCCAATCTCTCGGACCATCAGCACGACGCCGATCATTTTCATTGATCTCTCATGGCGAGCAGATGCTCGAATGGCATATCAAACTTTGATTCCTCTGCGCACTGGTGGGGAATCTTCTGATCAAAGGCTGTATTTTTATCATCCTCGCTTCAGTCGAATCGCCATTTGGAATCCCCTGAATAATCGGATTGCTTTGACGAGTCCGAGTTGCTCCGCGGCAATGGCGATTTCCTCGACTCAGATTGTGACGACCAGCACCAAGCAACTCTCTGTCGAATCAGCGGCAGTCGAAGGTGGTTCGAAGGATGCCACGCAAAGCACCGCCATCATTGAGTCTCTCTGGATCCCCATCGGTCGAGGGATGGGGTCTCTGATTCTTGTGGTTCAACCAGGACGCGGCACATTGAACATTGCTCGCATCGACTTGAATCCGCCAGAGAAATAGAAATCATCGCGGGGAAAAAGCGTTCTAAAAAAGACGAAAAGGACTCTGTGGCTGTCTGAATTAAATATCGTTCTCTTCGATATCGTCATCATCGTCGTCTTCAAGAGCTTCCTTTGCCTTTTTAGCTTTCTTTGCCTTCTTGGCTTTGAGAGCTTTCTTAGCCTTTGCTATTTTTGCTTTTTCTTTATTCGCTAGTTCAGACTCCTTGGACTTTGGACCCTTTGATGGCTTGACGTCGTCATCGTCGTCGTCGTCATCGTCATCGTCGTCGTCATCATCGTCATCGTCATCGTCATCGTCATCGTCATCGTCGTCGTCGTCGTCGTCGTCATCATCGTCGTCGTCGTCGTCGTCGTCATCATCGTCGTCGTCGTCGTCGTCATCATCGTCGTCGCCACCGTCAGATTTTTCTTTTCCGCCAGTGCCCTCCAGCTTGTCGTTGGACATCAATTCAGGTCCTTCTTCTCCTTCTTCTTCCGCTTCATCTTCGTCTTCGTCTTCTTCGCCTTCCTTATCAGTTGCTGGCTTCGTGCCATCGTCTTCTTCGCCAAATCCATCTTCGTCGCCGAACTCTTCGTCGTCGAAGTCATCTTCTTCTTCAAGTTCAAAGTCTTTTTCTTCTTCCTCGTCATAGCCAAGGATAAAGCGCGTAGGCATATGCGACGTTTCAGTGCGCTGCCATGTGGACAAGGACCATTTCAATTGATTTGTTTTAGATTCGATCATTGTGATTCATACTCCTGATGGGCGTGGGAATATCGCCTTTCTTGGTCAGGATGTCAACCCCCTTTATGGAAGTGGAATTGAGAGGGTTGATTGAGCCCCACCCAACAGAATCCACCCGTCCAAAAGTTGGATTCGATCGAGGCGTCCATCTGCAAAGTCCACTTCGAGTGCGGAGCCCATAATTCGCCCTCCGTCGTTCCAGCCGAATCGGTGGATAAGCGTTCGTGTACCGGCGCGAGCAAGGGCGAAGTCGCGTGGTTCATTGACACCAGTCGTTTGTTCCACTGCAACGATGGCACCGCTGGCGAGAAGCACATCCTGGATCATTCGCGCGCCATGCAAACTGGACGAACCGACGAGTTCACCGCCAAGAGTGAACAAGTCAATGACGCTCCGAGACCAGCCAACGATGTTGGGACCACTTCGAATCCATCGCCTTGGACCATCGTCTTTGGCCGACTTGGACGAAGAGCCAAATCGCACATCCTCGATCAGTCCGGAGCGCCAATCCAAGATGTTTGATTGGTCCGTTGCAGTGCTCACAAGCAATTTCCAACCCAGCATCTCACCTGTGACTGTTGCTAGAAGTTTTCCACTTGTAGAAATCCACCGGAGTCCCGTCGCTGTTCCGAACAGTTGCCAGCGACCGACCCCTTGCTGAGTTCCAAACGCGATTTCGCCTGGACCCATGACCGTTACCCAGAACACCTGCTCGTCGTCTGGCAAGGGCAATTCTGCAATTGTTTTTCCCGTGGCTTGATCCATTGCGACAATCCAAGATGTTCTCCCATCACTCTTGATTCTTGTGCCTGCAATCACAATCAGTGTCTCGCTTGCATCAACACATACAATTTCATCCACTGTCGTCGGGGTGCGCCACCTTGGTTGCCCATCACCAAGAGCGAACGCACCAACAGCGCCATCAACACGAACTGCGACAACATTCTCATGACCTGTGATCACGAGACATTCTGGTCGATCGCCTGCGACACCATTTTCGGAAACTGCAATTGAAAAGTCGTCAATACGCCAGCGGACTTCTCCTGCATCATCGATTCTTTGTGCGCCTCGAGTATCACGCGTTGGTTGGTCTATCACGAGCACGCCGTCTCGCATCGGAGAAACTCGCAGCATTTCTGCGGGAAGTGGAACTGACCAACGCAGACCCAAGTCTGGGAGTGCAAGACATGACAGAATGCGATCGGCCAAAAGATAGGTTCTTGTATTTGGAGCGATGGCGGTTCCATTGTTGCGCACAGGAGCGAGAACTCCTGGAATGAGTCGCGCAGTGACCTCGCTCGAAGCAGTGATCACTTTGGTTGCAGCAATCGCTCGAGGCAAATTCTCGACAAGCGGAGCCGCGGGAGATGCCAAGAGTGCACGCGATGCATCAAGTCCACCAAGCAAAGTGATCGGCACATCGAACCCAGCCATAACACAACGATCGAGCAATTGTGCTGCGGTGATTTCGAGATCAGATTTCTTCATCAGCGCAACTGCCTCGTTGAGAATCTCTGTCACGACAACACGATTGGCAGTCGCAATCGCAGCATCGACTGCGGCCGCGGAATCCCCCGATGCAATTGCGATTGATTTTTCATTCATTCGCAATTGTGCTGCCTGAATCCAAGCGCGTGCTGCCTCCACAGTGCACGGCATGCGACTTGCAAAACGCTCAAGTTCTACTGCAGTCGCATTTGACGGAGAACTCTCCGATGCCTGCTTGGCTTCTGCAGGACCGCCGACCATAGAGGCCATGCGCTCGAGTCGTTGCAAAGCTGCTGCAGATCCACTCCGCACGGATGATTGAGCATTGCCGTCGAAATCTGAAATCATGACAACCGATGCGTCCGAATCTGCCAACAACATTCTCCAGACTGCGATTGCACCACTCGAACGACCAGATCCTGCAAGCCAATCTCCCTGCGCGACAAGCGCCATTGCACGCTCTGTCGCATTTGGCTGCGCACGAACGATCGCTGCAAAGAGAGCGTCCGATCCATCTCGACCTAAGAGACCACTCCGCGCCGCATCAATTAAAATCGCCACGAACCGACTTCGGCGTTGGACACTTTTACGAGTTGCCTCGATCGCTGGCTCGATAGACTTTGTTGCGATTCGTAGAAGGTCTGCGTCACGAGCACGCAGCGCAAATTCGACGAGGCCTATGATGGCATCCGCATCTTGTGGTCGGTCGTTCGTTGCCGCAAGCAATATCTCCTTCGCACGCGTAGCGTCCATGAGCACCTGGAGCGAGTCATTGGTCGCCGCGGCGATCACGCCATCTCGAGCAATAATGTTTGCTGGACCTTTGCACGGAATCGAAAGGACCGTCGAGCCATCGTCACCATGAACAAGCAGCGCGTTTAGTTCCAACGGAACGATCAAGCCTGGACGACCATTTTCCATCCATCCTGATTGCACTCGGCCTCGAATGCCCGATCGATCACTCCTTAAAATAGACGTATTTATCTCTGGAATTGCAGGGAATTTCCAAATTGGTGTTCGCAGATCACTCACTCTGAATGCAGTCATACCGTCGCCAACTCCATAGACCAACGATCGTTCCCGATCGGTCAGGAGATATCGAATTGCTCCCCACTTGGTTGCAGTTCCAATCGGAAATGAATCGATGACTTCGCCCGTATCAATTGAAAGGAGTTGCAATTCTGTTGCGCTCGGAGCGATCGTCAAAAGGCCCCTCGTCGTGATGACGGCACCACCCATTTCCCATGGCATGACATCCATCTGGATATCGCGAATCGAAACTGGATCGCGGCGAATCCATCGGATACGTCCATCGCTCGCATCGATGCATGCGGATGTGCCAGATCCAGTCGAGACGAAAACTCTTCCACCAATTGTTGTTGGTGTTGTGTATGGTCGCGAACCTGCACTGCGAATTCCAGGCGCAGCTCCGACTGGCGTGACCCATTCGACTTCGCCAGTTTGAAGATTCACACCAACGACTGTTGAAACCGTTTCAAGACGGCCTGTCATCTTTCGACCCAGTAACACAACAGTATTGTGAACCACAGTTGGGGCGCCATAAAAAAAGAACTCGCGGAATTCTGACTGTCCTGCGAAACGATCCGGCGCAAGTTCCCATCTCTTGCGACCAGTCAACAAATCGAGGCAGACAAGCCGCCCACCACCGCTTCGTTCCGTCCCGAGTGCGTGACCTGAAAGTGCCAGCACACAATCTGAGGCGACAACAGCGACTTCAAGATCTCCAGCTTGCATGTCGGTCCTTGGCGCATTCGCACTGCCGATTGCCTGACGCCATTTTGGAAGATGAGAAAATGCGTCAAATGCCCTAAGAACATAGGCCTCATTGACCAGCACAATGGGTCCATCAATTGTTGGAATCGACACGAGAAATCGACCACTTGCTGCAGATCCATCGGCGTTGTTCATTGGGATTCCACTCTCGATGGAGTCTTGAAGGCGAGAGTAAATCGAATTTTCGAGCGGCTCGCTCCAGAGTTGAACTGGGTTGGTTGGTATGGGGCCAAATTGCGATGGTGCAAGTGGATCGATCGCAGCTTTCTTACCCACCAATGGATTTTTGATTGTGATGGCGAGTTTCTCTGCCAACTGACGCAGATTCTCCACTGAAGAATGTTTGAGAATGTCCAAAGCAGCCAATGCGCTCGCATCATCACCATTTCCCCATGCTGTCAACACCACAAGAGTCGCATGAATAGATGGATCGAGCGATGCGATATCTGGATGATCCTTAATCGAATCAAGAAGATTCTGCGCCGAAGCGAATTGCGCCAACTCGATCGCACGCTGAGTTTCGCGAACCGCTGCAAGAAGTCCTCCCGAAGTCAGAAGACGAGTCTCGACAACTTTTCGATCTTCCCCTGCTGCGATCAATCGCTCCGCTTCGCCAGTTTGAGCAGAACGAAATTTTGCCATGACCTGCGGATGCGATCGCAAGAAAGACTCAGCGCGTGATCGGCCATCCATGAATCGATCTTGCTCTCCTGAGACTCTGACCAACTTGCGACCGAATTCTTCCAGAACGCGACTGATCAGGCGTGCAGATTCGGCGGGATTGTTTGCGGCTTGATCCTCGGCTTGCGACAACATCTGTTCAGCTGCGGGAGAATCGTCGACCGCTACAACTGCCGATTCCTGAGCAAATGCAAGAGAATCAAGCGTGGCTGTGAATGCACAGAAACACGCGCAAAGAACGGCGAATGCGGCATCTTGACGAGCGGACTTGGGGAGATTGCAGCGAATGAACAAATGCACTCAGCCCATCCTATGCCCACAAGGGTATAGATTGCGCTTATGGTCGCCAGACTTCTTATTCTCCTGTTGCTCCCGAGCATTCTGCTTGGATGCACCGCCACGCCAGATGTACGCGTGGATTCGCTTGACAAGGTCTCCGACGGACCAAGTGCGGGTGAATATGTATTGAAACTTGACATCCGAAATCCGACCGACTTGCCAATGGTCCTTGATCGATGGACCTATGAAGTTTCCACAAATCTCGGAAACTGGAGCAGCGTCTGGATTGCGAGTCGCACTCTGCCAGCTCGATCAATCACCTTTGATTCAATTCCAGTTGTCATCAGGCATGGGGGCGATGTCGAACCTCTGACAAGATGGAGTGTCAAAGGAAAACTGACATACTTATTGCCTGGGCAAATGGCTCAGACACTTTTTGATTTGGGGATTATCAAGCCGAACGTGGATTTTTCTGCTTCCGGCGACGCGACTCCGATTGGAGTTGAGGCTCCTGCGGTGAACTCTCGCTGACAGGATCGGCGAGTGAAGTCGTGTCCCCTTGACTGCGCGCATGTAATGCTAATGCATCGTTCATGAGCCGTTGATGCAATCCTAATCTGCGCGGATCGTCAGCTTGGAGGCCATCATCATAAACGCGTTGATAAGAACCGCTGGGCAGAAGTTCCCACGATTGACGAACGTCTTCCAGTGAATATTGCAATGTCGTCCACAAAATGCGACGATGCTCTAATTTTTCGATAGGTGTCGCAGCTTCCACGCGAGTCTGCAGATTGCGATACATCCAATCAGCGCTGCCGATGAAGAAGTCGCCATCGAGAGGCTCTGATTTCCCTGCACCAAAGTAGAAAACTCGACTGTGTTCCAAGAACCTTCCAATGAGCGAACGAACGCGAATGTTCTCGGACAACCCTGGGACACCTGGTCGAATGCAACAGAATCCACGGACAATCAGATCGATTTGCACTCCCGCGTTGCTGGCGCGATAGAGCGCATCCATCACGCCGCGGTCTTCGATTTGATTCATCTTGGCAATGATTCGCCCTGGACGCTGCGCTGTATGCAATTCAATTTCACGCTCGATCAGATCAATAAATCGCCGCTTCATGCTGACTGGAGCGATCAATAATTTATTGAACTTCGTTTGTCTCGAACGACCTGTCATGTAATTGAAAAGTCCAACAAGATCTTCGGTGATCAATGGATCACTGGTCAGGATGCCGAAGTCTTCATAGACGCGTGCGGTTCGCGCGTTGTAATTTCCGGTTCCCACATGGCCGTAGCAACGAATGCCGTCAGTTTCCTGACGAACGACAAGAGCCGTCTTGGTGTGCGTCTTCAAACCGATCACGCCGTATGCGACATGCACTCCAGCATTTTCCAATTTGCGAGCCCATTCAATATTGCGTGCTTCGTCGAAGCGTGCACGGAGTTCGACCAACACAGCGACCTGTTTTCCACTTTCAGCGGCGTGAATGAGACTTGCAATGAACGGACTATCACCGGAAGTGCGATACAGCGATTGCTTAATACAGAGAACTTTCGGATCATCCGCAGCAGCGATGATGAACTTTTCAACGCTGAGATCAAAACTTTGATAGGGATGATGAACTAAAATATCGCCTTTGCGAATCTGCGAAAAAATGCTCGATCCCGCTTCGGGCGAAAGTTCGACCGGCGGAAGCGGAGTCCAACGAGAATATTTCAGCGCTGGAAGGTCGACATCTGCGATTGCATCCAGAATCCCATAGTCCGTCAGCCCTGAAGTTTCATAAATGTCTTCTGCGCCAAGATCCAGTTCTTCCATTAAAAAGCGCAGAATTCGAGGGCTTGCACCGGATGCGACTTCCAACCGAACGACGCGTGCAAATTTCCTTTCTTTCAATTTTTGTTCGACAGAAATGAGCAAATCATCGGAGCCATCACGCTCTGCTTCGATCTCTGCGTCGCGTGTCACTCGGAATGGAAGCACTTGGAGAATTTCCATGCCTGGAAAGAGTTCATCCAAATTATGTTCGATGATCTCTTGCACTGGAAGGAATCGCTTGCCCGACCTCATTTCGTACATTCGAGTCGGTAATTCTGGAATCTTGACGCGAGCGAACATGGTTTCTGGTTCGCCTGGACGACGCACGACCAAGCCGAGCGAAACGCTCATGTTGGAAATGAACGGAAATCGATGACCAGGATCAACGGCAAGTGGGGTCAAGATCGGGAAGACATTTCGACGGAACCACGCTTGAGCTTCCGCGCGCTCGGACTCTGAAAGATCACTCCATTGCAAGAGGGCAATTCCCGCGGTGCGCAATTCGGGAAGCAACTGATCGGTCAGAATTTTTGTTTGGATCCCATCAAGAGCAAGCACACGAGTTCGCACACTATGCAGAACTTGTGCAGGAGTGAGTGGTTCGAAAATCGTCGCGCTGATTCCAGTTTCAATCGCATGCCGCATCGCACCGACTCGCTTCATATAAAACTCATCGAGATTGCGTGTATAGATCGCCATAAATCGAACGCGCTCCAAAAGAGGAGTCCGTGGATCAGCACACATCTCTAGGACGCGAGCATTAAATTCCAACCACGAATGATCTCGGTTGAAAAATCGAGTTGGATCGCCTTGGCCGTCAGAACCCGAGGCATCGAAAAATGGATCGAAGTTTGCTTGTGATTTGGTCATTGGTCTTTTGTTTCACCGGATCTGAAAGCGAGAAGCATTGAAATGAAAAGAATAGACATCAGGAGAGTACATACCGAGCAGAGCAACCTGGGGCTTCTGTCACACGGACCGATCGAATCGAGACTTGGCTTGGAATGCGCGTCGCCATTTCTGTGGCGATGTGTTTTGCAACAGCTTCGGCGGTGGGATTCACAACATCGAATGGGGGTGTTTCGTTCAGATTTCTCGAGCAAAATGGACGAAGAACATTGTCGAGGCTCGCTTCGAGTGCGTGAAAATCGCACGCCAAACCGTCTTGATCCAACGATGCGGCGCTGACGACGACTTCGACTTGCCAATCGTGGCCATGGATCGCTTCACGCTCGCCACGAATCACAATTGCGTGCGCGGCCGAAAATATCCGCCGTACCTCGAGTTCGAACATAATTTGAGTATAGCCATTGGACTGCAATTCCCCGAATGGGCGCAGAACGACTAGATTTCTACTCGTGCAAGATGCCCCACTGATGCTTTCTGTTTCCGGTGCTCGAGGACTTGTCGGAAAGTCGATGACGCCGGATGTCGCACGCAATTTTTCTGGTGCATTTGCTCAACATATTCGCAGCGCTCTGCCAACAAACGCTCGACCGAAGCTGATTGTCGGACGCGATGGACGAGGATCTGGTGCCGAACTTGCTGACGCGGCATGTGATGGGTTGTGTGCTGAAGGATTCGATGTGATCGATCTTGGAATCGTCTCAACGCCGACCGTGGGATTGATGATCGGACATCTCGGCGCAGTTGGTGGAATTGTTTTAACTGCGAGCCATAATCCAATTGAATGGAATGGACTCAAGACGCTCAATGCCGATGGATTGGCATTGCCACTGAATGAGGCGAATCAAGTCATCGCTCGATTTCGTGCGGGGAAAACTGCAAGTGAAGGCACGCGCGGAGTAAGAACACGATGCGGCGATGGCGATCAAGTGCACGTCGATAGAGTTTTGGCGAATGTTGATGTTGCTGCGATTCGATTGAAAAAGTTTCGTGTTGTGCTTGATAGCGTCAATGGCGGCGGATCACGCGCAGGAAAAATGTTGCTTGATGCACTTGGGTGTGATGTTGTGCACCTCAATGGTGAACACACTGGATCGTTTGCCCATACTCCCGAACCAATCGAAGCGAATCTCGGCCAGTTGTCGGATGCGGTTCGAACGGCGGGTTCGGTTGCAATGGGATGCGCGCAAGATCCGGATGCTGATCGGCTCGCGCTTGTCGACGAGCATGGGAAATTTATCGGTGAGGAGTACACGCTCGTTCTGGGTGTCATGCGACTTCTGCAAAGACACGGGCATGGCGATCTGGCGACGAATCTGTCCACCTCTCGAATGATTGACGATCTCGCGGCCAAATTTCCACCATCGCGGGTGATTCGAACATCTGTCGGTGAAGCGAATGTTGTTGCTGGCATCAAGAGCTGTGGCGGAATTGGCGGCGGCGAAGGCAATGGCGGATTTATCTGGCCAAAAATATGTTGGGTGCGAGACTCGCTCTCTTCAATGGCTCTTGTTCTGGAACTTTTGGCGCACGACGGACGGACTTTGAGCGCAATAATCGATGGAATCCCGCGATATTCGATGATCAAACGGAAACTGGATCTTGCCTCCATGGGCGGACAAAGCGCAGTGCCCAAAGCGCTTGGAAAAGTTCGCGACTACTTCGCCAATCGCGCAGGCGCACAACTGAACCAAACCGACGGAATCCGAATCGACCTCGCTGACGGATGGGTGCATCTGCGAGCATCGAACACCGAGCCAATCATTCGATTGATCGCTGAAGCAAGTGATCGCACACGCGCCGAACAACTCTGCGATGAGTGCGCACGCGCAGCAGGATTTGGCGAATAGCAAAGTTTCCTCTTACTTTGGATCGCATCAGTTTGTAGACTCAACGCATGCTGACATTCGCTGGCGCATACACCGCCCTGATTACGCCATTCTCGCGCGACGGCGCGACAGTCGATCTCCCCCGCCTTGCCGAACATATTCACTTTCAAGCAAACGGCGGAGTGCGTGGCATCGTTCCATGCGGTACGACTGGCGAAGCGCCGACGCTTGAGGAGCATGAACATATTGCCGTGATTGAATGCGCGGTTACGACAGGACGACCACTTGGTCTGCAAGTCATCGCTGGGGCGGGAAGCAATTCCACTTCGCATGCCATTCATTTGCACAAACTTGCTGCATCGCTTGGCGCGCATGCATCGCTCCAAGTGACTCCGTATTACAACAAACCTTCACAAGAGGGTATTTATCAGCATTTTATGGCGATTGCGGACAGCGCAGAACTTCCAATCGTTCTGTACAACATTCCTGGGCGAGCGGCCGTTGCCATTACGCCCGAGACCATCGAACGATTGTCGAAGCATCCAAATATTGTTGCGTTGAAAGAAGCAACAGGCTCGATGGATTCTGCAAGTGAAATTCGCCGCCGATGCTCTATCGTGATTCTGTCGGGCGACGATTCGTTGACGGCGAGTTTCGCCGCAGTTGGCGCAGTCGGTGTTGTGAGCGTTGTCTCGAATATTGTTCCAGAACGTGTCGCGCAACTTTGTCGCAACATTGCCAGCAACGATCTTGCTGCGGTTCGAAACTCTCACGAAAAACTCTTTGGTCTTTCGCGCGGATTGCTCTCGCTGGATGTCAACCCTGTTCCGCTCAAGTGTGCCATGGAATTGCTTGGACGCGATACTGGTTCGGTGCGTTTGCCTTTGGTGCGTGCAAGCGAATCGGTTCGATCAACCATTGCGGCGCTGCTTCGAGATGCGCAGATTGAAGATGCGCAGGAAGTTGGAGGGAAGAAAAATTCCACAACTGCACAACAAAATAAATCGCACAAGGCCGGAGCATCGCTGTGACGCAACCTGCGGACTCCGCAGGGCAATCGACGAATCCGCTAGAAAAAGCGCCGAATCTGCCATACAAAATTGCAGTCTTGGTCTATCTCTATGACGAACAGAATCGCCTTCTGATGTTGCACAGACTGAAGAAGCCAAATCCTGGAATGTATTCCCCCATTGGAGGTAAGGTCGAATTCCATCGAGGTGAATCGCCGCACGAATGTGCGCGACGCGAGACTTGGGAAGAAGCAGGCCTAACTTTGGATCCTCAGGACATCCGATTATTCGGAATCGTTTCAGAACGGGCATATCAGAATGAACATCACTGGCTGATCTTCCTCTTTGAATCCATCAAGCCGATCGTTGCTGCGGATGTCACACGAATGGAATTTGATGAAGGCAAATTGCAATGGGTTCCTGTTGAAGAAGTTGCAGGACTTGGCAATGGAGTGGGACTGCCCGAAACGGACCGGCGAGTCATGTGGCCGAATGCCCAGAAACATAGAGGCGGATTTTTTATGGTCGAGATCGACTGCTCGATAGATCCGTTTGAGTTTCGTGTGGTTGAAAGTTCTCCACGACCGAATAGCTAACGACTGCAGAGCTCACGCATTTCGGCAACTGCGCTGCGAATGCCCACAAAAACAGCACGACTGATGATCGAGTGGCCAATATGCAATTCATACAACTCGGGAACCTGCGCAAGCGCAGCGACATTTTCATAATTCAAAGCATGTCCCGCATTGAAGCGCATTCCTGCTGATTGAATAAGTGCCCCCACTCGCGCCACTCTTTCCAATTCTGCGCGCGACGTTACCCCCAACGATCCCTCCAAATGAAAAGCGTGCGAATATGGCCCCGTATGCACTTCGCAAATTGCAACGCCGATCTTTGCCGCGGCTTCGACTTGTCGGGGATCAGCATCAATAAAAACACTCGACGCAATTCCCGCTTGCGAGAGTCGATCGACAATCGCACGCAGCGAATCGCCAAGTGCGGCGACATCAAGTCCTCCTTCTGTTGTGATTTCGCTGCGCCCCTCTGGAACAAGCATTGCCGTCTGCGGCCGAATTCGCAAAGCGAAAGCGACCATCTCGTCGGTCGCCGCCATCTCAAAGTTCAGAGGAACTGAGACCACTTTGCGAAGTTGTTCGACATCCGCGTCCTGAATATGTCGACGATCTTCACGCAAGTGCACAGTGATTCCGTCAGCACCGCCCAATTCCGCCTCGCGTGCCGCGAGCACAGGATCGGGCTCCCAGGTCCTTCTTGCTTGTCGAATGGTGGCGACATGGTCAATGTTCACGCTCAATTTTGGCACGGGGATATGCTAGATGCATGCCGTCCTTTTCGTCGAAGTTGAATGAATTGCAAACTGTCTTGCATGCCCAAGGAGATCGCGTCTTGACGCTTGTGACTCTCGCGATCGAGTCGTACTTCGATCACGATGAAGCAAAAGCGCGGACCGTTGTTGCACTCGACGACGAAATCGACAGCGTCGATGTTGCAATCGAGCGAGCGTCGATTCCGTTGCTGGCCATGGGGCAGACCAACGAGCATGCAATCCGCCAAGTTCTAACATTGGTCAAGGTCAATAACGAACTCGAACGCATCGCTGATTGCGGAGTCAACATTGCAGAACAAGTTGTTGGGCATCAACATTTGTCTGACCCAATGCCACCAACATTTCGCGTGATGGCTAATAGCGTGCTTGGGATGCTGAGAGATTCCAATCGTGCGCTTGCGACTTCCAATGCCGAACTTGCGCGGCAGGTTCTCCTCTTTGATGACACAGTCGATCGTTTTCGCAACGAACTGATTCTTCAAGCGCAAGAACAAGTCGCTCTTGGAACGAGCAGCGTTCGCTTTGCTTTCCGGGTGACTGGAGCGACTCGGAACATGGAGCGCATCGCGGATCATTCGACGAATATTTGCGAGCAAACGATTTATCTGCTCAGTGGGAAAATCGTGCGGCATCGTCCTGAGGGTTGGTCCGATCCTGCCCCACCTGAATTGGACTGATAGAAGGTCGGTCAAAGAACAATGCCTTCCCTTCAAGATCGATATCGAAAGACGAAAGAACGTCTGAACACATTTGGGCAATCACATGTTCTTGCTTTTTGGGATTCTCTTGATGATTCTCGGCGCGAAAATTTATTGGCGCAGTGCGAAACATTGCCACTCGAAATCCTGAATCAAGAAATTGCGAATTCATCTGCATCTCATGCGAAATCGGATCCGTCGACCGATGACATTCAGCCAGTTTCTGTCGTGTGCGCCCAATCTTTGGATGCATTGAAGTATCGCTCAATTGGGGAAGAGATGGTCCGATCTGGTCGTGTTGCATGTTTCACCGTCGCAGGTGGTCAGGGGACGCGTCTTGGGTGGAACGGACCAAAGGGAACATTTCCTGCAACGCCCCTGCTTCATAAATCGCTCTTTCAAGTCTTCGCAGAATCAATTCTTGCAGCGCGGCGTCGTTGGCGTGGGAATATTCCTTGGTATCTGATGACCAGTCCACTGAATCATCAATCGACACAGGATTTCTTTCGCGAGCATGATTGGTTTAAGCTTGGAGAGAAAAGTGTTCGTTTCTTTGCACAGGGAACTTTGCCATCACTATCGCTTGATGGAAAAATTCTGCTTGCGGCGCCCGATTCGATCGCACTGAATCCCGACGGACATGGTGGTGCGATCCGCGCTCTTGCAGCAAGTGGTTCACTTGCAGAAATGCGGCGTGAAGGAGTCGACACGCTGTCATACTTTCAGGTTGACAATCCACTTGTAAAGGCAGTTGATCCGCTCTTTCTTGGTCTGCATGCTGCGCACCCCGAGAGTTCGGGTGAAGTTTCAAGCAAAGTTGTTGCCAAGCGTGACCCGAGCGAAAAGGTTGGTGTCTTTTGTCGACGGGATAATCGAACTGTTGTTCTGGAGTACAGCGACTTGCCTTTGCGTCTTGCAGAGGCGACCCATCCCGATGGTGCGCTCATGCACTCGGCTGGTTCTATCGCAATTCATGCATTTTCAAGGGCTTTTTTGGAACGCCTTGCTGACGATGGACAGGGACTACCACTGCACCGTGCGCTGAAAAAGGTTGCGAGCATCGATATGCATAGCGGAGTTCTGGTCGAACCAGTCGCTCCCAATGCAATCAAGATGGAAGCTTTCATCTTTGACGCTGTGCCAATGGCCATTCGCTCGATGGTTTATGAAACTCGACGCAACGAAGAGTTTGCGCCGATCAAGAATGCGGATGGGGAAGATTCTGCAGCGACGAGTCAACGTGCACAGTCCGAGCGTGCGGCTCGTTGGTTTGAAGCGTGTGGAATTGAAGTGCCTCGTGATGAAGAAGGCGGCGAATGCGCAGCGACAATCGAGCTTTCACCGTTGACGGCACTCGATGCAAGCGAACTTGCCCAGTGCGCAAATCTTCCACGCAGTATTGCTGTGGGTGCGAAGATTGTGCTATAAAAAAACGGACGCATTGCAACTTTGACGCTGCCCATCAGACTGGAACGCATTCGTTCGCATCAATCACCGTAAAAGCCAGGCGCGGAGATCCATTCCACCTATCGATCTGCGGAATTACCATCATGTTCAAACGCGAACCACGTTTCACTCTGTTGAACTGCCCCGCTTGACGCCACCATGTGCAGCGAACTTCTCTTGCATCGGAACCATCCATGCGCACGAAGATGCTTAAGTGATCTGATTTTTCTCCAAAGAGGCGCGGCTCTGCCGAAACAACTGCGCCACGAATAAATACTGTTGGTGCAGGAAATGTTCGACCGAATGGGCCAAGCCCATCAAGCGCCTCGAATGATTCGATCGTCAAATCGGAGGGAAGAAGTTCGACATCTGGGCGAATGGATGGCGCTTCATCATTCTTCCTGTTTTCAGCAGCGTGCGAAGAAAGCGCCTCGCGAAATGCATCAAGACGATCCATGCGAACTGCGACGCCTGCAGCTGCTGCGTGTCCTCCAAATCGCTCGAGCAACCCAGCACAAGAATGAAGTCCGCCCAAAACGGAATATCCCTCAACACTTCGAGCGGACCCATGCGCGAAGTCGCCTTCGCTTTCCATCAAAACGACAGGAACAGCAAACATTTCAGCCAATCGTGAACACGCGATTCCGACGACTCCTCGCGGCCAATCTGGCGCTGCGAGCACACATGCACCGCGTGCGCGACCAAGGCCTTCTTCAATTCGTGCAGATGCAGCATCGACGATCAATCGTTCAACTTGCTTGCGGCGATTATTGAGTTCCTTAAAGTTAGACGCCATCTGCTTGGCGGATCGAAGAAGCATTGCAGTATCGCCGCCCTCTTGCGAAATCGATGGAAGTCCAAGCAATGCCACCGCATCAAGTGGACGACCCAATCGACCACATGCATTTACGATCGGGGCGATGCCAAAAGAAATCCTCTCGGCATCAACACGATCATTTGCGCCGATGCCAGCCTCGCGTGCCAACGCGAGCAATCCTGGCAATCCACTGTTGGCAATTCGCGCAGCACCAAGTCGTGCAATCAAACGATTTTCGCCACGAAGAGGGACAACATCCGCGACTGTGCCGAATGCGGCAAGCGCAAGCGTTTCCACCAGCAATTCACGAAGTATTGTCGGCACTCGATCGCTGCCGCACCATGCACAACAGAATGCCCATCCCACTTTCCAAGCAACTGCCGCGCCACAGAGTTCTGTCGTTCCACCGCCGAGCCCAGGATGCGCGATTGCATCCACATCTGGCAAGACACCGCCGGGAAGCATCGTGTGATGATCTGTGATGAGTAATTCCAAACCCAATCGACGCGCCTCGCGCGCTTCTTCGATCGCAGTCACGCCACAATCAACAGAGATGATCGTCTGCACGCCAATCGATGCGAGATTCTGAATTGCAGCGACGGATAAACCATAACCTTCGGTTGCGCGCTCTGGGATATAGACGATGGGCGGATCGTTTGGTCGTGCAGCGCGAATAAGATGTAACAAGATTGCGGATGCGCACATCCCATCTGCGTCATAGTCGCCAAAAATTGCGACCTTGCGACCAGCGCGCACGGCGGCTGCGAGACGCTGCCCAACTTCAACAGCTCCGTGCAATTCTTTTGGTGGCGCAAGATCGCCAAATGTTGGCGCAATAAACTTTGGTAGAGAACTTGCAGGAATTCCTCGCACTATTGCAATTCGCTGCATCAGCGTGCCCGAGGGAACGCCCGCAGGGAGAATCCATTTTTTCAACCAACCATTCATTGATACAGGCTACGGGTGATCGAAGAATCACACG
This sequence comes from Singulisphaera sp. GP187, assembly GCA_945862215.1. Classification (GTDB taxonomy): domain Bacteria; phylum Planctomycetota; class Phycisphaerae; order Phycisphaerales; family SM1A02; genus F1-60-MAGs104. Next base: position 30,707 of record CAMAXY010000001.1, on the reverse strand, counting down.
TAAAACTCGGTTCTTGCAAATCAAAATTCGGACACACTCCGGCAATCGCCTCCGGTTGTGGCCCGATTCCTTGGCTGTGTCCGCGGCTGTGTCCGTGGATCGATTCCGCGGCTGTGTCCGTCGCGCTACAGCTTGTGTGCCCAGCCGTTGAAAAGTTCTCTCGGGCGAGTTCCGCAGGCCCCCCGACTGGACTTGCAATAAAATTTCGCAATTCGGATCTTGTCGGTCGCCGAGGACTGTCTGAGCCCCAAGGGGACTTTTCACGGCTGTTCACTTATGCATGGACTCAAATATGGTTCGTGCAGATTTTGGCAGCGGACTGATTTGCCCATGGGCTCAAACATGCATGGACTCAAAAGTGGTTCGTGCAGATTTTGGCAGCGGACTGATTTGCAACCGGGCTCACGCATGCTGCGCGCTGAAATCCAGCGCGCCCTCCGGCGCGCACCAAGACAACTGCGTAGACTTGCTCGGCTTGCAAACTCGCCGGGGTTCAAATCATTCCTCTGCCCACGTTGGCGAATCAAATTCTCGCTCGAACGTTTTTCAGATTCCGTCTCGCATCTTCTTGCGTGCCCTGCCGTTGAAAAGTTCTCTCGGGCGAGTTCCGCAGGCGGCCGACGGCTCTTGCAAATAAAATTTCGCAAATCGGATCGTGTCGGTCGCCGAGGACTGTCTGAGCCCCGAGAGGACTTTTCACGGCTGCTCACTTATGTATTTCCGTGGCTGTTTCCATCGCTGTATCCGTGGATCGACAAAATACGCTGCATTGACCAGTTGAATCCGCCATTGCTAGCATCCAAGAAATGCCTAATCGATACAAGTCCATTCTGCTCTTCGGCGCGCCTGGTGCAGGAAAAGGAACGCAAGGGAAGATTCTTGGAAAGATTCCCGGATTCTTTCACTTGGCTTGCGGCGATGTCTTTCGCTCGCTTGATATGACGAGCGATCTTGGTAAGCAGTTTCTGAATTTTTCTTCGCGTGGCGAACTGGTTCCAGACGAACTCACAATTCAAATGTGGCGCCAGAACATGCATGCACAAACCGTACTCAGCCTTTATAAGCCCAAACAAGATTTACTCGTGCTCGATGGCATCCCAAGAAATGTTGGCCAAGCTCGTGAACTAGAAAATTCTCTTGATGTTTTCAAAGTGATCCATCTTCGATGCAACGACGAGAATGCGATGATGCAGCGAATGCGGAAAAGAGCGCTCAAAGAAAACAGAATGGATGATGCTGACGATAAGGTCATTCGACATCGATTCGAGGTTTATCACAAAGAGACTCTCCCAGTCTTGGAGTTCTATCCAAAGTCGATCGTTTCAGACATTGATGCGATGGGATCGCCCGCGCAAGTCTTCCAACGCGTTCTTGAAGTCGTGGTTCCAGTGCAAGAAGCTCATTTCAATCAACCTGCTATGAATCCTGCTTGATTGAGATATCTCCCTCACTGTTTTTTCGCAGAATCAGCGAGACGAGCTAGAGAGATTCTGCGTGAAGAATCACGGCGCCTTATCTGACATATCTGCTTCCTGTTTTCCAACGGTCATTTTCTTGACAGGCTTTGCCGCTGTGGCAGGAATTGGCGGCACCTTTGCCGTCGCTGGCGCAAACTTTTCTTCGGCTTCCCGCAGTGCGAGCAACCTTCTTTCAAGAACCATACTGCGGTTCTGCGTTGGAAATTGACCTTCAAACCGATCGAGATTTGTCGCTGAAGTGAGGTCAACCTCGACCTCAACATGCTCCTCGACAAATCCCCCTTTCCCATCCAATTTCGGTTTTTCACGCTCATCACGTTGTTGACGCGCCACAGATAATTTGACTGAATCACCTGGCACCTTCGATTGAATGATGTCGACAAGATCATTTGATGTTTTCACTGGCTTCCCATCGATGCTTTCGATTCGATCGCCAATCTTCAAGACCGACGCTGCGGGCATACCAGGCAACAACATTTGCACTTCGACACCAGGTCTATCGGGATTGCCACTCACTTGCATCCGAATGCCAAGTGCGCCTCGAGGAAGCGCAAGAACTTTCTCGCGCGCAACAGTCAAGAGTCGCTCGCGTTGTTCATCGCTGAGATTTCCCCGAACTAAAATTGCAAAAACTTCTTCAGTTGTGACTGTCGGATCTGCCAAGCGTGCACTTGCAGTTTGACGCTGAGCAAATTCGTGCGAATCCAAATCTGCAACCAAGCTGAGCACCTTCGCGGAAATACGTACGTTTGTAAGGACATCCTCTGACCACAGTCGAACAACCTCAGGTGCAGGCACCATCTGACTCTGCATTATGTCCCCACGCCACAACTGCTGTCCTCCAACAGGTTCGATCTTCACTTTCACCGGAACTGGAGGATCTGGAATTTTTCCGACTCCTTGACCTTTTTCCTCAGGACGCCTGCCAGTCATGTTTTGCGGCTGCGCATAGGCATGGCATGACGCTGCGATCACCAAAACACAGGCAAGAATATTCCCGATTAGCGCAGTTGGCGAACTTGGCTTCAGGATTCGTGTCGCATGCATACTTGACATAGTTTAGTCAACGCTTCTCTCTGCGACAAAATTCATTCGGCTCTCCATCAAGTGAAAGCTGTACTCGTGAGAGTTCCCCCGCACTATTCAGCATTCTGCGCCTGCTCCTTGATACGGTCGATTGCAGTCTTCATTTCGACAACCTGCCGACTGATTGAAATGTCCGCCGATTTACTGGCAATCGTATTCGCTTCACGCAACAACTCCTGCGCGACGAAATCCATTGTTCGTCCGATGGGTTCTGCGATTTTTGCATTGAGCAGCGATTCATATTGATCAAGATGCCCAGTTAAGCGCACCAGCTCTTCGGCGATATCAGAACGCTCGCAGAAGATTGCAACTTCTCGAAGCAAATCTGCCGGCTCGACAGTCTTGCCAATCTCCGCCAACATTCCATCAATGCGCTGTCGCAATCGAGTTTGATATGCCGCAATGACTTCAGGTACGCGCAGTCGAATTGCCTCGACTCGCGAACGAATGATTGCACCATATTCAACTAAGTGCTCACGAAGCGCCTCGCCTTCAATCTGGCGCATTGTCATAAGTTTGTCGCATGCTTCATCAAGCAAGCGCAGCGCAACTGGGCGCAGGTGCTCAAGAAAAACGGCGCCACCATCTTCGACAACAACACCTGGAAGAAGCAATAACTGGCCACGATCAATACGCGATGCTTCTTCTGCTCCAAGTGCTGTGGTGAGTTGTGCGAGATACTCATTCAAGCGAACGCCGTTGATGCGTGTCGTAATTTGCGCTGCAGCATTGGAAATTCTCACTGTCACGATGACGCTGCCACGAACAAGGCGGCGCGATACATGTGCTTCAATATCTGTTTCAAGAACAGTGAAATCTTCAGGCACTCGAAGCGTGCATTTAAAATGTCGATTATTGACAGAACGGACTTCGACTGCAACAAGCGCTCCATCGATCTCGGCTTGTGCGATGCCGAAACCGGTCATCGATCGAATCATTGGGGATTACGGCTTTCCGCCAGCAGGCGCTTCTGGTGCTGGTGCTGGTGCTGCCGGAGCAGTCAATGATTGATTCGTGGCTGGAACCGAGTCAGCAGCAGGTGCTGGCGCAGTCAACGTTGCATCGGATACTGGAGTTGTCGGAGTCGTTCCAGTTGGTGCGACAGTTGTCTTTGTTGGATCAGTCGGCAGAAGTCCGGGCTCGATCATCTGTTCTTCAGTTTGGGTACCTAGAGTTGAATTTTGATTGTCAACCACATTCAGTCCGATTGCGACGAGGAGATAGAGCGCAAACGCACCCATCGTGAGATATGTCAAGACATCTCCGGTGCGACCACCGAATGCTGTGTCGGTTCCTCCACCCGAAGCGCCACCAAAAGCCTGCGCCAATCCGCCACCTTGCGGACGCTGCACCAAAATCACAAGCACCAAAATGATGCTGGACAAGATGAAAAGTACGGTAAGAATCGAAAACCACATGCTCATTGGATTATTCCACTCGGCCGGGTTATCCGGTCGCAATTCCGATCATTGCCGAAGAACAAATGGAAAGAAAGTCAGTTGGCTTCAACGAAGCTCCACCAATCAATCCACCGTCAACTCCTGGCGCAGCGAAGATCGTCTTCGCGTTGCCAGGCACTACTGATCCGCCATACACAATGCGGATCCCAGAGGCGAGTTCTGAATCATAGCGTGAACCAATAAAACCTCGTATGACCCCGTGAGCCTCCTCGGCATCGACCGCAGTTGCGGCAACGCCAGTGCCAATTGCCCAAACGGGCTCGTATGCAATCACGACTCGAGCCAAAGCATCTGCGGGAATGCACTCAAATGCGCTTGCGAGTTGGTCAAGAACAACTTTATGCGCATGTCCAGTGGTTCGCTGGACCAAAGTCTCGCCAACACAGAGGACAACCGATAATCCGCTCTCGATTGCCATAGCGAATTTTTCTGCCACCAAAGAATCCGCTTCGCCGAGGCGATGGCGCCGCTCAGAATGACCAACGAGAACCCACTTCACCCCAAGATCCAAAAGCATTTCTGCGCTGACTTCACCAGTCAATGCTCCGTTGACTTCGCTCGACACATCTTGCCCGCCCAGAGCGATCGAACTCCCATCGATCACTCGACCAACGGACTGTAAATATGGATAGGGAGGGAAAACGACGACATCAATTGCTTCACTTCCGTGTTTCAACTCTGTTGCCAAGGCCGATGCAAGAGCCGTCCCCGATTCGAGGTCCGTATTCATCTTCCAATTTCCGCCAACGAATGGACGACGCATCATGGGATCGGATGTTACGGGCGAAACAAATTCGTGGCACAATTGCGTAGACTTCTCTTCCAATGCGCGCTGCAGACATTCGAACCGCATACATTGATTTCTTCCGCAACAAAGCGGCGCACACATTTGTGCAAGGAAGTCCCGTCGTGCCATACGACGATCCCACGCTGCTCTTTACGAATGCGGGGATGAATCAATTCAAGGATGTCTTTCTTGGTCGAGGCACTCGGCCATATACGCGCGCAGTCAATTCTCAGAAATGCATTCGCGCTGGTGGGAAGCACAATGATCTTGAAGATGTTGGAAACGACGTCTATCACCATACTTTTTTCGAGATGCTCGGCAATTGGTCATTCGGTGATTACTTCAAAGAAGAATCCATTGCGTGGGGATGGGAATTGCTCACTGGAACATTTGGATTGAATCCCGACCGAATCTATGCAACATATTTCGGCGGTGATGCAAAGGCAGGACTGGAACCCGACACAGAAGCGCGTGCGATTTGGCTGCGTTTTCTTCCAGAAAATCATGTGATTCCTGGCTCGATGAAAGATAATTTCTGGGAGATGGGTGAAAGCGGTCCATGCGGTCCATGTTCCGAAATTCATTTCGATCGCATTGGCGGCCGCAACGCTGCTGCGCTCGTGAATTCTGGCGATCCAGATGTCTTAGAAATTTGGAATCACGTTTTCATTCAGTTCAATCGTGAAACCGATGGAACGCTGAAGCAACTTCCTGCACGACATGTCGATACAGGAATGGGATTGGAAAGACTGGTGAGTGTGATTCAGGGAAAGCGATCAAATTATGACACGGATCTTTGGTCGCCGATTTTTTCCGCGATCCATGAAGTGACAGGAGCGCGACCATATGGCGGCGTCTTGAACGATCACATCGATATCGCATACAGAGTGATCGCCGATCATGTTCGATGCTTGACCGCAGCGGCATGCGATGGCGCTGGCCCTGGAAACGAAGGAAGAAATTATGTTCTACGCCGCATCATTCGACGAGCGGCGCGTCATGGACGACAAACTCTTGGTATGGATCGTCCGTTTGTTTTTGAACTTGTTCCCGCGGTTGTTGAAACTTTAGGCAAAGCCTTTCCAGAAATTCTTGCCGGAGCAAAGAAAGCGACTGACATCATTCGTGCGGAAGAAGAACTCTTCGGTCGCACGCTTGGACGAGGAATCGCTCTCTTTGACGAATCCGCCATGCGCGGCGCAACAGCAAAACCTCCACGCATCGCTGCAGAAGATGCGTTTCGATTGCATGACACTTGGGGATTCCCAATTGATCTGACTCAGGTCATGGCAAGCGAACGAGGAATGCAAATTGATCTCGAGGGTTACAAAGTTCTGATGGAACGCGCTCGCGAAACAAGTCGAGCCGTTGCAAGCGACGCGCCTCAATTGGAATTGACGCCGGATGCGATTGCAAAACTTGCTGCACTGCATGTGCACGCGACAGATGACACCTCTCGTGACGGCGGTCGACCGATGCGCGCGCATGTCGCTGCGATTTGGGATGGAAAAGATTTTCTCCCTTCTATTTCAGTTGGGCAGACAGTTGGAATCGTGCTGGATAAAACCTGTTTTTATGCTGAATCCGGGGGCCAAGAAGCAGACCATGGCGATATTCGCGCTGGGCATATCGATGGCGGCGGCGCAATTGGAGATGGCAATGCAATCGGTTCGCATGGCGTATTCCAAGTCAGCAATGTTCAGAAGTTTGGCGATTACATCCTGCACATTGGCCAAGTGCACTCTGGAATCATGCGCACAGGCGATGCGGCAGAGATTGCTCTGCGCCATAGTCGACGAGAAGCGATTCAAGCAAATCACACTGCAACACATCTCCTAAATCTCGCACTGCGCGAAGTGGTCGGAGATGATGTGCAACAGCGCGGGTCACTCGTTGCTCCAGATCGGCTTCGATTTGACTATTCAGGATCGGCGGCTCTTTCCCCCGCCGACGCCGTGCGTGTCGAAAACATTGTAAATGAAGTGATTTCGCGCAAACTTCCAGTGCATATCGCCACGGTCGACCTTGGAAAGGCGCGGGCTATCAATGGTGTGCGCGCGGTCTTTGGAGAGCAATACCCAGATCCAGTTCGCGTGGTGTGCGTTGGATCAACGATCGAAGCCCTGCTCGCAGCACCAAGCGATCCACGGTGGAAGGATTTCTCTACAGAGTTTTGCGGAGGCACGCATTTAAAAACGACTGCGGAAGCTGGCTCTTTCGTGCTGCTTTCAGAAGGCGCCTCCTCCGCCGGTGTACGCCGATGTTTCGGATTGACAGGAGCCGCCGCGCGCGCCGCGAAGGATTCCGCTGTCGAACTCAATCGTCGCATCGATGCAGTTGCATCGCTTGACGGCGACGCGATGCTCGCTGAAGTTGCGGAGATCACACGATTGGAAACAACGCTTGCCATCGGCATCGTTGCTCGTCGAAATGCTTTGCCACGAATTGACGCTTTGCGCGAACGCGCGAAAGATGTTCGCAAACAACAAGAAGGAGCGACACGCGACGGCGCTCTCGCACAAGTGAATGAAATCGTGCAGAAACACATTGCAGGCGATGTGACCAAGCCACTCATTGCGATTCTCACAGGAGCAAATCCTGCCGCGCTGATTGCGGCGATCGACTCCGCACGCACTCGTTTGAGCGATACGCCAATCTTGTTCTTGAGTCCCGATGAAGCAAGCTCGAAAGTTGCGATTATTGCGACAAGTCCAAAGTCTGCGATTGCACGCGGAATCAACGCTGGGGAATGGGTCAAGGTCACGGCGCTTGCTTGCGGTGGATCTGGCGGTGGAAAGCCCGACATGGCGCAAGCTGGCGGAAAAGATCCATCGAAAATCAATGATGCGTTTGCAGCAGCGGTTGCATTTACGAATCGTGTTTGAATCAGCTCACATTCCGCGACGCCATATCGCCATACCGCCTAAAGAAATGACGGCACAGGCAAGACCTACCAATGCGATCGATCCGATCGCAGCGAATTGATCCGCAATAGACCCACCTCGCCACAAAGGTCCTTCGAGCGCTGAGATCGCCCAACGGAATGGACTCACGACGCTAATCGACCGCAAGATTGGTGGCATAAAGACCAGCGGTATCGACCCACCACCCACAATTGCGAGCACAAGAATCAATGCGCGCGCAGCACCATCTGTTCCACCACCTGTTCGAAAGAGCGCGGCGATCATCATCGCAAGTGCGGTGAACGACATTGCAATCACCAACATCGCCAAGATGAGCATTGGAAGATTGATGGGACGAACTCCAAAGGCGAACCACGCTAATGCGAGCAGAAGTGACTGCATGATCATCGACGAGGCGACGCACGCCATACCCTTGCTTGCGAGAATGAGATGCATAGAGAGCGGCGCTGCACGAAGTCTGGCGAGCGTTCCTTGCGCGCGCTCGCTTGCGAGGGTTGTGACAAATGCCATCACGCATCCTGCTAATCCCCACACGACTCCCTGCGGAAATGTCACGGCATATGTTGAAGGTGGATCTGCTTTGTTTTGCGTAAGCATTTCGGATCGGATTCGTACCGGGCGAAATTCGGTCATTCCTCCGCTTTTTGCGATCTGTACGCCATTTGCACCTTGTTTGCCATCATCGGCTTTGCGAGCCACTGCGAGTTCTTCCGCGCCAGAGAAAAGTTTTGTAATCGCGGATCGCTCCTCTGAGCTGAGAGTTTTATCGTTCTCCAATTGACGATTGATATCCGTTGATTGTCGAGCGAGTCGCTCGGAGTCCGTCACGGCAAGTATGAACTGACGAAATCCAATCTCCATCAACTTGCCTTCGAGCAATCCAAGTTCGGCTGCTCTGGAAGGATCGCCCAAGAGATCAACGGGCATCGAACCGCCAGAAAACAAAGCTTCTGCACGCGCGTCGAATCCATCTGGAAGAATGATCGCAGCAGCCGCTTTCCCTCGACGAACGATTTCAACTGCACTCTCCTTGTTCGCAGCAACTTGGACATGGAGCACAGTATCTGCTTGAAGTGCAGCAGAAAATGATCGTGCAAGCGGACCATCTTCGGTGACGACAACAACAACATCGAGCGGACCTGGCGTGGACACTCTGCCAAAGACCATTCCGAAAAGCACTGCGATAATCAAGGGAAATACAATCGTGAAAAAGAGCGCGCCGCGATCGCGCGAGAGCAATCGTAAATCCTTCAATGCGATTGCGAACATTTGAGAAATCATTCGCGCAAACTCCGTCCTGTGAGATTCAGCAGGACTTCTTCCAATCCACGAGCCTTCGTGCCTTGCACGCTGCCGTGGGCAGTCAGCAATTGTGAAAGCGTTCCGTGAGCACGAATTTTCCCTTGATCCATGACCGCGATGCGATCACAGATTTTTTCTGCTTCTTCCATGTCATGCGTTGTCACCAACACAGCGCATCCAGCTGCTGCGCGCTGTCGAATGATCTCTCGCACATGCGCGCGTGATTGCGGATCAACTCCAGCTGTTGGTTCATCAAGAACAAGCACACTTGGTTTATGGATGAGCGCAACCGCAAGATTCAATCGTCGTTTCATTCCGCCAGAAAATGTTCCAACGCGATCTTTCCCGCGCGAAGCAAGTCCCACTTCTTCCAATCCAGCTTGAATTGCATCACGTTGAACAGATGCGCCATACAAACGAGCGAAGAAGACAAGTGTTTCGACTGCGGTCAAGCCCTCATAGAGCGCCAATTCCTGCGGTGCGAGTCCAACATGTCGACGAGCACTCGCTCGCATTGGTTCTCCAAATCCAACAATTTCGACTTCGCCGGAATCTGGCCGCATCAATCCTGTCGCCATCGCAACAGTGGTAGATTTCCCTGCGCCGTTTGGGCCGAGCAATCCGACAACTTCCGCGCGATCAACGTGCAGCGAAACGCCATCAACGGCTTGTAACGATCCGAAAGCTCTGCGCAAATCTCGAAAAATCAACATCGCTTCAACGCCTGAGAATTTTTCAGAGACAGATGCATATAGACATCTTAGGGGTTACCCTACTTTGCGATGAGTGAATCCATCACAAGCATGCTTCAAGAAAATCGGATCTTCGAGCCGAGCGAACACTTTCAATCTCATATCGGTCCGATTTATGTTCCCGATCTGAAGACATATCACGATATGTATCGAAGATCGATTGATGATCCAGCGGGGTTCTGGGGAGATATCGCCAAGGATTTTCATTGGTATCGACCTTGGAAAAGAGTTGTCGATTGGAATGTTCCGGATGCGAAGTGGTTCGTCGATGGAACCACCAATGTCTGTGCAAATTGCGTCGATAGGCAAGTGAAAAACGGACACGGTGATGAGCTTGCGATTCTCTGGGAGGGCGAACCATGTTCACCTGATCCTGAAGTTCGGCGATTGACATATCGCGACTTGCTTCGTGAAGTTTCGCAAACGGCCAATGCGCTCAAGTCGATGGGTGTGCAACGGGGAGATGTGGTCACCATCTATATGGGAATGGTTCCAGAGTTGGCGATTGCGATGTTGGCGTGTGCAAGAATCGGCGCTCCGCATTCTGTGATCTTCGGCGGCTTCGCATCGCCTGCGATTGTTGACCGCGTACAAGATGCGAAGAGCAAGATCATCATCACGTGCGATGGCGCTTGGCGACGAGGACAAATCGTTAGTCTGAAAAAGAACGTCGACGATGCGTGCGAGAAACTTCCTGATGTCCAAAATGTTTTGGTTGTGCGCCGTACAAATTCTCCGGTCACGATGCACACGGGTAGGGACCAATGGTGGCACGAATTGGTTTCAAATCAATCTTCTGAATGTCCTTGTGAAGAAATGGACTCTGAAGATTTGCTTTTCTTGCTCTACACCAGTGGATCCACTGGGAAACCAAAGGGTATATGCCATACTACCGGCGGATACATGATCTATACCGCGCACACTGCGCGAATGACTTTCAATCTTGTCCCACAGCGCAATCAAGTTTTCTTTTGCACCGCAGACATCGGTTGGATCACCGGTCATTCATACATCGTCTATGGCATGCTTCCCAATCGCGTACCAACCGTGATGTATGAAGGCGCGCCAAATTTTCCTGCCGAAGATCGCTTCTGGTCAATGGTCGCGCGCCACAAGGTCACTCATTTCTATACCGCCCCCACAGCAATTCGTGCATTTATGAAATGGGGAGACGAACAACCTCGCAAACACGACTTGTCCAGTCTTCTGCTACTTGGCACAGTTGGCGAACCCATCAATCCAGAAGCTTGGATTTGGTATCACCAAAATATTGGACAGTCGCGTTGCCCGATCGTCGACACAATGTGGCAGACTGAAACTGGTGGACACATCATCACGCCACTTCCTGGATGCACGCCGACAGTTCCAGGTTCGTGCACACTGCCAGCATTTGGAATTGATGCAGCAATCGTCAATGAAAATGGCGAGGAATTGCCTGCAAATCAAGGTGGTTTACTGGTCATTCGCCGTCCGTGGCCTGGAATGTTGCGCGGCATTCATGGCGACCGAGCGCGCTTCATCGAAACATATTGGACGAAGGTTCCGGGAATGTATATCGCTGGCGACGGCGCTCGACGCGATGAACGCGGATATTTCTGGATCATGGGACGCATTGATGACGTGATCAATGTCAGTGGGCATCGTCTGGGAACAATGGAAGTTGAAAGTGCGCTTGTCTCGCATCCTGCGATAGTCGAGGCAGCAGTCGTTGGCATCCCACACGAGATAAAGGGAACTGGCATCGCTGCGTTCGTGACTCTCGCACCACAATTCAAAGGACCCGCCGACGATTCTCTTCGAAAGCAATTGATGGAACATGTCACGAAGGAAATCGGGGCGATCGCTCGACCCGACATGATCCGCTTCACCACGCTTCTTCCCAAGACTCGTTCAGGAAAAATTATGCGCAGACTTCTGCGCGACATCGCTGCTGGGAAAGAATCCACGCAGGACACCACGACGCTGGAAGATTTCAACGCACTTGCGAAACTGCGTGAAAACGAGGAATAACAGTAGGTTTATAGTGCTACGGCGGGGTCAAGCGAAAATCAAATGTCTCCGCTTGATCGGCCCATCGCCGCATATCACGGAGCGTTTCAATCGCAATTGCTTCGGTTGAACCATCCGCAGTTGCGATAACAGCTTCATCTCCATATCTCGCACTCACATTGCCACATGATGCGGGATCAATCGGGTCATACTTCACCGCCCACTGTGACAGAACAAACCATGGACTTTCGACCCGAAAATATCCTTGCGTTGACTGCGCCTCCATTGCGCTTGGAGTACGACTAGAAACGAAGACTGTAACGCGCTGTGGATGTCGAAATTGTGCGAGACGCGATACGAAAAATCTTCCCAGCGGATTCGGTTGACCATTTGGCAAAGTCTGCGGCAGAAATCCCATGCGTTCACTGTCACCACCGACCCAAGTGCTATTCAAACCAAACGATGGATACAGACTTGCGAAATAGAGAAATTCGCCATGATCTCCATTCTCAAGTTTCGATAACACTTCGCCTTGCGCGCCAACATAGAGCGCACGCATGTCACCACCAAAGTATGGCGCGAGTCTCCACGGCCAACGTGCGGAGATCGTTGCACCACCACCATATGTGTTGACTGGAATAACAGCTCCATTTTCTTCGAATGCTGGAAGCCCCGCCAAAAATCCTGGCAACAACTGTCCATTTTGCTCAAGCGAATATGAAATCCACGCTTGTGCAACTTGTCTCGCCGCGCCCATTTCTCGACTTCGAGCTGCCGCGCGCCGAGCCATATTCAATGCAGGTCCCAACAAACCGATGATCAATGCGATCAAACCAATAACCACCAACAGTTCAACGAGCGTAAATCCACGCCGCCATTGTCCCTGAACGGTGTTCTTTGCCAAAAAATGGAGAACAGTTCTTGCCAATCTTCGCCCAAGTTGTATGTTGTGACTGCCTAACATTTTTGAATTCAATGAAGCATTCCAACTCAATACTATTGCACTCTGACCGAAGAGTGGGAATTCCATTCTTGATCTTCGCTCTTGGCATATTCACTGGCATAATCACTGGCGCAATCGCTCCGATTCATTGTGCAAATGCCAGTACGGTGAATGGTTCATGGCCCACACCGACAATCGACCGATGGATGTATCCATTCAATGCCACTCCTGGAACTCGGCCGGTGATTTCCACATTTGGATCGATGCCAGGAGCACCCGAATTCGATAGCCGCGATGGTCAATTCATCATTGCATATGACACAACATCACAAGTGACTGGTGGACTTGGCGCAAGCAATTACACCATCACTTCTGCTCGATTGACGATCGAATTCGCAAATAATCTCGTCATCGCGTATGACCCAACACCAGACGGGTGGAGAACTTTCTTGGCAGCGAGTGATCCGGAATATCAAACAGATCCCGACGCGGGACAATCGATTGATCTCTTCGGTTGCGGCTTTCGAAATGGTTTCACATCTGCGACGTTTCTAGAGAATTCTCCATATGCGACTCCGAATAATCCATTGGCATCCGGAGTCCGCAACGCCTATGCGATGAGCTTCGACTCCGTGGGCAATTCGATCGACGTCTCGAACAATCCACGCGAGCGATTCGAGCCGCGAAGATTTGCGACAGGTCAGATCGCCGGACTCCCCGCAGGATCGCTGATCGCTTTATATACACCCATGTATTTCGATCTCGACCTCTCCGACTCGACCGTGCAGGCATACTTGCGTTCATCTCTCAATGATGGCAAACTTTTTTTCGTGGTCAGTAGCCTGACTTTTGTAGAGCAACAAGGTGGAAACTTTCCAGCGTTCTATGCAAAGGAAAATGCACAGGTACAATTTCAATTGGCACACGCGGCAGCTCTTCAGATCACTGTATCAATCGGATCTTCGTGCGCGCCTGCCGATATCAATTGCGACAACTTGGTGAATGGACTCGATCTTGCAATTTTGTTGTCGGATTGGGGATCATCCGGCATTGGCGATATCAACCACGATGGCAGCACAAATGGTCTAGATCTAGCAATCCTTCTAAGCGGATGGTTGCAATAAATTCAAAGGTCGTTTTCCTGCGGAATTTACAGGCAAAGCGATACACGCCAACTTATCTGATTCGCTCACCCCATCTGCTCGACTGGCGCAGCATTCTCGATCAGGGTGTCAACAAAAGATCTACGCACACCGTTAATGCGACCGCGAATATCTGCCAAAGTCAGATTGACTTGTTTCTCGGTGACTTCCAGAACCTCGGAAATTTCTGAGCAAGGCAGACGATCGATGTAATGCAATTCCAAGATGAGTCGTTCGAAACTAGAAAGACTTCTTGCGACAAGTGATACTAATGGTGCTGATTTTTCAAACATGTGCCATCTCCTTGCACTGTTGCGCTCTCGGTCGCCCCCAAGGCGATCCGTCGCCACTACACCAATAAGACTATCACGGATTCGCTGCTTGTCCAATCCAACTATCCATTCTTCTTTGATTGCGGTGATCGAGTCACTTTTCTCAAACGTGTCTGCGAATGCAATTGAAAGGTCTGGGTCGAATTGTCCTCCAGCGCAACGAATAATCTCATGCACCGCCTCCCGCGGTGAACGCGCTTTGGAATATGGACGATTGGTGCACATTGCGTCGAAGCTGTCGGCAATACAGATGATTCGAGAGAAAAGCGGAATGTCGCTTCCACCCAGCCGAGATGGATACCCGTGACCGTCCCATCTTTCGTGATGAAAGAGAACTCCGCTGCGTGCGAATTCGAGTTCTGGAAACGCGGACAAGAGGCGATCTCCCGCTGCTGGATGTCGACGAATGATTCCGAATTCTTCGTTCGTCAACCGCCCTGGTTTCATCAGGATTTCATCGGGAATTGTGATCTTTCCCAAGTCATGAATCTGCGCAGTTGCACGAATGGACTCGACCTGGCCCGACTCGAGTCCAATCGCCATCGCAATCCCCGCAGCAATCGATCCCACCCGAATGCAATGACCAGCCGATTCTGATTCCTTCGCTTCAATCAGGGTGGTCAAGAACGATATTGGAGGCTGATCTTGCATTTCGAACATCCATTCGGCCCCCAAATGACCCGACTTCAGCCAACTTTCAAATTTTTCGCCCCCACCTTCGATACACTTCCCCGATTCAATGCGAATTCACCCCTTTTCGGCAATTCGAACCCCTGCCCACCGTGCCTCGGAAGTCTCATGCCCTCCGTATGACGTTGTTGATCGCTCGGAAGCTGTTCAATTCGCCACGAAGACAAATAATTTTATGCGGGTCATCCGCCCCGAGGTCGACTTTTCCACCGAACAAGATCCGCACTCACCGGTTGTGTATCGGCGAGGACAAGAAAATCTGCAAGATCTCATCGCACGCAAGTTGATGACGCGAGATTCGACAGCAAGTTTGTATGTCTATCGACAAGCACGCGGCGGACGAAGGCAAGCGGGACTTGTGTGCTGCGTCGATGTCGAAGATTACAAGAGCGGAGATATTCGTCGCCACGAATTGACTCGACCAGAAAAAGAACTTGATCGAATGGAACACATGCTCGCATCTGAAGCGCACTGCGAGCCTGTGCTCTTGACAGTGATGGGACAGAACGAGTTCCTTCGCCAACTCTCTCGCGACATGAATCACCGCCCACTTCTGCATTTCGCAGCGAAGGATGGAGTCACTCACACACTTTGGTCGGTGCAAGAAATTGATCCATACACGAAGATTTTTCAAGACATCCAACGCATGTATATCGCTGATGGACACCATCGCTGTGCCGCAGCAACGCGTGTCGCTGAACATATGCGCAACTCATTTGGCGTATCAGCTGACCATGAGTCACAGCGTTTTCCTGCGGTTGTTTTTCCTGGAGAAGAACTGGTCATCTTGCCATATCACCGACTCGCGCGATTTGCGCCAGGTCAAACAAGCGAAGATGTCGAACGAAAACTTGCCGCAACTGGATTGTTGGAACCAATCGGCGAAAGCGTTGGGCCCGCGCCTGCGAGTCGCGGAGAAGTCGGCATCTTCGTGAACAAGACATGGTGGAGATTTCGATTCCCACCAACAACTGGGGATTCGGCATTGGATCAACTCGATGTTGTGCGAATTTCCAAAGTTGTTCTTGCTCCAATACTCGGAATCACTGACGAAAGAACAGACCAGCGCATCTCTTTTCTTGGCGGTTGCTCGACAGAAGATCTTTCTGCCTCGGTCTTGGCAGGTCGATGCGATATCGCATTTGCAATGCACGCAACATCGATCGAAGAATTAATCAATATCGCAGGCGCAAATCTCATCATGCCGCCGAAGTCAACATGGTTCGATCCCAAGATTCGAAGCGGACTCTTCGTGCATTCCTTTGCGCTGCACGACGATGTCGAGTTACCATCCAACGCATGAACGATCCAGATCCAAATGCGTTTGCAACACCGCTGGCTCTCGCCTCGCGCGTGTTGGTGATCGACCAGTTTGGTCAGCATGGAATCGACGGCCTTCGCGCCGCAGGTTGCGATGTAATCTTCAATCAACTTCTTTCTTCCGCCACGCTCGAACTTGCAGTACGCGATCTGGAACCAGACATTCTGGTCACGCGCACCACGAAAGTCACTGAAGCCGTTTTGAATGCCAATGTAAGACTCGGGTTAGTCATCTGCACAGGCCCATCAACCGATCATGTCGATATCGATGCGGCCAGCAAGCGAGGAATCTTCGTCGCACATTGTCCAGGGCGAAGCGCGATGGCTGTCGCAGAATTGGCGTGGGCTCTGATCTTGGGATGTGATCGCCAACTTCCAGATCAGGTCAATGCGATTCGTACAGGCCAATGGAATCGAGATCGAATCGCCGACGCATCCGGATTGGCTGGCCGGACTTTGGGAATCATCGGACTTGGACAAGTTGGTCAAGAAATCGCGCGGCGCGGCAGTGCATTTGGAATGCATGTCGTTGCGTGGAGTCGCAACATCACCGAAGAGCGATGCGATGCGCTTGGCATTGATTATTGCGCAAATCTTGTCAATCTTGCCAAGTTGTCTGATGTCGTCAGCGTCAGTGTGACTGCAAACGAAGACTCGGACGGACTGCTTGGAGAAAAGTTTTTCAATGCACTGCGACCAGGCGCAACCGTGATCAATACAAGTCTTGGAAAAGTCGTTGATCAAAAGGCTCTGCTGAATGCCGTAAGAACAAAGGGCATTCGCGCTGGGCTTGATCTGCATGAATATGTGGAATCGACAGAATCAAAAGCTGGAATCTTGGAACTCGTCCAACAGCCCGGCATCTATAGCACAATGCAATCTGGTGCGATGACAGAGCAAGCTCGAGAAGCAGTTGATCATGAAGTTGTGCGCATCATCCGTCAGTGGCTCGAACATGGAACCGTCAGCGGTTGCGTCAATCGAACAACCGAAAGTAGCGCGGTGACATTGATCCACGTGAGGCACTTGAATCGTCCTGGAGTTCTTGCTGGAATCTTCGAGGTGATTGGAAAAGCTGGCATCAATGTCGAAGAAATGGAAAACGTTATTTGTGCAGGAGGCGACGCGGGGATCGCACGCATTCATCTCAATGAAACTCCAACCGAAGGGCACATCACTGCTATTCAACAGGCCCCACATGTTCTGGGAGTCAGCGTTCAAGCTATTCATCGCTCCCCAATTTCAGCGTGATCAACTTATGAAAACTCAACTCAAAACAAAGCGTATATGGAACTTTTCCGCAGGACCAGCAACAATGCCTCCAGAGGTTTTGGCGCAGCTCGGCGATGACCTGATCAATGTCGACTCGACGGGGATTGGAATTCTCGAGCACAGCCATCGCATGCCAACATTCGATCGAGTGCTTGGCGATGCGATCGATTCTTGCCGACAACTTGGCGAGATTCCAAATGACTACGAAATCATTTTTGTGCCAGGCGGCGCAACAGTCCAGTTTTCTCTCATTGCTCTCAATCTGATTCCAGACGGAGCAACCGCGGACTATCCCGACACGGAAATCTGGTCCGCAAAGGCGATCATTGAAGCACGCGATGCAGTTCCAACCGCAACCATTGCAGTTCCTTTCGAAGGAAAGAAATTTCACTATGACCATGTCCCAGTTGCTGGCGAAATGATCCCAACGCCTGGCGCTGCGTACATGCACTATTGCTCGAACAACACGGTGCACGGAACACGTTTTCACCTTCCTCCCACTCCTGCGCCTGGAACGCCACTGGTTTGCGATGCAAGCAGCGAAATCTTTGGGCGACCGATGGATTGGAAGAAGCATGCACTGGTCTATGCCGCAGGCCAAAAGAATTTTGGCGTCGCTGGCATGTGTGTCATCATTGCCCACAAAGAAGTGATTCGAAAACCAGTCCGCAAACTTCCATCGATGTTTTCATATACCGCGCATCTTGATGCAGGAAGTCGCATCAATACACCGCCGACATTTGCGATTCACGCTGCAGGCTTGATGTTTCGCTGGATGATCGATCAAGGCGGAACCCGTGAAATGGAAAAACGAAATGATGCGAAAGCTGCTGTCATCTATAAAGAAATTGATGGCTCTGGAGGTTTCTATCGCGGACTCAGTCGTTTGGAATGTCGATCGGCAATCAACGTTTCCTTCCGACTCAAGAACGAAGATCTCGACCAAAAATTTGCCCAAGAAGCAACAGATGCCGAACTCGATGGACTCATTGGTCACCGCGATGCAGGCGGGATCCGAGCATCGATGTACAACGCAATGCCGATCGAAGCCAGCAAAGCACTCGCGCAATTTATGAGAGACTTCATGCGCCGCAACGGTTGAATCGCTCTGTGAAGTTTTTGCCGAGATCGAATTACGGCAACGTTCGAATACGCATGTTTCGGAATTCGATGTGCGCACCTTCGGATTGCAGGCCGATTTTCCCGGCGACAACTTCGCAATCCTGAGCGACATTTTGCAATTCGCCATTCACACGCAATTCAAGCCGACCGTGATCAAGCAGAATTGCGTATTTATTCCACTCCCCAAGTGGCTTTTCGTTGGTTGGGTTGACCTTTGTCGTGTGGCGTCCGTCGGTTCGGCTTGGCTCCGCATGCATCGGAAATTCGCCAATATTCCAGATGTCGCCTGCGCTGCGGCTTTCAAGTTGCGCCTCGATTGATTTTGGCCACACTTGATCGGGAACGACGACGCGCAAGAGAACTCCTGAATTTCCCGCACCCAACTTTGGATCAAATCGCCATTCGAGTTCCAATTCGAAATTGGTGAAATCTTTGATCGTTCGGATGTAACCAACTGGAGAACCACCACAGATCAACACGCCTTCGCGAAAACTCCAAACCTTGGGCGCATCACTTGATTGTGCGGGAAAAATCGTCCATCCATCCAAGTTCTGACCATTGAAAAGCGCAGTCCACTTCGGCCGTGAAGAGTCGGGCTGAAGTGGCGAATCTTTTTGCGCAGGCGTACTTCCCTGCTTTGCAGTGTCGGCACGAATGCCACCAGCGAAAATGATTGCCACTGCCACACCAGTGCCGCATCCGAGCATCATTCCAACGACCCCCACTCGACTTCGAATCATTCCTTTGATCCCCGCAAATCCTGTTCTGCAGAAAGCCAATTATCTCCTTCATGCCCACCCGACTGAAGCCAACGGTGATAGGCAGCCAAGCGAATTTGTTCGAAGGATGGACGATTGGTTGTTTGCGACCAGTTCGCTGGCGATGTTTCAACGATTGAAAAACTCTTGAGTGGTTTTGTCGCGACAATCTTTGCACGAGACTTTGCAACAGTTTTCTTCTTTGCCACTGCTGGTTTCTTGGATGTCGCTAGTTTCTTGAATGTCGCTGGCTTCTTTGCCGGACTCTTCTTGGCTGTCGGACTCTTTGTTATGGTGAGCGAAGTAGCAACTTTGCGCTTCGTCGAACCACTTGATTTCGTCTTACTGACCGCCTTCACAGGGACTTTCGTTGGCATTTTATTGGTGCTCTCTTTCGTTTTCTGAACGGCTTTTTTTCGCAAAGGTTTGGACACGACATCAAGGTATCCACCTGAGCCTCTCGATGCCAATCGTTTATGAACCCGACAGTCACCATTGTTCGCTACTCTTTGCACGCTTATGGAAAACGCATATGAATTCGATCTCGTCGTCATTGGCAGTGGACCCGCAGGTCAGCACGCTGCGATTCAAGCTGCAAAGTTGGGCAAACGAGTCGCTCTTGTCGAAAAACAAAGGGGTGTTGGCGGCGTTTCAGTTCATTTGGGAACACTGCCATCGAAGACCTTTCGTGAAGCCGTCATCAGCCTCAAGAGAGGAACGGTTCAGCGATCACTTTCAGCTGCAGGCGCAGATCCGATCCAATTGACAATGCCAATGCTTCTCGATCGAGTTTCCTCAGTCATCCAAGAAGAGCAGCAATTGATCCGCTCCAACCTCCTGAGAAACAATGTCAAGATTTTCAATGGGTTCGCTTCCTTTATCAATGCAAATACAATCGCAATCGACAGCCCCGATGGCGATCGACAAATTACAACGTCATTCACTCTTTTGGCGTGCGGGACGAAGCCGGTTATTCCTGCAGGATGCCCAGACCAATCGAATGAAGAGTTTCCGATTGTTCTCACCAGTGACAACATTTCGTCACTGCGAGAAATCCCTCGAACAATGATCGTCGTAGGAGGCGGAGTGATTGGCATCGAATATGCATCTTTCTTCGCGACTCTTGGAACAAAGGTCACGCTGGTTGAACGCGCCGACCGACCAATTTCGTTCATGGATCATGAAACCGTTGACGAGATGATTCATGAACTTCGGACGCAAGACATGATCATGCGCTGCAATGAGACCGTGGCAAAGATTGCGGTGATCGAAGAATCTCCTCGGCGTGTTCTTATTGAACTTGAAAGTGGTAAGCGAATGACCGGAGATGTTGCTCTCGTCTGCGCTGGTCGACAAGGATGCACAGACGGATTGCACCTTGAAGATGCAGGACTCACCTCGGACAATCGCGGACGAGTTAAAGTGGACGAGAATTATCGAACCGCAATTCCGTCGATCTTTGCAGCAGGAGATTTGATCGGGTTTCCAGCCCTTGCTGCGACGAGCGCGGCTCAAGGTCGCATCGCGGCATGTGTTATGTTTGGGACGCCTGTCAGTCCGATGGGAGAGGACTATCCATATGGAATTTATTCAATCCCAGAAATGAGCAGTGCTGGCGCTTCGGAGCAAAAATTGACTGCCGACAAAGTGCCATATGAGATTGGTGTGGCGCGATACAGTGAAATCGCTCGAGGAAAAATCGCTGAAACATCGGACGGATTCCTGAAACTGATTTTTCACCGTGAATCGAAAGTCCTACTTGGCGTTCACATTCTTGGATCCAACGCAACCGAATTGGTTCACATTGGCCAAGCAGTCCTTCGCTTGAAAGGCGGACTCGATTTCTTTTTGACCAACGTTTTCAACTATCCAACATATGCGGAGTGCTACAAAGTTGCTGCATACAACGCGCACAACAACTTGCGTAACAATTCCATCGGCTGATCGCCGAGCGTGTGTATTGGTGGAGAAAGCGCAGGATTACTCCGCAACTTGCGGGTTTCCAAGAGGTCGAATCCAGATGTTTCGAAACTTCAAAGGATCGCCATGATCTTGCAACATGATTGGACCCGTGTCTGGATGCGATGAATATGTTGCATGCTCACCATGAGCTGTCGCACCAAGAAGCTCTACATCATCCTGCACAAGAACACCGTTGAAAATGAGAGTGACGGTCGCTGTCCGAACAATTCCAGCCGATGCATCAAAGCGCGGACCACGAAACACAACGTCATATGTATTCCATTCCCCTTGCGGACGACATGGATTGACCAACGGAGGATATTGGCCATAGAGCGAGCCGGCCATTCCATCCGCATAGGTGACATTTCCAGATGAGTTCAGAATTTGAATTTCGTATCGAGAATGAAAAAAGAGCCCGCTGTTACATCCGTGCTGACTCTCGCACTTCAGTTCTGCGGGCACCATCCACTCAATGTGAACTTGGCAATCGCCAAATGATTGGCGAGTTGCGATGTTTCCAGACCCAGGAGCGATCGTCACGATTCCGTCCTTCACAGTCCAACCAACGAGTGCATCACTTCCGGCTTTCGACCACGCGGACAAATCTTTACCGCCAAAGAGAACAATGGCATCACTCGGAGCGCTGCTGAGGCAAGCGGGCCCAGGGGTGACAATCGCCGGCTGGGGTCGAGTCATATCGTGGACTGCGTATTTAAAAACCCGTTCTTTGGACTGGGCGAAACCTAGGGCGACTATAGAGATTCCAATAACCCAATAAATGACCGAATATTGGGAGGAAAATTGACTTCGGCGAGAGTGTTGCGCTTGCATAGGTGTGTTTTTCATTTGGTTTGTGTCCATAATTTTTCAGAAAAGATTTGCATTGAGTTGTAATTGGATTACAATACATGAACTTCAACTTATGTTCGTTGAGGATAACTTGTTGTGGAGAGAGGCAGAGGCAACGCCCCCTCTTTCGAGAAAACACCTGTGAAAAATCTAAATTCTTTCCGACTCAATTCCTTCCAAACTGGTGCGGTCTGTTTGCTTTTCGCATCACTGACATCTTTGGCATCTGCTGGCGCTTTTACGTCATCTGCTGGCCAATTATTTCAAGACACACAAAACGACTTGTTTGATAATAGTTTAGGAAACCTCGATATCACAAGCGTGTGGGTTGAGAACACCGCAACCGATATCACATTCTCTGTGACAACTCGAGAGTTCCAAAGTTGGACGAAGTACATGATCTTCCTTGAAACAACAATTGGTGGTGGAACGGGTACGAATGCCTGGAGTCGACCGATTGACTTATCGGGTGCACAAATTGATTACTTCGTTGGTTCGTGGGTTGATCAATCGAGCAACAATTCGCAATTTGTTGCGAACAATTTCTTGGGATGGGATTGGGCATCGGCTACGACTTTCAGCAATGTGCAAAGCGGCAACACCGTCTCTTGGACCATGTCCTTGGCTTCGATGAACTTGTTTGTTGGAAGCGTCATCTCGTTCGATGTTGCCACGTCAGGGGGCGGCGGAAACGATCCTGGAGTTGACCATTTGAGCAGCAACGTGATTGCAACCACAGGATGGGGAACCCCAAGTGTTGCTGGTGCATTCTTGACATACACAGTTGTTCCTGGACCAGGCGCGTTCGCGCTTCTTGGACTTGCAGGACTTGTATCGCGACGCAGACGCTGAAGACGGACTGATTCGCTGCATACATCGAACAAATCCACGGAATGTTTTTTGTCAACGCCGCGGGACGCATATCCTGGCGCTCAAACATGCTGCGCGCTGAAATCCAGCGCGCCCTATGGCGCGCGCCAAGACAACTGCGCAGACTTGCTCGGCTTGCAAACTCGCCGGGGTTCAAATCATTCCGCTGCCCACGTGAGCGAATCAAATTCTCGCTCGAACGTTTTCCAGATTCCGTCGTGCTTCTGTGTGCGTACCCAGCCGTTGAAAAATCCTGCCGGGCGAGTTCCGCAGGCGGCCGACGGCACTTGCAATTAAATTTCGTAAATCAGATCGTGTCGGTCGCCGAGGACTGTCTGAGCCCGGCGGGATCTTTTCACGGCTGATCACTTATGCATTTCCGTGGCTGTTCCCGCGCAAAGAAAAAACCGCAGGATTTACTCCTGCGGTCTGAATTCATTTACAAAATTTGCCGAACTTTCGTCGCAAATTACTTCGCAGAATCAAGCGGCACAAAGTTGAATTGCTGTCCACCAACCGCAGCTTCAGCCATTGCGCCTTTGGCATTATTCACAAACAAAGCAACTCCATTTTGATATGCAGCTGCCGCTCCGGTTCCAGCTTTCACCATCACGGCAGAAACCTGCGCAGCAACAGCGAACTGACCACTTGTGAAATCCTTGTAACTCGCTTCGTCCTTCAAGAAGATGAATTCGTCGAAAGATTGTCCGCCAATTGTCGCGCCAATCGTTCCTTGGCCCATCGAACAATAACCAACCAACTTGCCGCCCTTAAACATTTCACCATCGCCGCCAGCTCCACCAATCAGAAATCCGCCCTTGCCAACGGATGGCAACACGGCATAACCATAAGCAGAATCAAAGAGTTTCTGCAAAGTTGGATCCGCTGCCTTTACTAAATCAATAGAGTTTTTGACAGCACTCGAAAGACTTTCCTTTTGCTCTGTAGTTTTTGGAACGCCAGAGCAAGCAACCAAGAGAGCGCTGAGAAGAAGGGATGGAGCCAATTTGATACGCATGTTGAAATCTCCTGAAAGGTGTAAATGAAAAAGCGGACGCATTCCGCCAACAGATGAATGTTACGAAGTGACTGCGAATCGTGTGCAACGACTCTATCCGTGATTGCACAAACAAATCCCTTGCGCATAAAAGACAGTTGCCCCATTTGCGGCGTTTAGGTAGCACCTTCATCAATGTCACAGTCAAAGAGTCATGCGGACGCTTCAATGCGATCTGCGCGAATCGCGCTCACCACACTGACGGTGATCAATTTGTTGAATTATCTTGATCGATATTTGATCGCAGGAATCGTCGTGCCGTTGAAAGAAGCACTCGGGGCAAATGATGCGGACATCGGATTGCTGACAAGCGTTTTTCTGCTCGTCTATATGGTGGCATCGCCGGTCTTCGGCATTCTTGCTCGACGCATGAGCCGAACTCTCATCCTCGCTGCTGGAATTCTGATTTGGAGCGTCGCCACAATGGGAAGCGGCTTGGTAAACACGCTCACGCAATTATTCATCATGCGTGCGATCGTTGGCATCGGCGAGGCGGCATACACCACTGTTGGCCCCGCGATGTTGGTTGATCACTATTCGCCCGTGCGACGTCCATTCGCCCTGAGTATCTTTTATGCGGCAATTCCTGTTGGGAGCGCACTGAGCTATATCGCATCGGGATTAATCGTGAACGCCTGGGGCTGGCGCGAAGTTTTTCTCGCAGGCGGAGTCCCAGGAATTGCGCTTGCAATCGTCTGCCTCAAATTGAAAGATCCTCAGCCTGGAAAATCAGATGTGGCGACAGGC
Organism: Singulisphaera sp. GP187; assembly: GCA_945862215.1. Classification (GTDB taxonomy): domain Bacteria; phylum Planctomycetota; class Phycisphaerae; order Phycisphaerales; family SM1A02; genus F1-60-MAGs104. The sequence goes on along the minus strand of CAMAXY010000001.1, from coordinate 5,865 downwards.
ACGAGCACAAGTGCATCGATGCATGCCCCCACCGCGAGCAACATCTCGTCAAGCATCAAAACAATCTTGAAATCAAGAGAATTTGTGACTGCGACTGTCGGATACATCGCCTTCACATTTGCCTTTGGTGCACTTGCGGTGTGGATGCCTTATTACTTGCAAACGGCTCACGGTTGGAGCGTCGCATCATCAACAACGACATTTGGGATTGTCTTGGTTGCATCAGGATTGGTTGGAACAATTGCAGGCGGTGTATTTGCTAAACGACTTGGCGGAGGTTCTGCATCATGCCTAAAACTCTGTGGAATCTGCATGGCAGTTGCTGCACCAACCTCCGTCATCGCCTTGTATTCCAATGATGATTGGCTGATTATCGTGGGACTGACGATCTCATCTGCGTGCTCATTTGCAACCCAAGGCCCCGTCAATACAGTCATCCTCAACTCGGTCTCTGCAATGCTTCGACCATTGGCAATCGGGATGAGCGTCTTGCTCATTCATCTCTTGGGCGATGTTCCCAGTCCTTGGCTTGTCGGGAAAATATTCGACTCCTCGATGGGCATGCGAGTGGGAATGAGTTTGATCCCAATCACGATGGCGGTTTCTGCTGCGATTTGGTTCTTCGCAGGAAGACGCCTGCAACAGATTTAATAAGTTCCGTAAAGTTCAGACTGATCAATCCTGAGCGAATCTTTTTCGTTTCAGAAAATCTGCCGGCAAATCTGTCTGGCCATGCATCGCTAAATCTGCAAGAATTTCCCCAACAACTGGCGCAAACTTGAATCCGTGACCGCAGAATCCGCACGCAATGGATGTTCGTTGACATCCTGGCATTCGATCAATGACGAAATGCCCATCGGGAGTATTCGTGTACATGCACACTGACGATGCTGTCACTGCGCCAGCAACTCCCGGTGCAGCGCGTGCAAACGCAGTTTCTAGAGCTTGAACTTCATCGAGTCGCACCACTCGATCAATCGAATCTGCGGCACATTCTTCGCCGCCGCCATGGAATCCAACTTTGATTCCACTTGGCATTCCCTGATCGCCTGCCATCGGCACGCCATAAATTGGAACTCCGTTTTCGCGTTCCAAAAAGAATGCTGGCATCACTTGCGAATCTCCAAGCGTGGGTTCGCGTGGCGTAATCCATCCAATTACTTGCCGCGTATTGACAAGTGGAACATCAATCGTACGAGCCAACTCTTGCGTCCACGCGCCGGGACACAAAACGAGTTCTCGCGCACGATGCGTCACACCACCTGCGGTGACTTCGACATATTCGCCGCGTTCTCGCCATTCTTGGACAGCTTCGCCTTCGCGCAGAACAGCTCCATTTCGCTGCGCATCATCAAGCATCGCACAGATCGCACGTTCGGGTCGCACGAATCCAGCATGGGGTTCAAATAGAAATTCATCAATCGGTTCAGAACAATTTGCGAACGCAGGAAATCGATCACCGATCTTTGAAGGATTGATCGATTCAATTGCAAGCCCATGTAACTGCGAAGAATGCTTCACGCCAGCGATCACTTCGCTCGAATGCATCCCGCCATACAGGACACCACAACGATGAACAAGTTTCGCCCCGCTTCGCGTTTCGATTTCCTTCCACAACACATCTGACCTTCGAAGCAGCGGCACATAATCTGAATGTTCGAAATATGCGAAGCGAATAATTCGAGATCCTCCGTGCGAACTTCCCCGATCGTGACCGCGCGAAAATTGTTCGATCCCAAGCACCCGCACACCCCTCTGCGCCAAATGCCACATCGCAGCGGATCCCATTGCCCCTAATCCAACCACGATTGCGTCCCATTGTTGCGACATACCCACAGTATCGCATCAATTTGCGCTCATTATTCGCCATAGAGACATTTTCGCTTGCTCATCATTTGCAAGCAAATCCCTCATACAATCTCCGATTCGTCCCACCGCAGCGACCGTCGCTTCGGAATTGGTTTGTTGCGATTTCTCCAATGACCACTCCCGCTTCTCAAGATCTCAACGACTCGGATTCAAAGTCCGCAATTGCCAAGCATCCTGCGATGGCGGGACTGGCGCTCGCTGCTCTGGGCATTGTCTTTGGCGACATCGGAACAAGTCCGCTTTACGCTTTTCGAGCTGGATTTCTGAAGCCCGAAGCGGGCGAAGTCTCAAACGACATTGTGTTCGGCCTGATCAGTCTGTTTTTCTGGACGCTGATCTTTGTCATTGCTATCAAATATGCATTTTTTATTCTTCGCGCAGACAATCGCGGTGAAGGCGGAATCTTTGCGCTTCTTTCGCTCCTGCCAAACTCGAAAGAAGGTTCGGTCTTCAAATTGCCACCTTCGCTCTTCGTGCTTGGTATCGCAGGCGCAGCACTGCTTTACTCTGACGGGCTGATCACTCCTGCAATGTCCGTTCTTTCGGCGCTTGAAGGTTTAAAAGAACTAACTCCAATTGGCAATCGCGAAAATACTATTTTTTCAGAAAAAGTCATTATCGCATTAGCAATTATTGTGCTGATTGGCATCTTCTCCATTCAGCGCAAAGGCAGTTCATACATCGGCCGGCTCTTCGGACCAGTAATGATTGTCTGGTTTTCTACGATTGGATTACTCGGATTTTTGAGCGTGACCAAGACTCCGCAAGTGCTCGAAGCACTCAATCCTTTTTATGTTCTGGAAATTTTTCAACACTCCTTCTGGTCTGCCATTACGGTTTTAGGAGCGGCAATGCTCTGCGTCAGCGGCGGTGAAGCGCTCTATGCAGATCTTGGTCACTTCGGTCGCAAGCCAATCATCTTGTGTTGGTATTTCGTGGTGCTACCTGGGCTTTTACTCAGTTATCTCGGCCAAGGCGCGCTCTTAATGCGTGATCCCAATGCGATCGTGAATCCTTTCTTTCTCCTCGTTCCAGAATGGGGACTGATTCCAATGGTGCTACTTGCAACGGCCGCTGCGATCATCGCAAGCCAATCAATCATTACTGGAATGTTCTCGTTGACAAATGCAGCGATTCTGATGGGGCTTCTGCCACGCCTTCGCGTCGTCCATACTTCTGAGCATGGATCACAGATTTATGTTCCAGCACTCAATGTGATTGCGATCATTACTGTCAGCCTCATTGTGCTCAGTTTTCGAACATCAGAACATCTCTCCCATGCGTATGGACTGGCTGTTGCGATGGATATGGCGATCGTCACGATGCTGTTTGGAATTTTGATGTTCCGCCACAAGGGTTGGGGACTTATCCGCTGCGGAATTTTTTGGGGAATTTTTCTCACTGTCGACTTGCTCTTTGTCGTCACCAACGTATTCAAGATTCCTAGGGGCGGTTGGCTGACATTGCTCATCGCGTCTGCAATTATCTTTTTAATGCTGACTTGGACTCGTGGTCGCAAGATTATGATCGAGAAATATTCGAAGCAGACTCTTGATTTTGTCCACTTACTGAACAATTTGCAGACGCATCCGATCCTTCGCGTTCCAGGAACTGCGGTTTTCTTGACTCCGCAATCAACTGGTGTACCGCCGACATTGCTTCACCACATCAAACACAATAAAGCGCTGCACGAACAAGTGGTTGTGATGTCTGTGCAAGCAACATCCATTCCCTTTGTTGATCCTGAAGATCAAGTCACGGCGACAGATTTAGGCGACAATTTTTGGTCTCTCTCCGCGCGACACGGTTTTTTGCAATCTGCAGATGTCCCGCGAATGCTCCGAATCGCTGGGGAACAAGGACTCGAGACAAGCGAAGGTACGACGACGTATTACCTCGGCCGAACGATCATCACACCACGCGGACGATCTTCGATGCCTGGCTTTCAGAAGCGTATTTTCTGTGCGCTTGCCCAAATCAGTTCGAACAATCCGTTGTATTTCTCCATTCCACCTGGCCGAATGGTCGAGTTGGGAATTCAAGTCGACATCTGAAACATTGCGCCAAGGTGGCTGAAAGCGTTACGATATTGACATGAGTTCAAGAGCGAGCGAAACAAAAATGATTTGCCTGATTGCGAGTACAGCTCTGCTGATCATGAGCTGCTCTGATCGCCCACAAGTCACCCCTGCGGAATCTCTTGCTCAGGCCAAGCGCTATGAAAAAGGCGACGGTGTCCCGATGGATATGGTCGAAGCCATTCGGCAATACGACATTGCTGCCAAAGGTGGAAGTCTGGAAGCGGCGCTTGAACTCGTCAACATCTTTGACAACAGCAAAAAAGGCGCCGCTCGTGATTTGATAGCCATCGCGAAATGGCTGAAAGTTGCGGCAGAATTGGGCGATTCCCCTTCGGCACTTCGACTGGCTTTGATGACCGACAAAGGCGAAGGTGTCACGATGGATCCCGTCGAGGCCGCACGTTGGTATCTCCTCGCCGCAAATGCGGGGAATTCCGACGCGGCACTCGAAATTGGCATCCGCCTCGCCGATGGAATTGGCGTCGCACAAGATCCAATTGCGGCAATCCCTTGGCTTGAAATTGCTGCGAAGTCGAATCACTCGCAAGCGGGAAGATGGCTGGGATTCATCTATTCCACTCAAGACAGCACTCTGACAGATCAAACAACCGCGACCGATTGGTTTCGCGCCGCTGCAGAAAAAGGTGATGCCATATCCGAATATCAGTTTGCAGCTCGACTGCAACAAGGAATTGGGATTGATGCAAGTCCAATAGAGGCTCTGGAATGGTTCAATATGGCAGCCGAACAGGGATTAGTCCTTGCGCAAGTTGCGTTGGCAATCACGCTTCGTGACGGCACTGGTGTTCCAGTGGATTCCCCCGCAGCCGCGAAGTGGTTCGAGATTGCAGCGCAAGCAGGATCTGCAGCAGCTCAACTGCAATTAGCGCAAATGTTCGAATATGGCGATGGAATTGCGCGAAATACGACTCTCGCCGCACATTGGTATTCGCTCGCTGCTGCTCAAGGTTCGATTCCCGCAAACATTTCGCTGGGAATGCTTCATAGCGCAGGCGATGGAGTCACGAAAGATGGGCAAGCTGCAGCGCGTTGTTTTCTCAATGCTGCAGAGCGTGGCGATGCAGATGCGCAATTGATGCTTGGAAGAATTCTGCTCAGTGGTGAAGGCGGTGTTCCAGCAAATGCGCGCGAGGCCGCTGCATGGTTCGACAAAGCATCCATCTCTGGACTTCCTGCTGCGCAATACGAACTCGCGCGACTCTACGAATTCGGCACGGGGATTCCAAGCGACAACTCCGAAGCAAGTCGACTCTATCTCCTCGCTGCGAATCAGAAATATCCAGATGCATGCTTTGCGATTGGACTTCGTTACGACAGCGGAAATGGCATTCCAGAAAGCGATCTCGAGGCAGCGCGTTGGTATCAAATCGCTGCAGAGAATGGCGTGCCACATGCAAAGTTTCAATTAGGTGTTCTCTTCGAACGCGGCGATGGTGTTCCGCAGAATGAAACCATCGCAGCGGGTTACTACATCGATGCTGCAGAACAAGGTCTCGATTGGGCGCAATATTTTCTAGCGCAATTGCATCGTCGTGGAACAGGAGTTCCATTCGATCAAACAATCGCATATGCCTGGCTGAATATTGCTGCTAGCGCTGGAAACAACACTGCTGCGAATGAACGAAATCAATTGCGTGCGAAACTGACAAAGGACGACATCAGCAAAGCACAGGACATTTCCTTGAAATTGCTGAAGGTTTCACCGGAAGTTGCACTTGCGAATCGGCAGCGTTTTCTGCCGCCAGGACAGCGAAAAGCTGGCGCAACTCAGACAGGTTCGATGCAACCAAGCGATCGAACACGCGACTTGATCGGTGGAGAGAATGCTGGCAAGAAAAACGGCAGCTCGAACAAGCAGTCGAATCAGAATCCTCGACCGAATCGATCCCAAAAT